>JABLXN010000025.1 GCA_013177995.1 Brevinematales bacterium | reverse complement strand
TTTCGGTGAGTATTTTAACCTCAAATTTGCTCAATCCCGTGTTGCTAAAAAGGCCAATCTCTGCGTGGCTCACAAACTCCTTCGCCTCCTCTACGCCATGCTCTCTCATCAAACTACCTTCGACCCCCTCCGCCTTACATCCTTCCCTCAGGAGGTGAATTTATAATAGTTGACTCCTCTTCATAGTTCCTCCTTATTATCCCTTCGTTGCCCCTTCTTTGTCAAATGTGAAAATAGGTATTCAGTTTCATATGTGGAACGACAAGAGAAAAAGAAAGAGACCTTTGCACGAATGTGCGAAGGTCTCAAAAAAGTAGTAAAAAAACAAAAATAGTATAAAAATATTCCTTATCATAATAAATAATTCTACTTTTTTGAATAAAAAAGACAAATAAGCCCTTGTAAACAGAAAAAGCGGGGTTTCAGGGGCGTAGCTCCTGACCCAAACAAGGGAAGAAAACACCCGTGCAAGGGTCTCGAAAAATTTTTCTTCTGGTTCATATCCCCTCCTTTTGACAGAAACATTTCCCTTTCTTATAATAAATACTCACCAAAAGTAGCGGAGAAAGCATGGAAAAATATCGTCAGAGGGGAGTTTCCCCCACCAAAGAGGATGTTCACGCCGCCCTCAAAGGGATAGATGAGGGAGCCTTCCCTGGAAGTTTTTGCAAAATCCTTCGTAGCCCTTTTGAGAATGGTAGCTACATTCTCATGCATGCCGATGGAAGTGGCACCAAGTCAAGTATTGCGTACCTCATGGCACAGGAAACGGGAGACAACCAGTGGTATGCTGGTCTTGCCCAGGACGCCGCCGTGATGAATACAGATGATATGGCCTGTGTGGGAGCGGTAGGTCCCTTCCTCTTTTCCAATACCATTGGAAGAAACGCCCACCGAATCCCCGGTGAAGCCATCAAAGCCATCATTCACGGGTATGAGCGCTTTTTTGCCTCCCTGAAGCCTTATGGCATTGTGTGTACCATGAGTGGTGGAGAAACGGCTGATGTAGGAGACCTTGTCCAAACCCTCATCGTTGATGCCACGGCAGTCGCCACATTGAAAGAAACCGAGATCATCACCATGCGCATGCAACCCGGAGATGTGATTGTGGGCTTTTCCTCAACGGGACAGGCTCTCTACGAAGACAAACCCAACTCGGGAATTGCCTCCAATGGCCTCACGTTGGCCAGGCATCAACTCCTCTCTCATGAGTATGCCTCCCGTTATCCAGAAAGCTACTCTCCCACCGTTCCACAAGACCTGGTCTATCAAGGCCCCTATCGACTTGATGATCCCCTCCCCGAAAGTGAGTTCACCATCGGTGAAGCCCTCCTCTCCCCTACCCGCACCTATCTTCCCCTTATCAAAGAGATTCTCCTTTCGTTTCGGGAACATATTCACGGCATCGTTCACTGTACCGGTGGCGGACAGGCCAAATGCAAAAACTTCGGCCATGGCCTTCGCTATGTGAAAAACAACCTTTTCCCTGTACCTCCCCTCTTCAAGGCTATCCAGAAAACCGGTGTCGAATGGAAAGAGATGTATCAGGTCTTCAATATGGGCCACAGGATAGAGTTCTATGTTCCTCAAGAAATCGCCCCCTCCCTCCTCACCATAGGAGAAAAATACCATATCGAAGGAAAAATCGTCGGCAAAATCGAATCTTCCCCTTCAGGGAAAAACGAAGTGATTCTCCTCACGCCGTATGGAGAGTTCGTATATCAGTAGAAGTCCAAAGGCTTTTGTCCCCTTCAGTACCACTCATTCCATCGTGCAAAAGTGAAAGAACTCCTTGAGAAAGATTTTTGAACGCCCCTCTCAAAACTCCCCTCCTCTTTTTCCTTTCAGCCCACGGCTCGGCTTTGAAAGAAAACAAATGCCAATTTCTACTGATTGGTGGCCTGAGCCTGAACCCTATCCACAAGGACCTTGTACTCCTGCGTAGGAGAAAGCCTATAAGCCTTCTGATACCACTTCAATGCCTCGACATAATTTTTGACCCCCTCATAACACTCTCCAAGCAAACGATACGCAAAGGGGATATTGATCTTCCCAGACCTTTCTCCATAATAAAGAGCCGCAAGAAGAGCCGTCTCAGCGCTATAATAATTCTTGAGAAGCAAATGAGCATTCCCCAACTTCAGATACACCGCCGGATTTGTTGGAGCCTCTTTGAGAGCATACTGATACGAAATGAGAGCCTTGGAATAATCAGAAAGCTCCATATAATCATCCCCCATCCACAGATAATAGGTGAGATTTCCCCCTATATTTTGAATGGCTTTGATGAGAATCTTGAGATGATCCTGGGTTCTCTTCTGAGCCCTGTAATAATCCAAAAGCCGATTGTAGGCATTCCTATCTGTCGGATTGGCCTGAATGGCCTGCAAGAGACGCTCTTCGCTCCCGATTCCTGAAGCAGGACGGGGAGATATCACTGGTGTAGGTGTTGACACTGGAGTTGAAGTGGATGGCGGCGTAGGACTCTGTGGCGTCTCAACAGGCTGAGGAGAAGGTTCCACCGTCTCCTGAGAAACCACCGACTGTTCACCTGCGCCACTTTCTGCTTCCTGAGCCCACCCACCACCTATACTCATCACGAAAAAAGCAAAAAAAACTATTTTTATAATCTCTTGAGGCATATTCTCTCCTTTTCATCAAAAATAGCATAACGAAAAAAGAAAGTTTTTTCAAGTTTTATCATGAGAGTGCCTCATTTCACCCGTGTTAGCCATCCACGCCAAAGAAGATTTTGAGCACCCAGCCCAAACAAAAGGAAAAGGTCGCCACCCCAAGACTTATGAGACTCATCTCAAAGAATCGCTCTTTAAAATCCATATCCTTGGCCACAGAGATGTAGTAGTTGAACAGGCCGATGATCCCTATCACCACAAAAATCATCACACCCAGACTGACAAAACTATTACTGAGCAAAAGATAGGGAAGAATCATCAAAAGCACGGTAAGCATATAAGCCCCACCGGTATAAAGGGCCGCTTTCCAGGGATGCTTCTCCCCCTCGGCCTTTGAAGCCAAATAGTTTGAAGCTGCCATGGAAAAAGCAGCCGACACCCCTGTGACAAGTCCGGCTATGGAGATAAGCTTTGCATCCCTCAACGCAAGGGTAAAACCCGCCAGGGCTCCTGTCAACTCCACAAGGGCATCATTGAGCCCCAAAACAATAGAACCCACATAGCGTAATTTCTCTTCATCAAGCATATTCAAAAGTGATTTTTCATGAAGCTCCTCTTCTTCTCCTATTTTTTTGGCTTCAGGGAAAATCTCCGAGAGTTTTGCATAGTGCCTTGAACCCGTCCCTTCATTCCTTTCCATCAATTTGAGTACAAAGGTCATTCCTAACATCTTGGCCAAGATAACCCTCAAAAACACCTTTCTCATGTCTGGCTTGACTTCAATTCCGGTTTTCTTTTGCCAGTACAGGGCATGGGACTTTTCCGCCTCAGCAATCTGAGAAAGCACCTTGGCATTCTTTTCTTCTACCATGGCGGCAAGCTTTTTGTACACCACGTATTCCGTCATTTCATTTCTCTGAATAGCAAGAAGAGCTTTCAGGTATTTTTTCCCCATAGAACCCTACTCCGGTTTTTGTTTTTCTACGATTGTAAGGCTTTTCGAGGAAAAAAGCAAACGCTGGGAGAAGAGGAGTGTTACAGAAAAACTTCTCGTTGTTCGAAACCTTTGCACGATGTGCAAAGGTCTGAAGAAGTTGATTTTTGCCCTCTTTTCTCCTTACACTAATAGACACGTTTTTGAAGGAGTATACCTTGAAAGAAAAAAGCCCATACTGTGTTTTTCGCGCTCATCCCTGGCATGGGGTACGTATTGGAGAAGAATATCCCAATGTGGTCTCCGCTTACATTGAACTTGTCCCTTCTGATACCGTGAAATATGAACTGGACAAGGAAACAGGTATGCTCAAGGTCGATAGGCCACAGCTCTACTCCAGTATCCCTCCCATGCTCTATGGGTTTATCCCTCAGACACTCTGTGGAGAAAAAACAGCCTCCTTCTGCCGGGAAAAAACAGGCCGTTCCCAGGTGGTAGGGGATATGGATCCCCTTGATATCTGTGTCCTCTCAGAAAAAGCCCTCTTTCACGGCGACATTCTCCTCCATGCTCGCCCTATCGGTGGCATCCGGATGATAGACCATGGGGAAGCCGATGACAAGATTGTGGCTGTGATGGTAAAGGACGCTGTCTATGAAATGTACAAAGATATCAACGATCTCCCACCCCTTCTTTTGGATCGTATTGTTCACTATTTTCTCACCTACAAAAACGCCCCGGACAATGAAGACAACCGCTGTGAGATTACCCACGTGTATGGAGTAGGCGAGGCTCATGAGGTGATCCGGCGTGCCCATGAGGATTACCTTGCCCTCTACGGAGAAGAGATACAGCACGCTCGCTCATCGGGCAGGTTAGTATGAAACGATGGCTCAATCTTTCGCTTGAGGAATTGCGCTCTCTGATGGAAGAGATAGGCCAACCACCCCACCGGGCCAATCAGATATGGACGTGGGTATGGACAAAGTTCATCACCGATATTCAAAGAATGACGGATCTCCCCAAGAAGTGGCGAGACGAACTCCAGAATGATCTGGTACTTCTTCCCCTCCGCATTATAGACAGCCTCGAAGAGGAAGAAAGTGTCAAGCTTCTTTTTGAAACCTTGGACGGTCATCATATAGAGGCAGTCATCCTCAAACAGGATGAGGCTACCGAGGAAAGCGACGACCCCAAAAAACGACTCACCCTTTGTGTCTCCTCTCAAGCGGGGTGTCCCCTTGGATGTGTCTTCTGTGCGACGGGAAAGCTTGGTTTTGCTAGAAACTTAGAAGTAGATGAAATCCTCGCCCAGGTCATTCTTGCCGAAGAATTTATCCTTCAACATCCCGGGCTTTTTGGGCTTTCTCTTACCACACCGAGAAAAATCTCCAATATCGTTTTCATGGGGATGGGAGAACCCTTCCTCAACTGGGAAAACGTCCAGAAAGCCATTCGCACCCTCACCCATCCCAAGGGCTATAACCTTGGCTACCGCCATATCACCATTTCTACCGCCGGTATTATTGAGGGCATTCGAGAATTTACCCAGTGGAATCAACCCGTCCGGCTGGCTGTTTCGCTCCATTCTCCCTTCCGGATAGGAAGAGAACGTCTCATGCCAATAGCCAAAACCAACCCCCTCGATGACCTCATGGAAGCCCTTCGGGAATATCAGGATGCCACAGGACGAAGAATTACCTTTGAATACATCCTCATTGCCGGTGTCAATGACCGAAGAGAGGACGCTGAGGGCTTACGAAAGCTTCTGCTTCCCTTCAAATACCTTCTCAATATTATCCCCTACAATCCTGTCGAGGGTATTGACCTCGAAACCCCCTCGCAGGGAAGGGTGAAGACCTTTCTTCTCTTTTTGAAAGAAGCCGGTATCCATGCCACCCTCCGAAAGAGTCGAGGGAGAAAAATTGCCGCCGGCTGTGGCCAATTAGGCCTTCTCTGGAAAAATCGGGAGATCAGACTGTAGCCATGCCCACACGAGTGGAGTTTCTTTCCCCCACAAAGGGGAGACTTGACAAAATCGTCGCCGACTATCTCCAACAACAGGGCTATGCCATAACAAGAAGCGGGCTCAAATCACAGGATATCCCCATCACTGTCAACAATCGAAAAGAAAAATTGAGTCATGAAGTGCAGGTAGGGGACGTGATTACAGTGGAAATCCCGGATCCCAAGCCTTTAGAGTTAGAACCCCAACCGGTGGCGTTTTCTGTGGTCTATCAGGACGAACACATCGCCGTCATCAACAAGCCCTATGGGGTTGTGGTCCACCCCTCCAAAGGTCATGAAGAGGGCACGCTTGTGCATGGTCTTCTCTATCATTTAGGAGATCATCTGTCTTCGGTTGGGGGAAAGGAACGACCTGGAATCGTTCACCGGCTCGACAAAGACACCACAGGTCTTCTCATTGTAGCTCTCACGGATAGGGCTCACCACCGGCTTGTAGAAGATTTCAAGAACCATCGCATCCACAAGATCTACCAGGCTATCGTCAAAGGCCATCCGCCGGCAAGTGGCACCATTGACGCCCCTATTGGTCGCTGCAATACCAACAGAAAAAAAATGGCTGTCGTTTCCACAGGGAAACCAGCCTTATCAGAATATCGAGTTCTTGAGTATCTCAAAAACCACGCCCTTGTCGAGGTGCGTATTTACACCGGCCGAACACACCAGATCCGTGTTCACATGGCTCATATCGGCCATCCTATCGCTGGAGATCCTCTCTACTCCCGCCATGCCAACCAGTACCATCTCCCGGGGATTGCCCTTTGTGCCAAGGAACTCTCTTTTGCCCATCCGATCACTGGAGAAAAACTCCATTTTGTCATCGAATTACCCCAGGAAATGCTCCTCTTGAAAGAGAAACTTTCTCAATAAAACCTTCCCTTCTCCTTCTTTTTCCCTCTTTTCATTGACAAAACCAAAAAAAGTGGCTATACTATTTAAGAAAAAAGGCCCTACATGCCGATAGTATAGATGACGTTCAATGGGGAGGATATCAGATGAGAGAAAGCCTCTACAGGTATGAGATTATTGGTCGCAAGAATGAGAATACCCTTCTTCTCAAACTTGAGGATGGACGAGAGATTCAGGTCAAGCAATTAGCAAAGGTTGATGATAATCATGCCCTTTTCAATACGCATGGGATGTATTACAAGGAATTTCCCAGTGATTTTTCCAAGGTGCGTGCCTATACTTCATACATCATTCAGTACGCTCCAGATCTTTATAAAGAGGTCAACCTCCTTGAACAGCAGATAAGTGAGCTGGTGAAAAATGGAATCGAACACGGAAACAAGATGGACCCCAACAAGAAAATCAAGGTATGGTTTGACTTCAACAAAAGGGCCAAGGTCATCGTTGAGGACGAGGGAAATGGATTTGCCCTGATGAACGAATGGAATCAGTTCGCCATTGATAGAACCATATGTCTCGTGAGCCAGGACTTTGAGCATTTTGCCGATCTGGTAGCGTGGAAGGGACCAGAATCCACAGAAATGGACGGTGGAAATGCCCTTTTCGCTGCCCTTGAGTACTGGAATGGAGGATTTCTCTACAATCAAAGGGGAAATCGGTGTGTCGCTGTCCGCTACTTCCCGGACAATGCTGAATACAGAAAATACGTATAAAACGAGGCACTCATACAGAAAGCCTTTTCCCTTTCGGGAAAAGGCTTTTTTGTTCCTATTCAATCTCCTGCAAAGAATAGAGATGAGAGAAAAATGACAAGAGAACGGAGTAAAATGAAGTGGTGGGCAGGTTTTCTTTTGGCCGGAATGATACTTTCAGGATGCGACAAAGAAAAAAAGAGCCTGGTGAGACAAGAGAAAATCATACCAGAAGCACCCTCTCAAGAGAAGAAAACCAACTCCCTACGAATTTTTTTGGGAGGAGATGTCAATTTCTCTTGGGAAATAGAAAAAACCCTCGCTGAGGGAAAAGATCCGTTCTTTTTTGTCAAAGGCATCATGAGAGAAGCTGATCTTACTATTGTCAACTTAGAAACCACCATAGCCACCAATGGTACGCCCCAAACCAAGACCCATGTCTTTCGAAGTCCCCCTTCCGTCCTTCACTGGCTCACCAATGCCGGCGTTGACGTCGTTTCTCTTGCGAATAACCATGCCATGGATTATGGAAGTGTCGCCATGCTTGAGATGAGAGAACACCTGACAAATTATGGTCTTCTCTTTGCAGGCGCAGGAAAAAACTGGGAAGAGGCTATACGCCCTGTCATCATAACCCAGATAGGAATAACCATTGGTATTCTCTGTGCAGGATTTCAAAAACCTGAGGAGCTGATGGCCACAGCCAAAAGACCAGGAACTGCAGGGCTTCGCTGGAAAAAGATTGTCTCGATGGTGAGCAACCTCAGCCAAGAGGTAGAGTATCTTCTTTTCTTTGTCCACTGGGGATGGGAGTATGTGGTTCCCCCTCTACATTCAGAACAGGTATCAAATGCCTATGCTATCATTGATGCCGGGGCAGATGTCATTGTCGGACATCACCCCCATATTATTCAAGCCTTTGAAATATACAAAGGCAAACCCATTTTCTATAGCGTCGGAAATTTTTTGTTCCCTCAATGGAGAATAAAAGAAGCCCGCCCCGCAATAGCCGTTGTCCTTGACCTTACGAAGGAAGAAGGGAAAATACAAACCACCCCTTACCTTCTTCCGCTTTACAGGCTTTCCAATACCTTCCAGACCGTCATAGCTTCAGGAAAGGAAAGTGAAGAGGTCTGGGAAATCGTCAGCAACCGTTCTCTTCTCCGGGGAACCAACTGGAGCCTTCAACCTGAGAGAAAAGGATGGGTTCCTTTCTGGAGGATTGTCTTTTAAGTTATACCCTGATATCGGCCTGTATATCACTTTCCGTTTGGTATTTCTCGAGAAGGGGATCTATATACTCAGCCAAAAGTTCTTCCACCTGCCAGGGAGCACGCCCCACATACTGGGAAAGATCAGAGATCTTCTCCCAGACTTCATCAGGAAGATTGAACTCCTGAGATTCCCGCAGAGCCTGAAGCATATCAAAATCCCTACCCTCCCTCACAGCCGCCACCTGCTTCATCGCATATTCCCGAATAACCTCATGGAGATGCTGACGGTTTCCTCCTCTCTTCACAGCCTCCATCAGGATGTTTTCCGTAGCATAGAAGGGAAGATTCTGCATCATGATGCGGTGAATCACCTCGGGATAGACCTGCATGCCGGAAAAAAGCTTCTGACAAAGGATGAGAATAGCATCTGTAGCCAAAAATCCTTCCGCTATAGAAAGACGCCGGTTCGCGGAATCATCGAGTGTCCTCTCAAGAAATTGATTGGCATAGGTATAGGCGGCGTTTTGCACATTGTTTATCACATAACGAGCCAGGGCAGTGATACGTTCTGCCAAAATAGGATTCCGTTTGTAGGGCATAGCCGAAGAGCCAACCTGTTTTTTGTCGAAGGGCTCCTCCACCTGCCAGGAGTGCTGCATGAGCCGAATATCATTGGAAGCCCTATGAGCCGTCTGGGCAATGTGGGAAAGAACCTCAAGAACCCACACGTCTATCTTTCTTGTGAGCGTCTGCCCTGACACAGGAACAACCTTCTCAAAACCAAGTTTTTTGGCCACCAATCTGTCAAGTTCACGTACTTTTTCTCTGTCTCCTTCAAAGAGTTCCATGAAACTGGCCTGAGTCCCCGTTGTTCCTTTGGCCCCACGAAGCATGAGATGATCAAGCCTGTACTCCAGATCCTCCAGATCAAGCGCAAAATCATAAAGCCAGAGACTGATTCGTTTGCCCAGAGTGGTAGGCTGAGCTGGCTGGAGGTGGGTATAACCAAGGACAGGAAGATGACGATACTCCCAGGCTTTGTTTCGGAGAGTACGAATCACAGAGACAAGACGTTTTCGGATAAGAAGAAGGGCTCTTTTCCAGAGGATCACATCGGTATTGTCCGTCACAAAACACGAGGTAGCCCCAAGATGGATAATCCCCGCCGCCTTGGTAGCCACTTCCCCATAAGCCCTGATATGACTCATGACATCGTGGTGAATTTCTTTTTCGATGGCACGGGCCCGTTCAAGGTTGAGATTATCACGATTCTTTTTGAGGTCTTCAATCTGTTCCTCTGTAATGGGAAGCCCCAGTTCCTTTTCTGCTTCGGCAAGGGCTATCCAGCAATCTCGCCAGGTGAGAAATTTCGTTTCCTCTGAGAAGATTTCAAGCATCTCCTGAGAGGCATAGCGAGTTTCAAGGGGATTCTGGTAGAGTGCCATAGATTATGCTCCCATATTTTCAACAATAGCCTTGGCAAACTCACTGGTTTTGACCTCCCGGGCGTTTGACATCTGGCGGGCAAGGTCATAAGTAACCACCCCACTGGCAATCGTTTTTTGAAGGCCCTTTTCAATGAGTTCGGCGGCTTCTGTCCAGCCAAGGTATTCAAGCATCATCTTGCCGGAGAGGATCACTGAACCGGGATTGACCTTGTCAAGACCAGCGTATTTTGGGGCTGTTCCATGGGTGGCCTCAAAAACAGCATAAAAATCACCGATATTTCCACCAGGGGCCATACCAAGTCCCCCTACCTGAGCCGCAATAGCATCCGAAAGATAGTCACCATTGAGATTCATGGTCACAAGAATATCATACTCATCTGGTCGAAGAAGAGCCTGCTGGAACATGTTATCCGCAATCCTGTCTTTGATCACAATCTTGTCTGTAGGACCGGTAAGTTCCGACTCAAAAACCACCTTGTCCCCAAACTCTCTTTTGGCAAAATCATAACACCAGTTTTTGAAGGCCCCTTCGGTGTATTTCATGATGTTCCCTTTGTGAACAATGGTGATGGATTTTCGTTTGTTGGCAATGGCATACTGAAGAGCCTTGCGCATGATACGTTCGCTTCCAAAACGACTCATCGGTTTGATACCAATACCGGAATCCGGCCGAATGGTTTTTCCCGTGCGTGTTTGAATATAGGCAATGATATCCCTCGCTTCTGGGGTATCTATAGCCCATTCAAGCCCGGCATACACATCTTCGGTATTTTCACGGAAGATCACCATATCTACTTTTTCCGGGTTTTTGACCGGACATGGAGTTCCTTCGTAGTACTTCACAGGACGAATACAGGCATACAGGTCAAGAACCTGCCTGAGGGTAACATTGAGGCTTTTGAAACCCTCTCCAACAGGCGTTGTAAGAGGCCCCTTGATGGCCACATAGTACTCCTGAATAGCGGTTACGGTCTCATCTGGAAGATAGGTGCCGTACAACGCGTTTGCCTTTTCACCGGCATACACCTCCATCCAGACGATTTTGCGTTTTCCACCGTAGGCTTTGGCCACCGCCTGATCAAAGACATGCTGAGAAGCTTTCCAGATATCAGGCCCTGTCCCATCACCTTCAATGAAAGGAATGATAGGCCTATCAGGGACTACAAGCTGGTTGTTTTGAACAGTGATTTTTTCTCCATCAGAAGGGATAGACAATTTGAACAACATCGGCTTCCTCCATGAAAAAGTCCGGTATATGATGAAGCAAAAAAGGATTTTTTGCAAGAAATGAGAGCGTTGCCCATTTGTGTAGGAGTCTCAAAAAAACATGCTTCTTTTTGAAGAAACACCCCTAAAAAATTTGCAAGATTTTTTGTTTGTCTTTATCCTGTATATCCTTTCACTTTCAAAAGGTAAGGAGAAAATACTATGCCCTATACCTACGAGGATGTCATTCCCTACGGGGAAAAAGACACATCTGGTTGTGGTCTCATCGGGTTTATTCACCGGGATGGCCGAAAAGAAGATGGCAACAACATCATTCGTGCTATTGAGCACATGCGGGAACGAGGCAACGGGCTTGGTGGTGGTTTTGCGGTGTATGGTCTGTATGAGTCGTACAAGGACCATTATGCTATCCACATGATGTACGACAATACCGACGCCCGCAAAGAAACAGAAACTTTCATCAAAACAAGCTTTGCCGTCGATCTTGAGGAACAGATCCCCACACGACCAAACAAAAATATCAAAAATCCTCCCCTTTTCTATCGATATTTCTGTAAGATTCCTGAAACCTATCTTCAATTTCAGGAACCGGATGACTACGTCCGGGAAAAGGTGATTTATATCAACAAGTATATCAATGGGGCTTTTGTTCTTTCCAGTGGAAAGAACATGGGGGCTTTCAAAGGGGTTGGTGAAGCCCACGATATTGGGGACTTCTTCCGACTGGATGAATACAAGGCCCACACCTGGATCGCCCATAGCCGCTTCCCAACCAATACGCCGGGATGGTGGGGTGGTGCCCATCCCTTTACCATGCTGAATTATTCTGTGGTTCACAATGGGGAAATCTCTTCTTATGGAATCAACAGACGCTATCTTGAGAGCTTTGGCTATGAATGTTCGATGAGAACGGATACAGAGGTGGTGGCGTACGGGGTAGATCTCCTTCGTCGCCGTCATAAGCTTCCCTGGAAGGCCGTGGCTGCCGTTTTTGCTTCCCGTTTCTGGAAGGATATTGACAAACTACCACCTGAAGAGAAGGATCTCCATATCCGCCTCCGGGCTTCGTATGGTGGGCTTCTTTTCAATGGGCCTTTTGCCTTTATTATTGGCTTTGAGGGTGGTTTTATGGCTATTGCCGATCGAGGAAAACTGAGACCCATGGTCGTTGGCTACAAGGGTGACTCTGTCTATGTCTCCAGTGAGGAATCTTCCATCAGACTGATTCAACCAGACTTAGATAGGGTGTGGCATCCACGGGCTGGAGAACCGGTATTTGCCTTTCTGAAAGGCTATGAAGAATAAGGAGAGAGCGATGAAAGTGATAGATGCAAAGAACCTTCACTATCGGGAACTCAATACGATAATCTATGAAGCCATCCAGAAGGGAGAAAAGCACTTTCGAATAGAAAACGTGCTTGGACAGCGCTTCATCGGAGATGGCCTTCGTGGAGAGGATATTCTCATCGAGGTTTATGGCACTCCTGGAAATGATCTTGCGGCTTTTATGAACGGTCCTACCATCCGGGTATATGGAAACGCCCAGGATGGGGTGGGAAACACCATGAATGCGGGAAAGATTTTTATCCACGGGGATGCAGGGGATGTGCTTTTTTATGGAATGCGCGGTGGTGAGGTCTATATCAAGGGAGATGTGGGTTACCGTGTCGGTATTCACATGAAAGAGTATATGGATTTTGTTCCCAAGGCTGTCATCGGCGGTTGCGCCGGAGACTTCTTTGGTGAGTACATGGCTGGAGGCATACTTGTTCTTTTAGGGCTTACTGCTCAGAAGGGTGAACCAATTACGGGAGATTATCTCTCCACGGGTATGCACGGTGGAAGGATCTACATCCGTGGAAAGGTCGATCCCTCCACGTTGGGGAAGGAAGCAAAACCTTTTGACCTTGATGCTGAGGATGAGAAGATCCTGAGGCCCCTTCTTGAAAACTTCTGCAAAGAGTTTGGTTATGATATGAAAGAGATTATGAAGGTGCCTTTTACCAAGCTTATTCCGGTGAGTAAGCGTCCCTATGGAAAACATTATGTGCCAGGCTGGCATACACTGACCAATCGAAAACAGTTGGTCCCTTCTTCGTATGAAGAGAACGGTTATCCCGCTACACGGTCAGTTCGTGACCGTTAAGGTAAAGGAGGAAAAGCATGCTGTATCAACCAACGGTTACCAATTTTTATGATTTTCGGGTGGTAAGAGATCAGGAGCGCTGTATCAAGTGTCAGGGCTGTGTGACACAGTGCTCTTTTGAGGCAAACTTCTGGGATGCTGAGAGAGAAAAGATAGATTCTATCCACAGCAAGTGTGTGGGGTGTCATCGCTGTGAGGCCTATTGTCCTACCGACGCCATCTCTATTCAACCCAATCCCAGTGCGTTTCGTCCCCATGGATACTGGACAAAACGAGAAATCCGCAATATCTATCTCAATGCGGAGACAGGGGCTATTGGACTCACAGGGATGGGAAATGATATGTCAACACAGCCTACCTATTTTGACAGGATGCTTTTCGATGCCTGTCAGGTGACGAACCCGTCTATTGACCCCCTTCGAGAACCCATGGAACTTCGTACCTACATGGGAAATCGTGGTCGTGAAGTACCTGTTTCGCCTGATGCGACCAAGGTGGAGCTTTCTACAAAGCTTTCTCCTTTGATGAAGTTAGATATTCCTATTATCTTTGGTCCAATGTCATTTGGATCCATTAACCTCAATGTCCAAAAGGCCTTGGCGGCTACAGCCCAAGCTTATGGGACCTACTGGAGTACCGGTGAGGGTGGTCTTCACCGCAGTCTCTACAAGTATGGTCCAAACACCATTGTGCAGGTGGCTTCTGGTCGTTTTGGAGTACATGAGGAGTATCTCAAGGCTGGTGGAGCGATCGAAATCAAGATTGGGCAGGGAGCCAAGCCAGGTATTGGTGGACATCTCCCCGGTGAAAAGGTACTTGAAGAGATTTCCAAGACCCGTATGATCCCGGTGGGAAGCGATGCCATTTCTCCTGCTCCTCACCATGACATTTATTCAATTGAGGATCTTCGTCAGCTCATTTATGCCCTGAAAGAGGCTACGCGCTACGAAAAACCTGTGAGTGTAAAGGTGGCCGCTGTGCATAACATTGCCGCTATTGCCTCTGGTATCGCCCGTGCAGGAGCTGATGTGATTGTGGTGGATGGTTATCGTGGAGGAACAGGAGCAACCCCCACTATTGTGCGAGAGCATACAGGTATTCCTATTGAAATAGCTATTGCGGTGGTTGACGATCGTCTGCGCCAGGAAGGTATCAGAGAAAATGTAGGACTCGTGGCCGCAGGTGGTATCCGGAGTGCCGCTGATGCCCTCAAGGCAATTGCTCTTGGGGCTGATGCCGTGTATGTCGCCAGCGCTGCTCTCATTGCGGTAGGATGTACCATGTGTCAGCAGTGTCACACCGGTCGCTGTGCATGGGGTATTACCACCAATGATCCTTTCTTGGCCAAACGCCAGAATCCCGAAATCGCCACAGAACGCGTCTCCAATATGCTGCGGGCATGGCAGATCGAGATGAAAGAAGTGCTGGGAAGTATGGGTCTCAACGCCATTGAGAGTCTCCGGGGAAATAGGGAACGACTCCGGGCTGTTGGTATGACAAAAGAAGAGATGGAAGTTCTTGGCCTCAAAATGGCCGGTATCGGTATGTAAATGAGGAGGAAGCCGTGAAAAGAGTCTATCCAAGAGAAGAATACTGTGTGGCCTGCCACCTCTGTGAGGTTGCTTGTATCCTTGAACACTCAAAGTCGAAAAATATTTTTGTAGCCTTTTCAGAGAAGCCAAAGGTCAATTCCAAAATAGAAGTCCAGATGCGAGGTCCCCTCTCCTTTTCTGCCAATTGTCGTATCTGTGAACACGCTGAATGTGTGGAGGCCTGTCCCGTAGGAGCCATGTGGCGCTATGAGGAAACGGGGCTTGTCAAGGTAGATCAGGACCGCTGTATTGGCTGCTGGATGTGTATCATGGCATGTCCTCAGGGATCTATCACCACTCGTGTTGACCAGGAACTGGGGCTGCGGGTATCCGATAAATGCGACCTCTGTGAGGGTCGAGCCGAGGGACCAGCCTGTGTTCAGGCCTGCCCCAACGATGCCCTTGTGTTTGAGGATAGGGACGCCGAACTGCCAAAAGAAAGTCCTCTTCGTGGTTCCTATCACGAGTACACTGCCGGTGAAGATCTCAACCTCATCGACTAAGGAGAATAACCTATGACAAAAGCAAAGTATCTCACCATCGGCTATTCAGCCGGGGCCATTGGAATGATAGAGGCTATTCGCCAATACGACAAAGATGGGACTATCCTTGCTCTGACAAAAGAACCTTATGTGGCTTACGGAAGGCCCGCCATCGTGGATTACGCTATGGGTAAGATTAACGAAGAGGGTATCTTCTATCGTGGAAGTGCCTATAGTGAATCCAGAAAGGTAACCGTTCGTACCGGCGCTGAGGTAGTGGCCATCAACGCCAAGTCCAAAACCGTCAAGTTGGCCACAGGCGAAGAAATAGGGTATGAGCATCTTCTCATTAACACGGGTGGAAAGCCCATTAGTCCCCCCATGCCAGGCAAAGAACTTCCTGGGGTTATGCACTTTTTTAACCTTGACGAAGCCAAGGAGATGCGAAAACAGGTCCTGGAAAAAGGGGCCAAGCGGGCTGTGGTGATTGGTGGTGGTCTCATTGGACTCAAGGCAACCGAAGCCCTTGTCCATCTTGGAGTAGAAGTGGTGATGGTTGAGCTTGCCCCCATCATTCTTGGACGTGCCCTTGATCCCGTAAGTTCCCGCCTCATGGCTGAGAAGATGCAGAAGCATGGCGTTCGTATCTATACCAACGCCAGCGTCACCGAAATTCTTGGTGATACCAAAGTGAGACAGGTAAAACTCTCCACAGGGGATGTTATTGATACCGATTTAGTGTATATCTCCATCGGGGTAACTCCTGAAAGTAAGCTCGCAGAAGAAGCCGGGATCACGGTAAACCGTGGTATTGAGGTTAACCGCTACATGCAAACCAATCTCCCGGATGTGTATGCAGCAGGTGACGTGGCCAAGGGGTACAACTTCCTCACCAAAGAAAACATGATTATCGCCATCTGGCCTGTTGCGCGCAAAATGGGGTATTTTGCAGGACTCTCCATGGTAAGTAAACCTCTTGAATACGATGGCTCGATTCCTATGAATTCGCTCTACTTTGAGGATCTCTATACCATCTCCTATGGAGAAACCAACCCTCAAAATCCTTCCGACTACGAAATTCTTGAAAAACTCTACGATGATGGCATCACCTATCGCAAGTTTGTGATCAAGGATAACCGCATCATGGGAGCGGTATTTGTGAACGATATCACCCGGGCTGGAATTGTAAAAGGCCTGATCTATGAGGATGTCCCTGTCTCCAAGTACAAGGATAAACTTCTTCGCAGGGACTTTTCATTTGTCGATCTTCCCAAAAGCTACCGCTCCTTTGTGTACGGAAAACCCTTCAAAGAACTGTTAGCAAAAGAATAAAAAAAAGAGCCACCCAGTGGGTGGCTCTTTTTTTTAGAAACGGTATCCAAGGGTCCACTCAAAGGTAAGGGGAAAATAGCTATTCACAAAACGCGCCTGGGAAGTAAACTGAAAGAAATAACCCACAGCCGACGTGAAAACAATATTCTTGATAGAATAGGTTTCAAAACCAATCCCTCCTCCTCCGGCAAACTCATAATCTGTGGTAGTTTCATAATAAGTGTAATAAGAAACCGGTGTTCCAAAATAGACGCCCGCTTTCATACCACTCCAAACAAAGAATCGTCCTTCTAAACTGGTGAGGGGATGGGAAAAATCGTGGAGAAACCATTGCCCGAACACTCCCCCTATGAGAAATCCTACCGCTGAGTTATTTTCCCCCGACATGTAGAATGGCACAAAAGAAAATTGAAGGGCAAAAGGTCCAGAAAAATAGTATTTGTAGCAAAGCCCTGCCCCCGAAGCCCCTCCATAATGAGCCCCTAACATATGATGGTAGGTCTCCTGCGGCGAAGGAAGAGAATTGGAGATGGAACGAGGAGATGGATGAGTGTTAGTCTCTTGAAATTCTAAAGTTATAGATTCATTGGTTGGCAATGAGGATACATTGGTTGTGGTGATGTTCTCCTCCATCGTATTCGTCTGAGTATCAAGAACAGTGGTCTTCACAGTCCCCTGTCCGAAAAGAGAACCAGAAAAAAGAAACATTCCCAAAAAAAGAAACGAAAATCCTCTCATAAATTGCCTCCTAAAATTTGTAGCCAGAAGAGGCCTCAAAAGTAAAATTCATCATAAAGCCTCCTGGCATATCGACCGCCGCCGCATATCCTCCCGCTACTGTAACCACAAAATGATCATAAAAAACCACCTCAAAACCAGGCCCACCACCCAAAGAAACTCGATAGACCTCTCTCTTATTTTCTAAAACGTATGGCATAGAGGTATACTGGTACGCAAAGCTTCCTCCACCCCAGACAAAAAGCATCCCCTTCATCGCCGTGGTATTCAACTGAGTAAAATGCAAAAACCACTGTTCCATAGTTCCCACCCAGAGAAAGAGAAGTTTACTCTCCTCAGAAGAAAAATACGGCGGCTCCTGCTGATAGCTTGGAAAAAAACTCACCTGCCATGCAAAGTTTTTTCCCACGTAATGTCGATAAAACAAACCACCGCCTGTGGTATATCCCGCATGAAGCCCTAAAAGGTTTTGAAAGTTCGTCTTGCCCCATACGTTTCCACCTCCTAAAAGAAGCATAACAAGAAAGCCCCAAACAAGGGATTGTCCTTTGGGTATCATAGGTATCCTCCTTATTGTATCTTGTTCGCCTTTATCATACGGACAAACGCGTTTGATGTCAATAGGCATTTGTCACAATTTTGAGACCTTTGCACGAATGGGCAAAGGTCTCAAAAAAGGAATAAAAAACAAAAAACAGGATAAAAATATTTCTTCCCATAATAAAAAAGCCTATTTTTTGAATAAAAAAAGACAAATAAGCTCTTGTAAACAGAAAAAGCGGGGTTTCAGGGGCGTAGCCCCTGACCCAGATAGGGGAAGAAAACATCCGCGCAAGGGTCTTTTTTATCCGTGCAAGAGCGTGAGCCTTTTCCTTAGCTTTCAATTGACTTTTCCCTTTCTCCCTTTGTATATTTAATATAAAAACTCTGTAGAAAGGGAGAGAATAATGGAACGCTATCAGTTTCAAGCAGAAAGCCGTGAACTTCTTGACCTCATGGTCCATGCGATCTATTCACAGAAAGAGGTTTTTCTCCGGGAGCTTATTTCCAATGCTTCTGATGCGCTTGACAAACTTCGACTTCTATCCCTCACGAACAAAGATCTTGTTCCAGAAGGGCACGTATTTGAAATCAGACTGACCCCAGACCCTGAAAAAAGGACCCTCACTATTGAGGACACAGGGATAGGGATGAACCATGACGAACTGGTCAATAACCTCGGAACCATTGCCCGTTCTGGCACCAAAGAGTTTCTCCAGCAGATGAAAGAAAAAAATGCCTCAGCCTCTGATCTCATCGGACAATTCGGAGTGGGATTTTACTCCGTGTTTATGGTAGCCGATCGGGTAGAGGTTTTCACCAAAAAGGCTGGCGAAAAAGAGGCTTATCACTGGGTTTCTGATGGGAAGGGAGAGTTCACTATTGAACCCACAGAAAAGGAGTCCATCGGGACAAAAATCCTGATCCACCTCAAACCCGTGGATGAAGAAAACGGCATAGAGGACTTTACCTCCGAACATGTGATCAAAAGAATTGTGAAACGATACTCTGATTTCATTGCCTATCCGATCAAGATGAAGGTGATCAAAGAAGAAAACAAAGAGAAAAAAGAGGTGGACGAAACCCTCAACTCCATGAAACCCATCTGGACACGAAAATCCTCTGAGGTCACAGAAGAAGAGTACCATGAATTCTACAAGCACCTCACCCACGACTGGGAGAACCCTCTCTCCACCATTACCATCCAGGGAGAGGGAACAGTGGAGTTTCAGGCGCTTCTTTTTATCCCTTCCCGGGTCCCCTTTGATATTTTCTATCAATCCTTTGAACCAAAAGTCAACCTCTATGTGAAGCGTGTGCTTATTCAGGAAAATGTGGACATGATGCTTCCCCGCTATCTCAGGTTTGTCGCCGGGGTTGTGGATTCTCCCGATCTCTCTCTGAATATCTCCCGTGAGATGCTTCAACAGGACAAAACCATTCTCCAGATCCGAAAGCGCTTGGTGAAAAAGGTGCTTGATACCCTTTCCGACATGCAGCAAAAGGAGAGAGAAAAATACAAGAAATTCTGGCAAGAGTTTGGTATGATTCTCAAAGAAGGGATCGGTGCAGATTATGAAAATAAGGAGAAACTGCTTTCTCTGCTCCTGTTTGAGTCTTCAGCGGGAAGTGAACCGGTGACGCTTGAAGAGTATGTCAAACGAATGAAGGAAGGTCAAACAGAGATCTACTACCTCACCGGTGAATCTCGAAAAACCCTCGAACATTCCCCTTATCTGGAAGCCATTGCCGACAAGGGGTATGAGGTGCTTTTCCTCACCCAGGCCATTGATGAGTTCATGATGAGTGCTGTGCATGAGTTCCAGGGCAAAAAATTCCGCTGTCTCAACAAAGAAGCCATAGAAGAAAAAAACCCTGAAGTCTCAGAGGAGGAAAAGCCGGTTATAGAAAAACTGCAAAGCCTTCTCTCCGATTATGTGCGGGAGGTGAAACTCTCCACAAAACTGGTCAATTCCCCCTCCTGTGTGATCACCAAAGCCTTTGAATTCAGTCCTCATGTGCGAAAGATTTTAGGGGACAAATATCCCTTTGGTGATGAAAGGCGTACCCTTGAGATAAATCCCAAGCACACCCTCTATGAACGCTTCAAATCAATTTATGCAGAGAACAAGGACGACGAAAGGCTTGCCGATATTGCCCATCTTTTGTTCGGGTATGCCCTGATTGCCGAGGGAACACCACTGCCGGATCCGGCAAAGTTCAACACGGTGCTTCTCAAGATGGCCGAAAAAGTATAAAAGAACATCCACCCGCAAAACGTGCCAACCAGTTTTCCCGCTGGATGGCACTTCTTTTTGTGCAAAACTCTGTGCAAAATGTGCAAAATGCTGTGCATTTTTTGAAAAAAGCTTGTGCCAAGGAAACCCTCTTTCAAGAAAACGCCCCTGGCACCTTGAGAGGATCTCTCTTGAGAAAACTATTCCAGGCTTTTCAAAAACTCATCTATCGGGAGCACAGGAATCCCCATCTTCTGTGCCTTGGCAAGTTTTGATCCCGGTGACTCACCCACAAGAAGAAGGGAGGTTTGTTTGGTCACAGAATCCTGGGGAATGCCTCCATGGGATTCAATGATCTCAAAGATTTTTTCCCTGGAGTAGGTTTCATGTTTTCCGGTGATACAGATATACTTTCCAGCGAGTTTGCCTTGTTGTTCCTGAGGCTTTTTGAATTCTCGGAGACGTATCCCGGCCTCTTTGAGGTCCTCGATGAGACGTTTTCCTCGTTCGCTTGCAAAAAACTCAACAAGACTCTTCGCTACCACCTCTCCTATCCCATAGAGACTCACAAAATCCTCGTACCTTGCCTTCTGGAGAGCCTCAAGGCTACCGAATTCCCGAGCCAAGATTTTTGCCGTTTCCTGACCCACATAATCAATCCCCAAGGCATAAAGAAAACGATCAAGGGAGATTTCTCTACGACTTTCAATACTCGCAAGAAGCTTTTCCACAAGCTTTTCCCCCATCCTCTCCATGGAAAGAAGACGCTCTCTCTGGTTTTTGAGTCGAAAGATATCTCCCAAGGTTCTCACAAGACCTTCGTCATAGAAACGCTCAAGAAGCTCTTCTCCCAAACCCTCAATATCCAGGGCCTGCCGTGATACAAAATGCCTGAGTCTCGCCTTGACCACTGCCGGGCATTCTGGATTAGGACAAAAGATGTCCACCTGATCAGCCTGGCGCTGAAGGGGAGTATGGCATACCGGACAATGGGTAGGTTCTTCTACAGGTTGAGCTCCCGGCGGACGCTTCTCCTTGACAACCCCCACCACCTTGGGAATAACCTCACCCGAACGCTCAACAACCAGCGTATCCCCATAATGAAGATCCAGTCGCCTCACCTCATCAAAATTGTGAAGGGTGGCTCGCTGCACCCTTGCCCCCGCGAGAAACACCGGATCAAAGATAGCCACAGGAGTGATAGTACCCTGTCTCCCGATCCCGAGTTCTACCTCTCGAAGGACGGCCTGGGCCGATGCCGGTTTGAACTTCCAGGCAATGGCCCACTTGGGGGTTTTGGCATCATATCCAAGCCTCTGCTGAAGACGGAAATCATCTGCCTTCACCACAATACCATCAATCTCGTAGGGAATTTCCTCTCGGTGGCTCTCCCAGTGTTTGTGGTAGGATTGGATATCCTCTATTTTTTGGCTTCGTATTCGATAGGGACAGATGGCAAACCCATGTTCATAAAGATAGGTCATACGATCATAGTGTGATGGTATCATGTCCTCATCCGGGAAACGAACCCCATACGCATAAAAATAAAGACGCCGCTGAGCGGTGACAGAAGAATCCAGTTGTCTCAGAGATCCTGCCGCTGCGTTTCTTGGACTCACAAAGAGTGGCTCTCCCTCCTCTTCACGCTGGCGATTAAGAGCAAGAAAATCCTCCCTATGCATCACCACTTCCCCGTAAACAACGAGTCTCTCAGGCACACTCCCCAAAAGACGCAAAGGAAGGTTGCGTATAGTGCGTACATTGGAGGTAACCACCTCTCCCACCTCGCCATTTCCCCGTGTAACACCCATGACAAGACTACCCTTCTCATAAATGAGTTCAATGGCCAGCCCATCAAACTTATGTTCAGCCGTCCATAAAATCGCCTCGTTTTCTATAGCCTGCTGAACACGTTTCACAAAAGCAAGAAACTCCCCCTCATTGAGCGCATTGGCTAAACTATACATCTTGTAGGGATGAGTGAAATTCTCAAAGGTTTTGAGTGGTTCTGCACCAATCCTCTGGGTTGGAGAATCAGGGCTCACAAGGGCAGGAAAACGCTCTTCCAGTTCCATGAGACGACGCATGGCCTCGTCATACTCTTCATCCGATATTTCAGGACTATCCAGTACATAATACCGGTAGTTATGATAGTGAAGGAATTCTCTCAGTTTTTCGATTTCCTCTCTTGCTTCCTCCAGTGTCATCCCTATTCCTCCTGTTTATACTCCGCAAAGAAGTCCTTGAGCCTTTTGGCCACCTCTTCCAGTTCTTTCACATCCGGCAAAAAGACAAAGCGAAAATGATCCGGTTTTGGCCAGTTGAAACCCGTTCCCTGAACAAGAAGAATATGCTTGGTACGAAGAATATCATAGACAAGCTTCATGTCGTCCTTGATATTGAAGCGTTTGGTGTCCACCTTTGGAAAGAGATAGAGAGCTCCCATTGGTTTCACGCAGGAGATACCCGGAATATCATTGAGAAGGGCATACGCATAGTCTCGCTGTTCCCTGAGTCTGCCCCCAGGTTTCACGAGATCATCAATACTCTGATATCCCCCAAGAGCCGTTTGAATGGCATACTGAGCAGGGACATTACTGCAGAGACGCATGGAAGCGACAAGATTGAGCCCTTCGATATAATCAGAAGCCCACTCTTTCTTGCCGGATATCATCAGCCATCCCACCCGAAAACCAGGAATACGATGGGACTTGGAGAGTCCATTGTAGGTCAAAACCAGGGTTTCATCGGTCATGGCGGCTATACAATGAGCTTTCGCCTCTTCATAGACAATCTTTTCATAAATCTCATCAGAGAAAATGATCAGCTTGTGTTCAACAGCCAACTTGATAATCTGCTCAAGAATCTCCACCGGATACACGGATCCCGTGGGATTATTGGGATTGATCACCACAATACCCTTGGTTTTTGGGGTGATTTTTTTCTTGATATCGGCAATATCGGGATACCAGTTGGCCTCCTCATCACACAGGTAGTGAACAGCCTTGCCCCCTGACAGGGTCACAGCCCCCGTCCACAGGGGATAATCCGGAGCCGGTACCAAGACCTCATCCCCATTGTCAAGGAGCGCCTGAAGAGAGAGAAGAATCAGTTCACTCACGCCATTTCCAATATAGATATCATCGATATCAATATCCATGATACCCTTGAGCTGATAATACTGCATAATCGCTTTTCTTGCCGAGAAAACCCCCTTTTCATGGGTATAGCCCTGAGCCTGCCTGAGATTGTACGCCACATCACGGATAATCTCATCCGGGGCATCAACACCAAAGCGAGGAGGGTTTCCGGTATTGAGACGAATGATGTTATACCCCTCCTGTTCCAATCGCTGAGCCTCGGAAACTACCGGCCCACGAATATCGTAGAAAATCCCTTCAAGTTTCTTGGATTTATGAAAGGTTCGATGTTCCATTGGTTATTCCTCCTGTTCGTAATACTCGGTATCTTTTGGATATTCTATAGTATAACCAAGCGAAAGAATTTTTTCTTCACCTGGTCGAAGAAGCAGATCCCATTTGAGTAGCCCATCATTGGTCTGAATAGTCCGGAGTTCTGCCTGGGTTTTATCAGTGGCTGTCACGTTCTTCAAAACAATCTTATCCTCCGCTGGAAGAGGAATCCTCTCCCAGAGGGCAAGCGAAATGGTTTTGTTGAGTCGATTTTTGACCGTGATTTTCCACACCTTTTCGTAAAGAATAGTAGAACGCAGGATGGTGGGATTCTCCCGATAGTCCCGGACCAATTCTCGCCTCACCTCAATGTCCCGTACCTCCATCCCCGGGAATTGATAACTCGTATGGGGAACCACACTTCGACTGAGGATATTTCTCTGTGTTTTACCCTGCGATTCTATGATCACCTCTCCTGGAATCAGCGTATAAGGAAGGGTATTGGAGAGAGTGATCGCATACCATCCCCAGCTGGACTTAGGAGCAAGCGCAAAATAGGAGTTGACAATGCCAACTTTTCTTGGTTCCCAGAGAGAGACCCTTGTCTCTTTTGAGAGAACATAGCGATTGGTGAGATGCCAGACCGTTCCCTGTCCTTCGGTAGTTTCCACTGGTGGAGTACTCAGAGCCATCTCATCCACTTCACTCAGCATCTCTTCTCTTGCCATAGCAGGTGCCGCAGCTTTGGTAAGACGACTCCGCGGGGCATACCGCTGAAGATAGAGTCGCAAACGAGGAAGCCTCTCCTCCATCTGTTGACTTCCATAAGGAAAACCTATGATCCAGAGAGAGGATACCTGTTCTAAAAACGCCTGAGAAGAAACAATCTCCACATCGGCCCGAAGAGTTTCCCTCTCTGCAGAAAGGGTATAACGAATTTTCCAGCCACCTGAAAGACTATAGCGAAGCAGCCCCCGATAGGGACGAGAAAATTCCACCACCCTCATCGGGATCACTCTCTGAGCCAAAAAACGATTGATCTCCTGGATTTTGGCTTCTGTAGAGCCAATATCCTGTCGAAGACTCTCTATATCCTCCCGCATCTGGCGGAGAGTTTCTTCAGCCAAGGAAAGTTGCCTTTCGTATTTTTCCATCAGTTCCGAGGTTTTTGCCCCTTGATTATTCGCAAGACCACGCAAAAGATCCTGATAGAGTTTTGTCCTCTCTATCTGAGAGGAGAGCTTCTGTTCCTGTTGCTGGAGTTTCTTTCGTTTCTGAGCCACCTCATTGGTGAGACTCATATACTCCTTGGCATACCCCATCACCTCTTCAGGATAGAGGTTGGTAACCTTTTCAAAGGTAATGGATATCACAGGCTGAAATTCTACATTCATAGCCCCTACCGGGATCATCACAGATGTCGCCTGATCAAGATTTTTCTCGATAACCACTCTATCCTGATAGATAAAAGCCTCCTGGGTCCAGGCAAAAGTTGCCCACAAAAGACTCACCACCATCACGTTTCTTCTCATAATTTCCTCCTCACTAACTCTTTTTTGAGTTGTTTACGAAAAATACCATAATGCCTCCAGATGATATTGGTTGTAGCGGGATTAAGTTCGAGCACATAGCGCACCTGTGCAGAACGAGATACCATAGTGTAGGTACTGAAAGGAGCCCCTTCGTGTATCTCAAGAACTGACAGATCCTCATCCACATACACAATGGGCATGGGAAGAGGGGTATTTTTCATCCAGAAGGCCACCTGTTGTGGCTTCGGAAAGACAAAAATCATCCCCGCCCAGTTTCCCCAATTGGTTCTGTACATCATCCCTGTTCTCTGTTCCTCTTCTGTCAGGGCAAGGGCAAAGACAAGCTGCTGGGTCAGAAGAGAGACAACAAGAAGGTTGGTAAACATCACTTTTCACCTCGCAGTCGATGATAATGACTCGATAAATCACACCCACAGTAGGGACAATTTCGCTGAAAGGCTGGTTTGCCATCTAAAAAGGTCATATCCACCACATGATGACACTGGGGACAGTGAATCACCCTATCTTCAAGCCAGTGAATCTGATGGGTAATATAGAGCCACAGGATCACCACTCCCAACCAGCCAGCAAATCCCCCTGACCAGAGAAGGGCAAGCCAGGTGGGCATCACCGTCTGTAAAAGCAAAAAGAAGGCAGCCCCAATACCTGCAATCCAGAGAAATTGCTTGAGTACCTTGATCATCCCTTTTTCCATCCCTTCATGGCGTTTTCACCCTATATATCATCATCTCAATAGTGGCCAAACTCTCCGTCGGAACGGGATTCACTAATAGCAGGGCTTCTTTTGCCCTTTCATAAGCCCAGAGGGCCTTCTGCGGAAACGCAAGATTTCTATACACCTCCCCCCAATAGAAGTACAACATTCCCCGACGAAAATGACTCTCACCATATTCATCTAAAGCCCTTTCAAAAAACACCTCACTCCACTCCCTTTGTTTAGAAAGGATGAAAAACCTTCCTATCAGAGAGAGAAGAGAGACATCCTCTGGATTTAGTGACAGAAGAAGAAGCGCCCTTGCTGTAAACCTCTGCCAATCGTTGACCTGACGAGAGGCATCCAAAATATTCTCCAGTATTTCTCGATTGGTAGAAAAATAAAGAGCCCTCTCTAAGACAAAGAGAGCCTCCCGGGCATTCCCCTCTTCAAGATAGAGCCGACCAGAGAGAAGGGTAAAAAGAATCTTGTCAGAAGGAGTTTTCACATAGGGATAATACTGCTGAATAGTTTTCAGGGCCTCAGTTCTATTTCCCGTTTTTCGAAGAAGATCAGCATACACATAGACCACTCTCGATTCCCGTGTATAACGTCGAAAAAGATTGGTGGCTACCTCCATGGCCTGGTTGGTTTGCCCCAGAAGAAAAAGAGCTGGCACCTGTCCTGCGACCAGAGAAGGGTCGGGCTTCTTACTCAACACCATATACTGCTGAAGAGAATCTAAAAGTCTTCTTGCCCCCTCTTCCCTCTGGGTAAACCAATTCTCGTGGAGTCCTCGATCATAGTATCGCGCGAGAAGTTCCCACAAAACCTCATTGGTGAAAGAAACATTGGTAAACGGTTCAAGAACAAGAGCCACGGGAAAGTAATAGGTTCTTGTTTCCCCCGAGCTATTTGAAAGAGAGAAATACTCTCCATTCGTGGAAGACCCCCAGAAGAGAACCACCCGTGAAGCAAGAAGCATCAGCGAAAGATTGGTATAATGAATATCTCGCTGAAGGGTGTACTGAAAAGCATCTAAATAGTAGCCTTTTTGAAGAAGAGGGGCCACCATATTCTCCTCTTGACAAAACCCCGCTATCCCCCATGTAAGAAAAAAAAGAAGCCCGCATCCTCTTTTCATTCACTCTTCCTGCACCTCTACGCTTTTCCACCAGTGTATTGTAAACAGGAGAAAGAGAAAAATCAAATTTCAAGACCCTTGCACGGGTGTTTTCTTCCCCTGTTTGGATCAGGGGCTGCACCCCTCTCCCCCGATTTGTCTGTTTACAGGGGCAGGTTTGTCTTTTTTATTCAAAAAAATTGGTTTATTTATTACAACAAGGAACATTTTGATACTACTTTTTGTTTCTTTATTACTTTTTTGAGACCTTTGCACGAATGTGCAAAGGTCTCATTTCAAGGGCATGGAAGCTATAGATCCTGCGGAGGGATTGTCGTTCCACATATGAAACTGAATACCTATTTCCACATTTCGAGACCCTTGCACGGGTGTTTTCTTCCCCTATCTGGGTCAGGGGCTACGCCCCTGAAACCCCGCTTTTTCTGTTTACAAGGGCCATTTGTCTTTTTTTATTCAAAAAAGTAGAATTATTTATTATGATAAGGAATATTTTTATACTATTTTTATTTTTTTATTACTTTTTTGAGACCTTCGCACATTCGTGCAAAGGTCTCATTTCTTATGAACAGGGAAAGGAAACAACACAAAAGCTTTCTGTTATGATGCCTATTGAAAAAAGAGTCGTGCTTGAAAACATGACGGCAAGATATGGCTATTCCCCTATTTCAGCCTGATGGGGGATAGCTTTCTCTTTTGTTCAAACGAGTTGTGTGTATTTGTATGTCCTGTGGTGTGTTATAGGTCTTTTGTGTGAGAGAAGTGGAGAGCTGGGGTGTTGCTGAAACATGGCAAGAGCTGTGGTTTTGTTCTGGATAGGGGAGGTTAGACGTTTAACCTCTGGCTTTTGCTGAAACAAGGTCATAGCCTTTTCCCCGCCCCTGCCGCGGTGCCACCTGAGAGAAGCCCCTGCAGGGGACACGTGCCCTGCGGGCTGGTAATGGAAGCCATCGTCTTTTCACCACTGTCCGAGCCACAGGAGGTGGCGAGGAAGCCCGGGGTCAGACAGGGAGGGCTGTCCCCGGGGGGCTACGGAAGAGAGCGGGGCTACAGGCTTTTCTTCCAGCCCGCCAGGGGGATGAAGGTCGTTGGCTACAGAAACCGCCGCAGGGGCGGGGCCGGGGTTTCAAAAGGGGCGGAGCCCCTTTTGCCCCGCGCGGGAGCGCTTCGTAAAAGAAAGAAGATGGGTAACAAAAAGAGCCTAAAACTGAAAGAGAAAAGATGGTTGAACAAGTATTCAGTTTTTGTGTGAAGATAACCATTCTGTATGAGTGTGGAACGACATACATCCTGCGGAGGGATAAGATATTATCCATAAACCACATAAATAAAAAAGCCGTCCCTGCGGACGGCCTTTTTATCTATCTTTCTCTTAGAGACCAAGAGCCTTCATGATCCTTTCAGCTACCGTCTCAAAGACCTCTTCCGTATTGTATTCACCTCGTTCCAGTTTAGCTTTCACTTCAGCCACTCTCTCCTCTCGAATATCCGGTGTCTGTCTCACCACGTCCTCAATCTTTGCCGCCTCAGCTAATTGCCTCGCCTCTTCAGAAATCTCAACCTCATCCGAGGTATCACGTCCGTCTCTTCTTGGGACCTTATTTATCTTGGTGTCCTGTGTTACTCCACGAAGAGGATCTACGCCACGAATTTCCATACAGTCCTCCTGTTATGTTTATCGGCTTTCGATCACCGACACTTTAGCCTTTTGTCTCTTTTTCTCGAGCCCATTTTTTAATGGCTATGGTCCATTCGCCCTCCTCTGGCAGATCTCCCGAAAGGATGTCGCTTACTCTGCCAGAGAGCCAGGTTTCATGTACCTTGGTGATCTCTCTGCCTATTAGTATTTCGACATTTCCCCACGTTTCGTTTAGTTTCTGGAGAAATTTTTTTATCTGAAACGAAGAAACAAAGGCTACAAACGTTATCTCAAGGTTCTCATAGGCACGCAATATCTTCTGCAGTTTTCCAGGGGTTTTAGGAAGAAAACCCACAAACACCACATCCTTTGGAGATTCCCCTAAGACAGAAAGAATGGCTGTCAAAGCTGAGGGACCGGGAATGGGAACAACAGGAATACCCTTTTCCCTGGCAAGTTCTACGACATACTTTCCCGGATCAGAGATCCCTGGAGTACCTGCATCCGAAACAAGGGCAATAGTCTCCCCCCTCAACAGAAGTTCCACAATACCACGAGCACTATTGGCTTCATTGGCAGCAGATACCTGCAAAATTGGCTTGTGAATACCAAAGTGGGTGAGGAGCTTTCTATGTCTATCAGGATGTTCACAGGCTATCCTGTCCACCCCTTTCAGGGTCTCGAGCGCCCGAACACTGATATCCTCAAGGTTTCCAATGGGCGTGGCTACCACATACAACGTCCCCGTCTTCATGAACGGCACCTGGCAAGGGTATAGGTATTCCAGAGAAGTTCCGCCACTGTCATGAGTCCTACTCCTCCCGGGACGGGGGTAATAGCTGAGGCTACCTCTTTCACCCCCTCAAAATCCACATCCCCCACCAACCGGTATCCCTTGTCTGTCGTGGGATCATCCACCCGATTGATCCCCACATCAATAACAATAGCCCCGGGTTTTATCATCTCCTGAGTAATCATACGCGGTTTTCCAACCGCCGCCACCACAATATCCGCCTGTTTCACCTCTTCAGCCAGGTTCTGTGTTCGAGAATGACAAATCGTTACCGTGGCATTGGCCTGCAAGAGAAGAGCCGCCATGGGCTTTCCCACAATATTACTTCGGCCAATAACCGCCGCCTTCTTGCCAGAAACCTCTATACCATAGTACCTCAGGATCTCCATCACTCCTTTTGGAGTACAGGGCTGGACAATAGGCTGCCCCAAAAAGAGTCTCCCTACATTGTAGGGGTGAAAACAATCCACATCCTTCGAGGGATCAATGGTTTCAAGAATTTCCTGTTCATTGATATGATCCGGCAGAGGAGTCTGCACAAGAATACCGTCAACCCTCTCGTCCCTGTTGAGAGAGATGATAACCTCTTTGAGTTCTCCGGTGGTAATTCCCTCATCAAGCCGTATCACCTGGGAGTCTATCCCCACCTCATGACAGGCCCGTTCCTTTGAGGCCACATACGAACGAGAGGCAGGATGATTCCCTACCAGAATCACCGCTAAATGTAGCTGCTTCGGAAATTCCTGCAGCACTTTCTTGAGTTCTTCTTTTCGTGCGCTTGCCACTACCTTTCCATCAAGAATCATGGTTATCTCCTTTTTTCTCTTGGCTTTCTCCGTTTTGCTGTGATCCAAGGTTCATGAGATCCTTGACACTGAGAACCACAGGTTTCCATGGTCTCACTTCCCCTTCTGCTGGCTTTGTCTTGTCCTCTTCAAGCCACGTATGAACAATCGCCGCGATCTTTTCCGCACAGGCCTGTATTCTCTGGGGATGACCTGATTTGAGGTACACTTTCAGGGCACCTACATAATTCTTCTGGTCATAGAGCACATCCCCAATCCTCACAAGCCCATCCTGATAGCCAGCCTTCACAAAACAGGCTAAGGCCTCCTTGTATCGCTTCTCCTGCATGAAGGTATTTCCCTGCCTGATCAACGCTACCCTTTCCTGTTCATCCATAGCTACTCTCCGGATAACCCTCCCTCTCGCTTCAAAGCCTGAATAAGTTCCCCTGTGGTCTTGCCAAAATAGACCCTATCCCTGTACCAGGCTATCACAAGCGTCAATTGGGGAATAGGATTATACTGAGAACTCAGATAGAGAGGAACAATCGCCATCACATCCTTGCCCAGAGGAAGGTAACGTACCACACCCAAAGAGACCTCTGCATTTCTCTGCCCCCAGAGGGTAAAAAGCTTGGCAAGCTCATCATTCTGGTACAATTTCGCTTCTACCTGAGAGGGACCGGGAATACTTTCTGTTCTGGAAGAAACATATTGATAGAGCTTCAAGCCATTTTCGTATATTCCAAAAAGCCAGCCAGAAAGATTTTGCCTGTACATGGGGGTAAAGGGCACAAAAACCCCGGCCATCCTTTTCCCTCCTGCTTCCAAGAGAAGATAAAGGGGTTCGTAGGGAAGATTGGTAGCCCCCTGTCTCACCACAGGAACTGTCCACACATCATCTCCATTGTAGAAACTTTCATGACTATCCATGTGATAACGCCCAAAAACCTCCGCCTGAAGCGCCAACAGGGTATAGGGATAGCGAAAATGTTTCTTGAACTTTTCAGGGATCTCATCTGAAAAAAGTCTCCCCCAAAAAAAGCGAAGAGGAGCAACCAAGGGATCATGAGGGTCAACTACATAGTAGATCACATCTCCTGTATAGGCAGAGACCACCACCTTGACAGAATTGCGGATACTATTCACTATACCCCAGCGAGAGGAATACCTCTCTGCGAGAGGATAGCGTTTTGTCGTCGTGTAGCCGTCCACAATCCAGAAAATCTCCCCATCAACAACGACAGGATAGGGATCGGGGTCATAGGCAAGTTCTGGTACTAAGGCCTGAAGACGAGCAAGAAGCCTTCTTTTCCAGAGAACCCCACTCTGGGGGGTGATATAACGGGTGAGAACAATATTTTTCTCTCCAAAAGCCCTCGCAAAAGCCACCCTCCTGAAAAAGGAAAGTCTCACCCCATTGGTTCCTTCATAGACGGATTCTACCCTATTGGTGGAATCCGTGTACTCAAACTCCCTGACTTCCGTACGCACAAGAGCGTAGGGCAGATCGGATTCCCCCACATAGATCTGTGGCCGAGAAAGCCTCAGTTCCGGCACATCGGTTTCCAGGGAGAGATTTCGTACCCAGAAGATAGGCAGCCCCTCCGGTGTCGCTTTCTCAGCCGGGGAAACCACCACCCCAAACCCATGTGTGTAGCGAAGATGCATATTCTCCCAGCTTTTGACCTCAGGAAGAAAGTTATCCAGCGTCAGTTCCCGACAGGCAATCAACACCTGGACCAGCTGGTTGGAAATCTCATAGAAATCCACATCCGCATCAAAAAAATCAAAGTAGTTTCGTATGGTTTGCAGTTGCTTGATATTTTGGAGGTAAGGAATAGCATCCCATACTCTCACATGAGCAAGGCTTTCCAGTGTCGGTTCAAAAACAAAGGGTTCATACCGTAGCCCAAACGCCTCCCGTGTAGCTATTCGCCTTGCCTCAATAAAACGACGCTGTGCCCGAAGTTCATTGGGCTTTTCGTAGAATTCAGCAAGCCCCCACGGCCAGAGAAAGAAAACTAAAAGAGAGAGAATAAGACCCACACCCCCCTCAATCAAAAGACGGTTGAGTTTCAATTTACCCAAGAAAACGAGCACTATCCAGAAAATCCCAAGCCCCGTAAAGACCCCGACCGCTATCCACCACACAAGCAAAGTCCCATAGAAATCCGAAAAACCCACCCCAAGCCTTTTGTTCGGTTGCCAGACAAAAATCTCAAAAGAAAAAAGCATCCCCAACAAAGCACATCCAAAAAGGATGAGAAAAAGAAGAGAGAGACCCACCCAGTCCCTTTTTCCCCCCGCAATCAGAAAGGCATCTATCACTTTCAACACAACGAAAAAAAACACTCCATACCCTACCACAAATCTCCAGAAGGGAAGCCAGGACACATACCACATCACATCGAGATGAAGAAGAGACTCCTTCACCTGAGAAGGAGGAACAAGAAGAGCAAGCGTTCTCTCTCGAAACCACCACACCACCACTACCGAAACCAATCCCAACAAAAGCGAGAGAAACACCATTCTTCCATCCCATCGCCTGCGGATAACCCCAAACCAGAGCCACATTCCCACCCATGGCACCCAGAAAGCCGCCACCATCCACAGGCCATACCAGGCAAACTTTCTCCAGAGAAGAGAGGATGCCCCTATATCCCTGTACCACCAGTAATCAACAAGAAAAGGGAGCCCCATCCAGACCCCCACACCACTCAACCCTACTAGAAGGAGAATCCCAAGCGCCCAGAGCCACACCCGTCTCATAGAGATATCTTCCTACTCATGATTCTTCGTGTTTTTCTCTTTTTTTGAAAGAGGAAAAAAGCCCCTCTTTTGGCTTTTCATATTCTCGAAACACAAGGAGAACCTCTTTCACCACACGATTTGTTTTACCATCCTCCCCCTTGATAATATCAAGAAAAGGATAAAACTCAATATGTTTACAGATGACCACCCCTGGCTTCTCTTTACTCTCGTGAAGAGGCACTATCTCCTGCTTCTCTGTCAAAACCTGTGGAGAAAGAGAAGCCAACGTTTGATTGACCATGTAGCGTATCTTTTTCGTGAGAAGCGTAATCTCTGCCATCTCTGCCTGATACATTCGTTCAAACCTCTCCCCCATACTGGAAAGCGACAACTCTTCTTCCGTATCAGAAACCTCGACGCTTAAACCCTCTATATCAAAATACTCGTCTTCTCCCTTTTTGGCAAAAAGATCAAGAAAGGCCTTGTTGGCATATCGAATGGAGAGTACCGGGGTAGGAAAACTCTTCTTGAGAAAAAGGAGAAGTACAGGAAGAGGACAGAGATCCGCCACAAATTCAAACCTCTCCTGAAGTCTTTTGAGAGCACTGGTCTTCAACTGGTCGAAGTAGGTTATCTGTTTCATAAACTGATTGAGCACACTCCCAAGATTGCCCAAAATATCTTCGGTGGGAAAGGTCACCATGGAAAGGTTCTGATAGATATTCTCGTTTTTGACCATCCCGACCGTTCGTTCATAAAGCCTCTGATAATGGGTAAGCCCGCGAATATACACTAAAAAAAAGGTACCCAACGTTACCACCGTCCCTGCAAATCCCATCACCTGCATGAGGCGGAGAAGCCGAACAACCATACCTTCCTGGAGAAGACTTCTCCCAAAAACCGTTTTGAGTTCATCCTCAAGAATAGTTCCCATTACTCCCAACGCCAAAAAAAGAATCAAAATAATCGCTAAAAGCAACTTCAAAAAAAGGCTAAAAGGAAACACCGCTGGCGTCGTTCGACGTGATCGTATGGCCATCTCTTTCTATCCCCTATGCTTTGGCTTCTTCCTGTTCTTTTCGCATCTGTTCAGCCTGCTTTTTTGCCTTCTCATATTCACTCTGAGGAAGAATATCATAGTGACTGATCTCCATATCAAAGCGTCCCCTTCCGCTTGTCAGGGCATTGAGAGCAGGCGCATAGGCAAGCATTTCCGCATAGGGAACAAAGGCATTGATCACCGTAACGTCCTCAGAGATCTTGTCCATACCCTGAACCTTCCCCCGTCGGTTAGAGAGATCTCCCATAACACTTCCGATGGCATCCTCATCAACATACACCCGTACTCTGGCAATAGGCTCTAAAAGAACAGGTTTAGCCGCTTCAATGGCGAGTTTCATGGCATGAAGACCCGCAATCTTGAATGACATGTCCGAGGAATCCACCTCATGATAGGAACCATCATACACATCCACCTTGATATCCACCACAGGGTAACCAGCAATCACCCCACTCTCGCAGGCTTCACGGCATCCCTTTTCAATAGCCGGCACATAATTTTTGGGAATAGCCCCTCCAAAGATACTCTCCGTGAAAAGGAATCCCTCATTCCGCTTGAGAGGTTCTACCCGCAAATACACCTCCCCATACTGTCCATGTCCACCTGTCTGTTTCTTGTGTTTATAATGCCCTTCAGCCTTGGCTGTGATGGTCTCTTTGTAAGCAATACGGGGAACACGTGTCTCAAACTCAATCTTGTAGTGGTGCTGAATATAATCCAAAATATGCTTGGCCTGGATTTCCCCGATACAGGAAATCACCATCTCTTTGGTGATATCATTATACTCATAGGTAAACGTAGGATCCTGGAGATGAATCTGGTGAAAGATTTCGGCCAATTTGTCTTCGAGTTTGCGATCCTTGGCATGAATGGCCAAAAAATACGAAGGACTTGGGAATCTCACCGGCTCATAAAGCAGTGGTTTCGTTGGCTCAGTAATGGTATCTCCTGTATGCAGCGAGTCCAGCTTGGCAAAAACGGCAATATCTCCTGCTTCCAGTTCTTCGATCTCTTTGAGGTTTTTCCCGTTTATCATATAGAGGTGGGCAATCTTCTCCCTGGCATTGGCTCTCACATTGAGAATCTCATCTCCCATACGAATCTTTCCAGAGAGAATCCTCGCAAAAGAGAGCTTGCCTGCATAGGGATCAACGTATGTCTTGAAGACAAACGCCGAAAAGGGTTCCTCAGGATCCGGGTGGCGTTTGATGGTATGCTCGGGATGGTTGGGATCTTTTCCTATCTCCTCACCCACATAAAGAGGAGAAGGCAAAAACTGCACGATCACATCCAAAAGGGGTTGAATGCCAATACAATGAAGGGCACTTCCACAAAAGATAGGGATAAATTTGTTGTTCATCGTACAACTTCGAAGTCCTCTCTCCACCTCTTCTGGGGTCAGGGTTTCACCGCTGAGGTATTTCTCAATAAGGGTATCGTCTGTTTCAGCCACGGCATCAAAGAGTTTCTCCCGATAACTCCCTATTTTGTCTTTGAGAGAAGAGGGAATATCACCTGTGCGCTTGATCTCTTTGCCGGATGAAAACACCGATTCCAAAGAAACAAGATCAAAGGTTCCTACAAATTTCCCATTTTCTATAAGAGGCAACTCGAGAGGGATAACGGGTTTTTTGAATTTCTTCTCAAGGTCCTCCGCAATGCCAAAAAAGTCTGCTTCAGGTTTATCCATCTGATTAATAAAGACGATACGTGCGATCTGATAATCATCCGCAAAATGCCAATCTTTTTCCGTGTCAATCGTAATTCCATCCACTCCGGAAACCACAAAAATGATCCCCTCAACCGCACGAAAAGCACTTCGCACCTCTCCCACGAGATCAGGAATACCAGGGGTATCAAGGAGATTGATTTTGACATTATTCCATTCGGTATAGGCAAGTGAGGTATGGAGAGACATCTTTTTGGCTATCTCTTCGTCTTCGAAGTCCATCACGGTTGTCCCCTTGTCCACAGATCCCATCGTCGGAATCTGTCCACTCACAAAAAGAAGAGCCTCCGCAAGGGTTGTTTTTCCAGCATTTGGTGCCCCTGAAAGAGCCACATTCCTGATCCGTTTGGGTTCATAAATTTTACCCATACCATCCTCCCGATGCGTTTTTTCACCTATTATCTTAACACTGGTTCGAATTTTTGTAAAGAGTTTTTTGGGAAAAATATTTGGGTAGAAACGCTCCCGCGTGGGGCAAAAGAGGTATTGTCCTCGTCGCATGCTACGCATGCACCTCGGACGGACAATGGGCCGCTTTTGCGGGCAAGGAGAAAAATATCCTCTCCTTCCATCCAGGGGAAGTCCTTCCTCCGTGGGCGACATTGCCTCGTCCTTGAGACTTCGGCAACCACAACTCGTCCTCCTGAGCCTTGCAACCAACTTTATAAACTGAGACCTTTGCACGAATGTGCAAAGGTCTCAAAAAAGTAATAAAGAAACAAAAATTAGTTCAAAATATTCCGTGCTGTAATAAATAAACCAATTTTTTTGAATAAAAAAGACAAACCGGCCCTTGTAAACAGAAAAATCGGGGTTTCAGGGGCGTAGCCCCTGACCCAGACAGGCAAAGAAAACATCCGTGCAAGGGTCTCAAACTTTACAAACCTTCAACTTTCAACTGATACGTACCCTCACTTCGGAAGGACTTTCCCGCTACAAGACCAGGAGTATACGACCGCAAAAGCGGCCCGGTAGGGTACAGAAAAAAAAGAGGTGGAGAAAGAACAGGCATTCTCTCACCAACCCGTGGAGATTGTTTCCCTAATATGGACTTCTTGCATATTGTACCGTGGCAGGAGCGATGGCTATTTCTTTGTTTCAGCCTCTCGTTTTGTAGCTGAAACAGGGTAATAGCCTTCTCCCTTCTTGAAAAAAAGCCTCTCCCCTCCCAAAGAGGGAAGTTCTGTATTTTTTTCGTTTCTTCCTTTACAATATAGGGGAAACAAACAGAAAGGAGCAGACATGCAAAAGGGCGAATGGCTCTATCTCTACCACGACGAACAAACGTACTTCCTTCCGTATGAACCAGGGGGGTGTTTTTCCACGCATTATGGAACCCTTCACTTTCCAGAAAATCTTGAATTCGGAGATCGTATAGAAACCAACAAGGGTGTGGCCTTTTACGTCCTTCGGCCTTCACTTGCCGACCTGATGATGAAGGTGAAACGGCGTACCACGATCATTTACCCCAAAGAGGCGGGAATCATTCTCTTAGAGCTCGGAATTGAGAGTGGTTCCAGGGTGATAGAGATTGGCTCTGGTTCTGGTTCGCTTACGGTACTTCTCTCCCGTATTGTGGGAAGTGAGGGAAGGGTGTATAGCTTTGAGAGACGACCTGAGCACCAGGAAATGGCCATCGCCAATGTGAAAAAGTTTGGCAAACCAGAGAGGGTAGAATTCATTCTGAAGGATCCTGTAGCCGAAGGGGGGTTTGGCATAGAGGGAGTGGACGCCGTCTTTGTGGACATTCCCACACCCTGGGTGATTGTCCCTCAGGTGTGGCAGGCCCTTCGTCCTGGGGGACATGTAGGATTTCTTTCCCCCAATATTGAACAGGTACAAACCACCGTGAAACGACTGGAAGAAACGGGATTTGTTCGTATCCGCACCATGGAGGTGTGGACCCGTGGAATCCGTGTGAAAGAATTCCTCACCCGTCCCTTTGACCGTATGATTGGACATACAGGCTATCTTTTCTTTGCCCAGAAGGTGAGTAGCCCGGCCCCAGAGTATGGACCGGAGTACTGGATTTGAAAAGACTTTGACTTTTTCTATGAAATAAGAATATAATATGAAGAGGAGAAAAAACACATGTCAAACTCTCTCTGGAATACAGCAATAGAAATCTCTTTTTTTCAAGAAGCATTAAAAAACAATTCTCCAGAAAAACTTTTCTATTACATTGGACAAAAGTATTATGCCTATGTTCCAAAAGATACGAAGAATAATGGGCAAACTCTTCAAAGTAGAAATGCCTTGATTGGAGATTTTACAGAAAAATGGTGTCAAGAACTTTTATCTCCACTTGCAAAAGAAAATTCCCTTTATGCTATAAATGGAGTTGTTTGTGAAGAGATTGGCCTCACCAAACAATCTCCAGCTGACTTGGCCTTTTGTACTTCGTCGGAAACAATACAAAAACCTGAGAATATAAAGCTTATCTTTGAAATCAAAATGAGTATTGTTTCAAATTACGAATATGATCATCAAAGCAATAAAATAAAATATATAGGTGATTATACCTCTCATCAAGGAAATCCTTCTCTTTTACGCTCTGATAGTATGCTTAAAGCCATGGGGAAGGCTATCGCGATCAGGGTATCTAGCCCAGCATCCGCTTCTATTCCTATTATAGTTTTAGGCAATAGTCCTATTTCCGAAAGCTATAAAGAAAAAGTAGATTTTCTCAAAAGTTGCGGAGTCATTCAAGGCTTCTGGTCGTTATATCCAAATCCAACGGAAAAACACTACATAAAAGAAACCCCTAAACAAGGCTTTTTAACTATAGAAAATATAAATATGCTCAAAGGATATCTAACAAAGATTTTAAACATGAAACTTTTATATTTTTCTTCCATGATTCCTAAAGAGAAATTAGGAGAAATTATACGTCTGGCTAATGAATTTTCAAGTGATGAAGAAGAAAAGGCTATAAAATTTCTCGAATATCTGAGGGAGTGTTCATGAAAAGACAAAAAGGAACCGAAACCAGCGCTTTTGGAACACCTGGACGTATCAATCATGATAGTACACGTTTTTACAATTCTAAACTTTACAAAGAACTAAAGGTTCATAAAATAGTAGAAAATAAAGAAAACTTGTTTCCAGAATCTTACCTTAATACCATTATTCTTGGCTCAGCAGAACATATGAAAGAAATCCCTGATTGTTCAGTTCATTTGATGATAACTTCTCCTCCTTATAACGTTTCAAAAGAATATGACCAAGATCTCTCTCTTGAAGAATATTTACATCTCCTAGAAAAGGTATTCAGAGAAACCTACCGCGTTTTGGTAAATGGGGGAAGGGCTTGTGTTAATGTCGCCAACTTAGGAAGAAAACCATATATTCCACTTTCTGATTACATTTCACGAATGATGATTGAAATAGGTTTTTACATGCGAGGAGAGATTATCTGGAACAAGGCCTCTAGTGCCAGTCCCTCTACAGCCTGGGGAAGCTGGCAAAGTGCCGCCAATCCCACCCTTCGAGATGTTCACGAGTATATTTTAGTTTTTTCAAAAGGGAATTATAAACGAGATAAAGGAAATAAAGAAGATACTATAACAAGAGACCAATTCATAGAATGGACTAAATCTATCTGGACATTTCACGCAGAAAGTGCCAAAAGAGTAGGACACCCTGCCCCATTTCCAGTAGAACTTCCGTATCGATTGATTCAACTTTATTCTTTCAAAGGAGATATTGTTCTTGATCCTTTCATGGGCAGCGGTACAACTGCTTTGGCATCTCTTATGTCCAAGAGGTATTATGTGGGATATGAAATTAACGAAGACTACATTAACCTTGCCAATAAAAGAATAGCTTGTTGGAAAGAAAAGTCACAAAATTTATTTGAAAAAACATAAAAAGTCTATTACAAACTGCTCTTCTGACTTTTTTAGAGGAGAGACTTGATCTCTGAAACTTTATGTTTTCGTTGAAATGGACTTATTTGTGTTTTGCTTTCAAAAAAAATTACTTTTCGAAACCATTGTGCAAACAGGCCCCTTCTGGCAAAAAGACATTTCGAGACCTTTGCACGAATGTGCAAAAGGTCTCGAAAAAGTGGTGAAAAACAAAATGAGACCTTTGCACGAATGTGCGAAGGTCTCAAAAAAGTGGTAAAAAACAAAAAATAGTATAAAAATATTCCTTAACGTAATAAATAAAACTATTCCTTTGAACAAAAAAAGACAAATAAGCCCTTGTAAATGGAAAAAACGGGGTTTCAGGGGCGTAGCCCCTGACCTAAAGAGGGGAAGAAAACACCCGTGCAAGGGTCTCAAAATATAGTATGAAAATATTCTTTGCAGTAATAAATGACCCTATTTTTTTGAATAAAAAAGACAAACAAGCCCTTGGAAATAGAAAAAGCGGGGTTTCAGGGGCGTAGCCCCTGACCTAAAGAGGGGAAGAAAACACCCGTGCAAGGGTCTCATTTCATATTTAGAGACCTTTGCACGAATGTGCAAAGGTCTCAAGAAAGTAATAAAAAGCAAAAAGTAGTATAAAAATATTTCTTTCCATAATAAACAAGCCTATTTTTTTCATAAAAAAAAAGACAAATAAGCCCTTGTGAACAGAAAAAGCGGGGTTTCAGGGGCGTAGCCCCTGACCCAAACAGGGGAAGAAAACACCCGTGCAAGGCTCTCATTTATACAATGCTCTCAGGCTATTGACTTTTTTCCCCTTTCCTGCTACGATATAGCAGAACAAAAAAGGGGGCTATATGCGCACCCTTGAACCTCTCAAACGGGATTATGAGATTCTCTCACCCCTTGCTGAAACGGGGCAATCACGTATTTTTTTAGGTCGGCGTCTCTCTGATGGAAGAGACGTCGTGATCAAAACCCTCCAGGTTGTGTCCACCAGACCAGAGGAGGTATTTCGCCTTCGTCGTGAATATGGAATGCTTCGAGAACTTGATATTGATGGAGTAGTCAGAATCTATGATCTACGAGAAATCGATGGTGTCCCTGCGCTGGTGATGGAAAGATTTGAAGGAGTCACCCTCCAGAAATACTTAGAAAAGTACCCCAGTGGTGTACCACTCAAGCTCTTTTTCCCGATAGCCCTGCATGTGGTTTCAACGTTAGCCGAGGTACACAAGCGTGGTATCCTTCATCTCGACCTCAAACCAAGCAATATCCTCATCTCTCAGAAAAGGGTGTGTCTCACTGATTTTGGGATCTCTCAGATAGCCGGAACCGTGATGGGAAATATCCTGGAGGGGAGTCTTCCCTACATGTCTCCAGAACAGACGGGACGAACCTCCTTTTCTGTGGATCAGCGAAGTGATCTCTACTCCCTTGGCGTGGTCTTTTATGAGATGATTTCCGGCCGACGCCCCTTTGAGGCAAAGGATATGGCCGGGTGGGTCCATGCCCATCTTGCAGAAAAGCCACAAAGCCCTGAGAAAATCTCCAGTTGTCCCTCTCTTCTTGCGGCTATCATCATGAAACTTTTGGAAAAAGACCCTGGAAAACGTTACCAGAGTGCCTATGGTCTTCTCTATGATCTTCACAAGGCCTATCAGAGGTACCAAAAAGAAGGAGAATGCAAAGAATTCCCGTTAGGGGAGAGAGACTTCTCTCCAAAACTTCAATTCTCTCGAAAACTCTACGGCCGAAGCAAAGAAAAAGAAACCCTTGATGAAATGATGAGAAGAAGCCTCTTGGGAAGCCTCCAGCATGTTGCGCTTGTGGGTGAAAAAGGCGTTGGCAAGACACGCCTTCTTGAGACCATCGAAGCTGAATACCAGAGTCGTGACATGTGGAGAGTCAAGGTAGGATTCTCCCGAGAAAGACAATCCACACCCTACCATGGTCTCAGGCAATTTCTCTATGATATTCTTCAACAGTTTTATATCCTTCCTGTGAGTGAACAAAAGGCTCTTCAGGAAGCCTGGGAGAGAATAGCCGACCAGGGAAAGGCTCTCACCCTTATCTTGCCCGAAATGGAAAAGGTCTTTGTGCCAAAAGGGGACATAGAAACCTTAGACCCTGAGGCTGCTCAGCATAGGCTTTTGTATGTTTTTGGTGAGTTTTTGCAAATCATCGTTTCAAGAAAAAGACCTCTCTGGCTCATCCTTGATAACATCCAGTGGGCCGATCAGGAAAGCCGACTTCTCTTTCTCTATCTTGCAAGGCAGAACCTCTCTTATATCGGGATAGTCACCGTCTTTCAAGGGAGCGTTTCCGAGTGGGAAGCCTTTTCCCGATGGTTTGAAAAAGTTCCCTATCGTCTTGTTGAGATGAAGGGATGGGCAGAAGAAGAGATTAGCCTCTGGCTTGCCGATCTCTTCGCGAAAAAACCTGAGGAAGTGCTGGAATTAGCAAGGATCTTTTTGGAAAAAACAAAGGGTAATCCACTTCAGTGTGAAACTCTCATGCAAGAATTAGTCAGAGAGGAACTTGTCTTTTTTGACGGCTATCGGGGCTGGAAATGGAAAGAGAAAGAGATCCTCACCTATCAGAGTGCTCAAAGTGGCCAGGAGGTGCAAAAGATCCTTGAAAGCTTCGATGAGGATAGTCGTCGGTTAGTGGCACTGGCCAGTTGTATCGGGAATCGCTTCACCTTAGAAATGATGGGAAACGTGATAGGAGTGTCGGAGGAAGAAACCCTTTCTCTTCTTGACCCCTTGATAGAGAAAAAACTGCTCTCCCTTCAGACAGGCATGATTGTCTGGAGTCATCCTCAAACTCGAGAGGCGGTGTACCTGGCCCTTACCGAAAAGGAAAGATGCCTCTCCCATTACTTAGTAGGGAGGTATTTTCTCCAGCAGGGGATAGAAACCTTTGAGGACAAAATATACTTCGTCCTGGATCATGTACTCAAGGGGTTATCATGCGCCCAGCCTGAAGAAGAAGGAGAAATGATCCTCTCCCTTGTGATGCGGGTGGTAGAACAAAACAAACAATCAGGGGCTTTTGCTGCGTCGTATGAAACCCTTTCACAGGTCAGTTCTCTTGTGGCTACAACAGGAAAAAGGGAATGGTTCTTGAGGTTCTATGAGGCGTATGCAGAGGCTTCTTATTACACGGCTCATTATGATACCTTGGAAAAAAACCTTCAAAAACTCAAGGAAGCGGGATATGATGAGTTGGTCTGCTTTGATCTCTGGATTCTTCTCATGAAAGCCTTAGGTAGTCAGGAAAAATATGAAGAGGCCACCAGCCTGTTCTTTCATCTCTCTTCTCTTCTCTCTCTTCCTATACCAAAGCATGGTTTACTGGCAAAGGCTATCCCCCTTCTCGCTGAGATAAGGCTCACAATAGGCACCCTCTCTGAAAAAAGACTTCAAAAAATGCCAGTGAATAAGGACCCTCTTGCCGCTAAACAGGCAAGGCTTCTCTTTTCCTTTTCTCCGTTAGCCTTTTTTACCTCTCCCTTTTTGAATGTCTATATGAATCTCTTTGGGGTAAAGTTGTCTCTTGTTAAGGGTTTTTTTCCAGAAACGCCTTTCTTTTTGATTGCCACCGGAATTGTGTTTGCCGGTCTTGGAGACAAAAAACGCGGCAACATGGTGGCAGATTTAGGACTCTACCTTATGGAGAAGTTAGGCTATACAAAAAATATGGCAGGAAACTATTTTATCTACTATTCGTTTCTTTACTTCTGGGTTCATTCTCAGCATGAGATACCAGAGAGGCTTACCCGTGTGTATGATATCGCCGTCTCACGTGGGGATATGGAATATGCCGCCTATGCCCTGATGGTGATGAGTCTTCATCAGTGGCAGGTGAGTTCTTCTCTTGCCCTCGGCAAAGAATATATCCGCCAGAATGTCCTCACCATCCAGGGATTGGGGCAAACCAGTCAGGAAAGGGTATCAAGGCTTTGTCTTCAATTTGTGGATAACCTTGTGACTCCTTCGGATGACCCTACAAGTATAGAGGGAGAATGGTATCGAGAAAGTGAGTTTCGTCCTATTCATGAAAAGGAAGAGGACTTCTTTGCTCTGCGGTACTTGACACTCTATAAACTCATTTTAGCCTATCTTTTTGATAAATACGAGGTGGCCTATCGGATAGGAAAAACCACCGTAGAGTATGACATATCAACTCGCTCCACACCGGCCTATTTTCTCTATGTGCTTTTTATGGGACTTACCGCTGCAAAACTGGCCCAAACCCCGGTAGGAAAACACAAACGAGAATTCCTCTCATGGCTTTCTCGGGCAGAGCATCTCTATCGTCTGTGGGCAAAACTTTCTTCAGAAAACTATACCCCTGGTTGGTATCTCATCCGCGCCGAAAGATCTCTGGTTCTGCGAAAACCATGGAAGGCTCTCCATTTTTATGGGAAAGCCATAGAATCCGCCCATCAAAGCGGCTACAGATTGTATGAAGCCATTGCCTTTGAACGCCGGGCCGATTTCTGGGAATCACATGGTGAGAGGCTTCTTGCCGAACAGGATAGACTTCAGGCTTTTCGACTGTACAAACGCTGGGGAGCAGAAGCCAAGGTGAGACACCTCGGTTCTTGCTATCCTGTCCTCCTGGCAAAGGTTTCCTCAAGAGAAGACAGTACCACCCACCATACCCTTACCGCCACAGGAACCCAGACAGTTGACCTCGTCACCATGGTCAAAGCCAGCGAAGCCCTCATGGGAGAGACAGAAGTGGATGCTCTGTTGAAACGTATTCTCACCATGGTGGTAGAAAATGCTGGAGCTGAAAAAGGAGTATTTCTCTATGAGAAGGAGGACAGGCTTCTCGTCAGGGCGGTGAAAAACCCAGAGCAGGAAGCAGAAGTGGTATCCCTGGCTTTTGAAGAGTACACGGATATGCCCCAAAGGGTGATTCAGTATGCCCTTCAAAAGGATGAGGAACTGCTGGTTGAAGACGCCCAGGAAGAGTCTCTTTTTGCCACCGATCCCTACATTATCAGACAGATGGTACGCTCTCTTTTGGTAGTTCCTGTGTATCGGGTAGGCCGCCGGGTAGGTCTTGTCTATCTTGAGAATAATATGGGCCCCGGTATGTTTACCAGAGAACGGATAGGCACCCTCCGTATACTCTTAGCTCAGGCTTCTATTGCCCTTCAGAATGTGGATCTTCTGAGTCGAGTGAAAGATGCAACCCGACTTGAAACCGAGATGCACCTTGCCAAAGACATGCAAATCGGACTTTTGCCAAAGAAACCCTCTCTTGTTAGCTATGAGGTAGTAGGTTTTATGAAAACCGCTGACGAGGTGGGAGGAGATTACTACGATGTGATAGATACCTCTCCTGGCTGGGTAATGATTGGCGATGTTTCTGGTCATGGGTTTGCTTCTGGTCAGGTCATGGCCATGACCCAGACAGCCCTTCAGGTTCTTGTGAGAGAAAACCCTCAGCGTCTCCCCACCGAGATTCTTCGGCTTGCCAACCTCGCCATCACCTACAATATTGGAAATATTTTTGTTGAGGATTTCAAGTATGTCACCATTACCGCTCTTCAGATGTGGGAGAATGGAAAGGTTGTGTATGGAGGACAACACCAGGATATCTGGGTGTTCCGGCAGAGAACACAGCTGGTAGAGGTTTTCTCAACGGATGGACTCTGGTTAGGCATAGAGGACTCTCTCGGTCGTCAGGAAAGTAATAAAGAGTTTCTGGTTGAATCGGGTGATATCATATGTCTCTACACCGACGGGCTGACCGAAGCTCGTCTTGACGGAGAAATGGTAGGAGACAAAGCCAAGGAGATTCTTCAGAAATGGGGGAAGGAGAGCCTCACTGTTATCCAGGAAAAAATCACAGAGTTTATCAAACAATGTGAGGTAAAAGATGATGTAACCTTTGTCCTTGTACGAAAAATATAAAAATAGAGACCTTTGCACGAATGTGCAAGGGGCTCAAAATGGAAAATTTTCTCTCAAGAAAAGGCTTCTCGCTTGACAAAAAAACAAGATGATGATATGATAGTAAAGAGAAATGAAAAAGAGAAAATTTTGAAAAGGAGGGCTCTATGAAGAAAAGGTTTCTCGTTATCAGTGGGATGTGTATGGTGGTCTCACTCTGGGCAGCCAATATGGGTATGGTGAGTATCTACGGTGGATACAATAACTGGGTACTGGGACAACTTTTTGTCTCAGAACTCGATACCCCAACCAATGCGGATGCCTCGATTGCCGGGGGAGGATTCTCCTTTGGCGTAGAGGTTCTCTGGGGAAGTATAGAGAAAACCCAGTTTGGGCTTGAGGTATCCTGGCAACCACTTCTCACCGCCTCTGGCAAGGACCCAACCACAGGGCAGAGCAAGAGTGTAGGGATTGTCCAGATACCCGTTCTTGGCAAGGTGGTATTTGGTGGCAAGGGTTTGTATGGAAGTGTGGGAGCAGGCATCTCCTTCATCTCAGCCTTTGGAGATAAAGAACTCCTTGACGCCATGAATATGGTATTCAGCGATCCTGCTTTTACGGCAAAGGCCGCCACTGGTTTTCGCCTTCCCATCAACCAGTTTGTAGGTTTTGATATCGCCGCCGATACCACCATGGTTTTTGGGGACTATGGGGCTTTTAAGAACTTTTCAGAAAAACCACCCGTATGGCTCAATATGATTCTCTGGTGGCAGGTTGGCTTCAGAGCAGGAGTGAGTATATACTTCTAATACGTGTCTCAAGGAGATATGAGTGAAAAGGTGGACCGTCATCGTGGGGATTTTTCTCAGTGCGGGGATGGCCTATACCCGCGCTTTTGAGCTGAAGGGAGAGGTAGGGTGGAAAACAGGTAGTGTTTTTTCTACCAACGACTCTTCGCAGATATCTCTTGCAAGAAACTATCCCGAGATAGAGGCAAACATAGAGGGAGGAGTGTTTTTCTGGGGAAAGAAAACCTCTCTTCTTGGTGGCATCTACGGGAAAGTAGCGGGAGAATGGCAATGGGATACCTCCGACAAAGGGGTTTTCTTTTACAACTGGCAGAAAATGGAGTGCGCTTTCGGTCTTGCTGGAAAAGGAAAATTCCTGAGCGGAGATTTTTCTTTCTTCTTACCAGTGGCAATCAGAGATTATGACAAGTACAATGCCAAAGGGACTCTGGTATATCCAGACAAGGATATGGCTTCTTCCCATACTCTTTTAGCCGTAGGAACCATGCCTGAAGGAAGTCTTTCCTTCGTTGATGAGAAGAAAAGACAGGGTCTTGATATAGCAGCCTCTCTTTTTGTGGGCTACGACATTATGGAATCCAACAGGATAGAAGGAAATACAGGTTTCATCTTAGATCACAAAACAACCTTGGCTTTCTGGAGACGTTTCCTCTCAGAGAAGGAGAAAAACCTCTGGAGAGGAAAGGTAGAAAGCGAATTTCGCTATACCTACAATTCGCTGGTTCATCGCTTCCGTACGGATAGTGATCTCGAAATACGATATACCGCATGGAAGGTCTTCGTGCCTGTCGTCAAGGTACTACGTCACCAGTTTGATGTCAAAGTACCTGTGGATGATCCCTCAATGGCGTATGATCAACTCCACTTTCTCTCTTCTCGTTTAGAGGCAAGGGTGGTGGGGAAGAAATGGGAGATTCGTTTCTGGTATGAGTGGCCCTGGTATGTTCTGGACCGTATCTGGATCAATGAACCCTCCCTCATGCCACACGAGATTGGGGCCAAGATTCTGTTTGAATGGTAGAGGTTTTGAAATAATTCTCTCAAAAATCGAGACCTTTGCACGAATGTGCAAAGGTCTCAAAAAAAGTTATAAAAAAAAAGAGAAATAGCATAAAAATATCTTTTATCATAATAAAAAATCCTCTCTTTTTGAATAAAAAAGACAAATATGCCCTTGTAAACAGAAAAAGCGGGGTTTCAGGGGCGTAGCCCCTGACCGAGACAGGGGAAGAATATACTCGAGCAAGGGTCTCAAATCATTAATCATTTCACTCATCAGGATTTTTTTCGTATATTTTAGGTAAGGAGCAAACAATGAGATGGATGAGAGGTTTTCTCTGTGTTGCCGTAGTGGTGGGAGTATTCTCCTGTACCCTTCAGGGAGATAGAGCACGATATAGTGATGCCCAAAAGGATGATAGTCAGGGATTTTCTGCCTCATTTCAGGCTTTCTTCTCAGAAAGCACCTACCAAAAGATTGAGATTGTTTTTACTCAGGAGGCCTGGGATAGGCTCTGTTACAATACGGATCACCGCTATGATACCGCTTCCGGTCAGGGAACAGGAGGGGATTACGTTCCAGCCACCTTCCGTTATGAGGGACCGGCTGGTAATACGGTGATAGAAACGGTGGGAGTACGCACACGTGGGAATACCACGAGGAGAAATTTTACCCTCAGTGGGGGAAGTGTAATCAATCGGGCTCATCTCAAGGTGAAGTTTGATGAGACGTTTTCCTATGCCCCGGGAAGTCCCGAGTACGAAAAACTCAGCAAACAAAAGTTCGTCGATGTGGATGCCCTTAACCTCAAATGGCCTGCTGATGATCCCACCCATATCGTGGAACATTATTCCTACAGTCTTTTGAATGACGCTGGTGTTTTTGCTCCCCGAACAGGGCTTGTGCATCTTATCTTGGTGATTGATGGGGTGAGGTATGACTGTGGGGTGTACACGGCTATTGAACCTGTGGACAAGCAGTTTTTCACCAAGAGATTAGGAAAACAGGCCAATGATGGGAATATCTACAAATGTCTCTGGCAAATGGATGGTCCCGCCACGTTAGAAAATGAAAGTATAGTCAATCCCTTGGCTATCGGGACAAGAGACTGGAAAACAGGGTATAACCCCACCTATGATAGAGAGAACAATCTCCCTGCAGGAGATAACTACAGTGATCTCAAGGAGTTTATTCAGAAACTCAATAGTCTCAGTGGAGAGGCTCTCAAACAGTATTTAGAGGCTCGATTTGATGTGGACAGGTTCTTGCGGTTTTTGGCGGTAAACCAACTGCTGGGTAATCCTGATGACTACTGGGCCCTTGGAAACAACTACTATCTCTACTTTGGCAATGATGGCCTCATTCGTTTTGTACCCTATGATTATGACCATGGACTGGGAAGGGGATGGTATCCCACCAATATGCAGGAGCTAAGCGTGTTTAGCTGGTGGAATATGCACGGGAAAGGGGCTCCCCTGGTCACAAAAATTCTTGCTATCCCGGCATACTCCAACACCTATAGGCAGTACCTCCTTGAATTCATGTCACCATCTCGTCCTCTCTACCGGTATAGCGTTTTCAAAACGCGTTATGAGAGGGCAAAAACCGCCTTTGGGGCTGTTGCCTGGGGAATGAATGAAGACATGAGAGTGAAAAACTTCTTTTATGGAAGAACGTCCAATGTAGCCTCTCAATTGGGACAAAATCCTTCAGACTTTGAGATAGGAACAGCAAGAAGGGTTGTTTTTGTTTCTCCCGTAGAAAACTATAGCGACCATGTCTCTACCGCAAGTTCAACACTGACACTTCGTCTCGAGGGAGATATCTCTTCGGTGCAGAGTGTATCTTACTTTTTAGTGAGATGGGATTCGGTGTACAGTTTCCAGGAGACGCCCATAGGAAGTACCACTGACAAGGCCTCATCCTTTTTGTTTTCTGTTGGGTTTCCTGAACCAGGTATGTATCAAATCAAGGCGGTGTGTACGCTCTCAGATAACAGCACAAACGAAGAGGTTTCTTCTTTAGTGCGTTTTTATGATAACAGTGTCGTGAGTCCTCTGGTGGTAGGGAATACAGTGACTTTCAGATTCAAACCCTCCGGGATAAGTGGTCCTACCAACATGTATGTGAGAGGAAGCTTCAATGGCTGGCAAACCAATGCCGCCTATCGTATGAGTTGGACCGGTTCATGGTATGAACTCACTACTTCTCTTTCTCCTGGAACGTATGAGTACAAGTTCTGTCTCTCTGATGGAACAGAATGGGGAGGACAGTGGTATGCCGATCCTCATAATCCCAGACAAAGGACAATTGATTATCTGAATAGCTATGTTATTGTCCCATGAAGAAAATTTTGCTTCCAACAAAGTGTGGTGAAAGGAGTTTGATGATATGAATGGAGTTCTTGAGTCTTTTTTGAGACTTCTCACTGTTGATGGGATTGGTCACGGCCAACAGCTGCAATCTCTTTCCGCGATGGTGAATATTGTGCTTTCCATGTTTTCTGGTTTTTTGATTTTCTGGGTGTATAAACTTGTTTTGCGTCGGCCTATGTCTTCTTCTCTTGCCCTGACAATTCCTGTCCTCTCTGTACTGATGACCGTTCTCATGAAAATGCCTGGTGGTCAGGTGGCTGCCTTTTTTGGGATTTTTGGCGTGCTGTCTATTGTTCGCTTTCGATCGTTCAATGTAGATCTCTCCGATGTCACCTTCATCCTTTTTGGGGTGGTCAATGGTGTGTTATTCGGTGTCAATGCCTATCTTTTAGCTGTGGTTACCTTTGTGGTGATCTCCTTTGGAACCTATGTTTTCTCCCGTATTGTCCATGCCCGGGAGAGAATGGAAGAGGTCGTGGTACAGGTGGAGGCTGATCTCCCCTATGAATACATCAAAAACCAGTGTGAGGTCTTATTCCAGCAAAAGGGGATTCTTTATCGTCTCCTTGTGGTGGAAGCCTCCTTCAAAAAGGATGATCGAAAGGGCAAAAATGAAAAGTTCTGGCTCGTGGAATACCAGATCTTTGTGGAAAATGGCACCGTTCTCAAAGAGGTGTATGAGAGTCTCCTCGCTGCCTTCGGTGATTCTCAGGCCTCTGTTCTCATCAAAGGAAAACCATGAGAGAGCTTCTTGTTTCCCCATAGGGGCTTTTTAGATATGGCTCCACCACAGGAACAAAGCTATGGGGATGGTTCAACCACAGAAGGCTATTGCCCGGGACACAAAGGCCAGGGCTATCACCCTGTTTCAGCGAAAAAATACGATTCCCACCCCCGGCTATTCCCCTGTCTCAGCAAAGCCCCCTCGTTAGCTGAAACAAGGAAATAGCCCTCCACCAGGACCACAACAATATCCCCTCACCATCTTGCTGATCTCCCAACTTTACAAACTGAGACCTTTGCACGAATGTGCAAAAGGTCTCAAAAAAGTAATAAAGAAACAAAAATTAGTATCAAAATATTCCGTGCTGTAATAAATAAACCAATTTTTTTGAATAAAAAAGACAAAACGGCCCTTGTAAACAGAAAAATCGGGGTTTCAGGGGCATAGCCCCTGACCCAGACAGGCAAAGAAAACATCCGTGCAAGGGTCTCAAACTTTATAACTTTCAACTTGATAACTGTTACAAATCCCACCATTGGCGGCTAAAACACATCCGTTTGTAAAGTTTATAAAGTTCATAAAGTTCGTAAAGTTACAAAAATATCATCCACTAACTCAATACCCAATAACCTCTAAAACTATCCCCTAA
>JABLXN010000024.1 GCA_013177995.1 Brevinematales bacterium | reverse complement strand
AGGAAGGACTTGCCCTCCCAGGAGAAACGTCCCCCATGGCCCGCAAAAGCGGCCCACCATCCGTCCGAGGCGCATGCGTAGCATGCGACGAGGACAGGGCTTTTCTTGAGCCGGTGCAGGGGCGGGGGCGGGGGTTCACAGGGGGGGGGCTGTGGCCATTCCGGCAGGAGGCTGAAACAGGGTGAGATGGATTTCCCTTTTTCCCGGAGAGAGCGGAGAAACAATACAAATTTTTCAAATATTTTTTCTTTTCTTCTTCTCTTTTACTTGACAGGAGGCATACTTTTGGTATATAATATTGTTCCTAAAATTTTTTGCCCATATAGCTCAGTAGGTAGAGCACTTCCATGGTAAGGAAGGGGTCGGCGGTTCAATCCCGCCTGTGGGCTTATACAGAAAGGAGCAAGGCATATGGCTGAAATTGTTACCTTGGAATGTGAGGCTTGTGGGGAGAGAAACTACTCCACAACCAAAACGAAAACCATGATCCAGCAGCGGGTGAAGTTACATCTCAAGAAGTATTGTCCTCGCTGTCGGAAGCATGTGGCGCACAAAGAGGTGAAGTAGGTTTTACAGGTCAGTAGCTCAAGTGGTAGAGTAGCGGTCTCCAAAACCGTTGGTTGGGGGTTCGAGTCCCTCCTGGCCTGAATGTATAAAAAAGGGGTTGTCATGACGGCGGCATTGATGGGTTGGATTATCTTGGCTATCGCAGCGGTGATTATCGGGATTATTGTCTTGGTTAATCGTTCTTTTGTGGTGGAGTCACTTCGGGAGCTTCGTAATGTGACCTGGCCCACAAAGGAATTTGCTATTCAGGGTGCCTGGGTGACGGTTGTCTTTATTTTAGTGCTTGCTACCTTTTTGGCCCTCATTGATTGGGGTGTCAATAGTCTTATGATCTGGTTGGTGAAATAGCCATGGCACGTGGATGGTATGTGATTCAGGTGAATACAGGCTTCGAGAAAAAGGTTTACAGGGATCTTGAAGCCAAGAAAAATCAGGATGTGTTGCGCAATGTTCTTTTGAATGTGCGGCTTCCTGAAGAAGAATATGTAGTCGAACGCAAAGGCAAAAAGATAGAAAAAAAGCGGCTCCTGTATCCAGGATATGTACTGGTGGAGCTGGATATTCCTGAGGATGAAGTTGAGTGGAAGGAAGTCTATACGGCGATCCGGAGCATCAATGGAGTGAATATGTTTCTCTCCTCAGGAGGTGGAAACAAACGCCCGAAGCCTCTCTCCTATGATGAGGTAAAACAGATCTTTGAACAGACAGGAGAGATCAAGTCGTTTGGTGGAAAACTGGAAAGTGTGTACTCGGTGGGTGATCGGGTGAAGGTGATGGATGGTGCTTTTGCTGGTTTTGAAGGCGAAGTGCTTGAAGTCATCTCTGACAAAAATATGCTGGCTGTCTCGGTAGAAATATTTGGGCGACTTGTTCGCCTGGAACTGGAGTATACCCAGGTCCAAAAAATCGGTTGAGATTAAGGTAAGGAGAATCGCATGGCTGCGCCAAAGAAAAAGAAAATCAAAGCAGTGGTCAAATTGCAGCTTCCTGCGGGTCAGGCGAATCCTGCTCCTCCGGTGGGTACCGCTTTAGGTCCTCACGGTGTGCCTCTCATGGATTTCTGTAAGCAGTTCAATGAGGCCACAAAAGACAAAGCAGGGTTTGTGATTCCGGTGATTGTCGAGGTGTATGAGGACAGAACATTCTCATTTGTGACCAAGACGCCTCCGGCTTCCAACCTGATCAAAAAGGAGCTTGGTATTGAGAGTGGGTCTGGTGCTCCCAACAAGCAAAAGGTAGGGAAACTCACCAAGGCTCAGCTTCAGAAGATTGCAGAGATCAAGATGCCCGACCTGAATGCCAAGAGCCTTGAGGCTGCCATGAGGATTATCGCTGGAACGGCACGGAATATGGGTGTTGAGGTGGAGGAATAGTATGAAGGTTTTGAAGAAAAACGGGATTGTTTATAAAGGGTTCAAGCGATATCTTTCGTTGGTTGAGAAATATGATCTGACCAAGTCGTATTCCGTGGAAGAGGCTTGTGCCCTGGTAAAAGAGTTGGCCACGGCCAAGTTTGATGAGCCGATTCGCTTGAGTTATCACCTCAACATCAAACAAAAGCACACCATCCGGGATGTGTTAGTGATGCCTCATTCCATTGGAAAGCAGGTGCGTGTTCTTGTGTTTGCGACGGGAGAAAAGGCTGCTGAGGCTCAGAAGGCTGGTGCTGATTACGTCGGGGCTGAGGATCTGGTCGAAAAGATTGCTGGTGGCTGGATGGAATTTGATGCCGTGCTTGCTACTCCTGATATGATGAAGATCCTTGGGAAGATTGCTCCTATCCTTGGTCGTGCCAAAATGATGCCCAACCCAAAAACCGGTACGGTGACTATGGACATTGAAAAGGGTGTCAAGGAGTTCAAGGCCGGTAAGGTAGAGGTTCGGGCTGACAAGACGGGTAACGTGCACGTGGTTGTTGGACGTAAATCTCTTGAGACATCCAAGCTTGTGGAAAATGTGTTGGCTGTGCATCATGTGATCATGAAGAACAAGCCAAGCGATCTCAAGGGTGATTACATTGCGACGATGGTGCTTTCGCCTACGATGGGCCCGGCGGTCAAGGTTGATTACAAAAAAATCTCCTAAGAGTGAAGGAAGGTGAGTATGCCAAAACAGTGGAAGGTCGATCTTGTTCAGGATATGGTGGAGAAGCTTGCCCAGATGGATGGGCTGGTGGTGCTCAACTTTTCCGGTGTCACTGTTCAGGAGATGGAGGAACTTCGTCGTCAGATTGAAAAGAATGGTGGCAGGGCAAAGGTGATGAAAAACCGCCTTCTTCAGAAGGTTCTTGAGGCAAGAAATGTGACCGGCATGAAAGACTATCTCAAAGGGATGTCTCTCGTGGTGTATGCTGATCAGGATATTCTTTCTGTCTTGAAGGTGGTGGTAGAGGCTGTCAAGGGCAATGAGAAGTTTTCTCTCAAGGCTGGATATCTTGATGGACAGGTTATGGATGCGAAGGGTGTGACCGAGATGTCCAAGGTGCCTTCGAGAAAGGAACTTCTCGCGATGATTGCTGGCGGTCTCAATGGTGTCATCGGAAGTTTTGCTGGTGCCTTGAATTCTATTCTCGTAACCTTTGTGGGAACTATCGAGGCACTTGAGAAAAAGCAAGAAGGAAAATAATCTATTAAGGAGAGAATATATGTCGGACAAGATTACTCAGGTGATTGATTTGATTTCGAATATGACGGTTCTTGAACTCAATGAGCTTCGCAAGGCTATTGAAGAGAAATTTGATGTGAAGGCTGCTGCTCCTGTGGCTTTTGCTGGTCCTATGCCCGCGGCTGCTGGTGGTGGTGCTGCCGCTGCTGCTGAAGAGCCTTCCACAGTTTCTATTTTCATCAAGGATCCTGGTGCGAAGAAGATTGAGGTTATCAAGGTGGTTCGTGAGCTCACCGGTCTTGGCCTCAAGGAAGCCAAGGATCTCGTTGAGAGTGGTGGCAAGACTCCTGTGAAGGAAAACGTAGAGAAGGCTGAGGGCGACAAGATCAAAGCCGCTCTGGAAGCTGCCGGTGCTGTGGTTGAGGTTAAGTAACTTTCTGTCTTGCGCTCAGGTTTGCTCGTTAGGTTTGTGAATATCCCCCTTCTTTTCTTCCGAGAAAAGAAGGGGATGTTGTATTTATACCATAAAATACAAAAATGGAGAAATCTATGTCGATAAAGCCACAGAGGGTGAGTTTCTCTCAGAGACGGGAATGGACAGATCTCCCCGATCTTTTAGAGATTCAACTCAAGGCCTATGAAGACTTTTTGCAGGCCAATGTTGATCCTGCAAAGAGGGAAAAGAAGGGACTCGAGTTAGTTTTCCGGACGTTTTTTCCTATTGAGCTTTCATCGCAGGGGCGTAAAGGGGGAGAGCCTGATATCGTTATTGATTATGTGCGATATGATCTTGACAAGCCTCGCTATACGGAAAGCGAGTGTTTCGATAAAAACCTCACCTATGCCCTTCCTCTCAAGGCTGTGTTCCGGGTAATCAATCGGAAGACCGGCGAAATCAAAGAAAAGGATATTTATATCGGTGATTTTCCTCTGATGACCCCTCGTGGGACGTTTATTATCAATGGGGCTGAGCGAGTGGTTATCAACCAGATCTACAAGTCTCCAGGTGTGCTTTTTGCCTATAAAAATAGAGAATTTTCTTCAAAGATTGTGCCTGAAAAGGGTGCGTGGCTTGAGTTTATTCTTGACAAACGCAAGGACCTCATGTATGTTCGGGTGGATGCTCGTCGCAAGATCTTGGTTTCTGTATTCCTCCGTGCCCTCGGGATGTCCACCAATGAGATGGTGAGTGCCTTTTTCAAGACAAGAAAGCTGGACCTCAACAAGGTGGAGAAAAACGATGCCATCACCAAACTGGTCGGAAAATATTTGGCCCAGGATGTGGTGGATGCAGACGGGAATATTCTCATCGGGGCGGTTGAAAAACTCACCCCCAACTACGTAAACCTTCTCTACCAGAAGGGTATTCAGTTTATTCATATCATTGATCCTCGCTCAGCATTGGAGAACAAGCCATTTCTCCTCACACTTGAGAAGGACGATGCCAAAGATAACTTCCAGAAGTCTATCAAAAAGGTGTACTCTGTGCTTCATCCAGGGGAAGCGGCTTCTGTGGATGCGATTGTCAAAGAGCTTCAGAATATGTTCTTCCATCCCAAGTTTTATGATTTAGGAGAGGTGGGACGCTACAAGATGGTGCTGAAGCTGTATCCTGAGCTTTCTCCGGAGGAGAAGCAGGCTCTGGTGGAACAGAGAACCCTTTCCTTTGAAGATATCAATCGAACCCTTCAGCATCTCTTGAAGGTGGCCACAGGCAAAGAACCCCTTGATGATGTGGATCATCTCGGGAACCGTCGTGTGCGAAATGTGAACGAGCTTTTGGTGAACCAGCTTCTGCAGGCTTTTGCCAAGGTGGAAAGGGCTATTCATGAGAAGTTTTTGAGTCGGGACAATGAGGATATTTCTCCCCAGAGTCTCATTGCGATCAAGCCTATTGTCTCAGCTATCAATGACTTCTTCGGGATGAGTCAGCTTTCTCAGTTTATGGACCAGACCAACCCCTTGTCTGAGCTTACCCACAAACGTCGTCTCTCTGCTCTTGGTCCTGGAGGACTTTCCAGGGATAGGGCGGGATTTGAGGTGCGAGACGTGCACAATACGCACTATGGAAGGGTTTGTCCTATTGAAACCCCAGAAGGTCCCAATATTGGTCTCATTGTGTCTCTCTCTACCTACGCACGGGTAAACCAATATGGGTTTATTGAAACCCCCTATGTGGTGGTCAAAAATGGCAAGGTGACGGGAGAGGTACACTATCTCTCGGCCACAGAAGAGGAAGTCTTTTATATCGCTCAGGCAAACACCGTGTTGACGGATGATTATACCATCAGAGACGAACTGGTGGAAGCCCGTTATAAAGGCGAATTTATGCTTGTGGAACGGGAGAAGATCCAGTACATGGATATTTCTCCCAAACAGATCCTTTCTGTTTCGGCAGCGCTTATTCCCTTCATTGAACATGATGACGCGAACCGAGCCCTCATGGGATCCAACATGCAGCGTCAGGCAGTACCTCTTCTCAGATTAGAACCTCCCATCGTGGGGACAGGGATGGAGTATTATGCCGCCCGTGATTCAAGGGCTATCGTGGTCTCCGGAGTGGACGGTGTGGTGAAGAAGGTAGATTCCACCATGGTGGTGGTAGAGGATAACAAAGGAAAGCTCCACGAGTATCCTTTGATGAAATTCCGAAGAACCAACCAGGATACGGCCTACAACCAGAAACCTGTGGTTAGTGCTGGAGACAAGGTCAAGGTTGGCGATCTCCTTGCAGATGGTTTTGCCACTTCCAATGGGGAACTTGCCCTTGGAAAGAACGTGGTGGTGGCCTTCATGCCCTGGAATGGGTATAACTACGAAGATGCTGTTCTCATCAGCCAGAGGCTTCTCAAGGATGATGAGTTTACTTCTATCTACATGACAGTTTTTGAGTGCAAGGCTGTGGAAACCAAATTGGGAAGTGAAATGATTACCATTGATATTCCCAATGTAGGAGAAGACGCTCTCAGAAATCTTGATGAGAATGGTATTATCCGTGTTGGGGCCTATGTGAAACCAGGAGACATCCTGGTGGGCAAGGTAACCCCGAAGAATGAACCAAGTGAGACACCTGAGTTCAGGCTTCTCCATGCTATCTTTGGAGAAAAGGCCAAGGAAGTGAAGGATACCTCTCTTCGTGTGCCCAATGGAGAGGGTGGCGTTGTGGTGGACGTCAAGGTCTTCTCATCTGAGGAAAAGGATGATCTTCCTCCCGGTGTTCTCAAGATGGTCAAGGTGTATATTGCCAAGAAACGCAAAATCAAACCTGGTGATAAAGTGGCCGGACGTCACGGAAACAAGGGTGTGATTTCCCGTGTTCTTCCAGAAGAGGATATGCCTTTCCTCCCTGATGGAACGCCGGTGGATATTGTGCTCAATCCTCTTGGTGTGCCGAGCCGTATGAATATTGGTCAGCTTTTTGAGACCATTCTTGGTCTTGCTGGTCTCAAACTTCATAGACACTATGAATGTGGGGTGTTTGAAGGGGCTACGCTTGAGCAGATTGAGCATGAGATAGAAGAGGCCAACAAAAAGATTCGAGAGGATCTTTACAAAGAACGCAAACAGTATGGTGAGACGGATGAAGAGATTGAGCGTTATTTTGAGATGGTCAAACTCCCCAAAACAGGAAAATACAGGCTCCGGGATGGACTCACCGGTGAGTATTTTGAAAATCCTGTATTTGTTGGGGTGATGTACATGCTTAAACTCCATCACATGGTTGATGACAAGATTCATGCTCGATCGGTTGGACCGTATGCCCTTGTCACCCAGCAGCCTCTTCGTGGAAAGGCTAACTTTGGTGGTCAGCGACTCGGAGAGATGGAAGTCTGGGCTCTTGAGGCGTATGGCGCCGCCAATCTGCTCCAGGAGATGCTCACCATCAAGTCAGATGATACTGAAGGACGCGTGAAGGTTTACGAGGGAATTATCAAGGCGAAGTATCTCAACTACATGGGTGTACCGGAGTCGTTCAATGTGCTGGTTCAGGAACTCAAGGGTCTTGCTCTGGATGTGCGCGTGTACGACCAGAAGGGCCAGCGCATCTATTTGAATGACCGTGAACGAGAGATTAACGATGCCACAAAATTCCATCTGGTATAATGTGGGGAAGGAGACGGGGATATGAAGATATCATCAGCATTTGGTTCGATTTCGATACAATTGGCCTCACCTGAGCTTATCAAAAAGACGGCCTATGGTGAGGTAAAGAAAGCCGATACCATCGGGTATAGAACCCAGAAACCTGATAGGGATGGGCTTTTCTGTGAGAGGATTTTTGGGCCTATCAAGGATTATGAATGTAATTGTGGGAAGTTCAAGTCCATCCGGTACAAGGGCGTGATATGTGACCGCTGTGGTGTGGAGATTACCGAATCCAAGGTCCGCCGTCAGAGAACAGGGTATATTGCTCTGGCTACACCGGTGGCGCATATCTGGTATTACCGGATTGTGCCAAGCAAATTGGCGTTGATTTTGGATATTTCTTCGGCCGATGTGCAGAGTATTCTCTATTTTGAGAAGTACATTGTGATTGATCCCGGTGAAACGGATCTTCTTCCGAAGCAAGTGCTCACCGATGATGAGTATGAAGATTACCGGGAAAAGTACCAGGAAACCTTTGTGGCTGATACCGGAGCTATTGCTATCAAAAAGATCCTGCAGAATATGGACTTAGATAGCGAGATTAGTCTCCTTCGCTCTGAGATTACAGGCAAGGCAAGTTCCAAGGTGGACAAGAAAGTCCTGAAGCGCCTCGAGCTTTTAGAGGAGATCCGTGCTTCTGGAAATAAGCTCGAGTGGATGATTCTCGATGTGATTCCTGTGATTCCGCCGGATCTTCGTCCTATGGTGGCTCTTGAGGGTGGGCGTTTCGCAAGTTCTGATATCAATGAACTCTACAGACAGCTCATCAACCGAAATAACCGACTGAAGAGGCTTTTGTCGCTTCACTCTCCTGATCTTATTGTGAAAAATGAGATGCGAATGGTTCAAGATGCGGTGGATTCGCTTTTTGACAACTCTCGTCGCTCTCATCCAAAGACCGGTTCTGGAGATAGACCTCTCAAGTCACTCTCTGATATCCTGAAAGGGAAACAGGGACGTTTTCGTCAGAACCTCCTGGGTAAACGTGTGGACTACTCTGGTCGTTCGGTGATTGTGGTAGGACCTAACCTCAAGCTTCACCAGTGTGGACTTCCCAAGCTGATGGCCCTTGAGCTTTTCAAACCGTTTGTGATGCGTGGGCTCACTGAGCAGGGATATGCCCATAATATCAAGGCAGCCAAGCGCATGATTGAGAGTGAGCATGAGGTGGTATGGGCTATTCTTGAGGAGGTGGTGAAGGATCATCCTGTGCTTCTCAACCGTGCTCCTACCCTTCACAGGCTTGGTATTCAGGCTTTTGAACCTGTGCTTATTGAAGAAAAGGCTATTCAGCTCCATCCGCTTGTTTGTCATGCGTACAACGCCGACTTCGATGGAGACCAGATGGCGGTTCATGTGCCACTCACACCTGAAGCCCAGATCGAGGCCTGGATGCTTATGCTCTCCTCTCGTAACCTCCTCAACCCTGCGAATGGAAAGCCCATTGTGTATCCTACCCAGGATATGGTGCTTGGTATTTATTATCTCACCAAGCCGGCTATTCGGGATGAGAAGGCTCCTCTCAAGGCCTTTGATAGTTATGAAGAGATTCTGTTGAATCTTGATCGCAAGATTATTCGTCTCAATGATACCATCCGCTATAAATTCAATGGAGAGTGGATAGAAACCACCGTTGGTCGGGTTATCTTCAACGAGATTGTGCCTGAGAAACTTCGCTTTGTGAATGATACCCTCACAGGAAAGAAGATTGAGGCTTTGATTGCCCAGTGTTATAGGCTGTATGGTATCAAAGAGACAGCGTTCTTCCTTGATGATCTCAAGGCGATTGGGTACAAGTATGCTACCCTTGGTGGTATGACCATCTCGCTTGCCGATGTGGAGATCCCAGAGGCCAAGTATGAGATTGTGAGCAAAACAGAAAAGGAAATTGAAAAGATTGAACAGAACGCCAAGAAAGGGCTTATTACCCCTGAAGAGCGTTATAACCAGGTGATTGACTACTGGGCAACGGCTAACGAAAAGATCAAAAAGATGGTGGAAGAGGCTCTCAAGAAGAGTCAGGGTGGATTTAACCCTCTGTATGTGATGATGGACTCGGGAGCTCGTGGTAGCCGTGAACAGATTCGTCAGCTTGCTGGTATGCGAGGTCTCATGGCAAAACCCAGTGGAGATATTATTGAACTCGCTATTAAATCGAACTTCAAAGAGGGTCTCTCGGTGCTTGAGTACTTTATTTCCAGCCATGGAGCTCGAAAAGGTCTCGCTGATACCGCTCTCAAAACAGCTGATGCTGGATACCTTACCCGAAAACTGGTGGATATTGCTCAGGATGTGGTGGTAACCGAACATGACTGTGGTACGGTACGCGGTCTTGATATTGGGGCTATTCGGGAAGGAGATGAGATTATTCAGCCACTCAAGGACCGTATCCTCGGCAAGGTGGCTCTCACCAATGTGTATGATCCTCGAACGGGAGAATTGATTGCCAAGGCCAATGAGGTTCTCGATGAGGACAAGGTCACTCGTATAGAAGAGGCAGGTATTGAAACAGTTCGTATCCGGAGTGTACTCACCTGTGAGGCTCAGCGTGGGGTATGTGCCCTCTGTTATGGATGGGATCTCTCGGTGAAACGGCTCGTGAATATTGGTGAGGCTGTGGGTATTATTGCGGCAGAGTCTATTGGACAGCCGGGTACCCAGCTTACCATGAGAACCTTCCATATTGGTGGTGTGGCGGCTGCTCAGCTTGAAGAGAATCAGCTCAAGCTTAACTATGATGCGGTCATTGTGAATATGCCTGAGAACCTGATTGAGCGTGAGTTTGAAAATAGACCCGCTCGCATCTGTGCCCGAAAGGGGTACATCAATGTTCGCAAGATTCTCAAGAGTTATTCGGTCAAAGATATTGCGCCTGGTGTTGATGTAGCTGCCCTTCATGGGAAAGAGTTCTTCAGTGAAACACCGCTCTTTACCCTTGTGGACGGAACAGAAGCCAAGTTTGGGCGAAAGGTAGTTGTCTACGTGAAGGATGATATGGTGTATATTACTGAGGCCAACACGTATGAGTATAATCTCAAGATAGGTTCCTTTATCTTCTACAAGGTTGGTGATGTGGTACAGAGAGGAACAGAGATTGCTCGTTTTGACCCCTACAATGACCTCTACATTGCCGAAAAAGGTGGCCGTGTGGCCTATGCTGTGGATGTGGTAGATGGTGTAGAGACGCCAAACAAGAACCTGATTCTCATTGTGAACGAGAATGGGGAGACAGTAGAACACTTCACCGTCATGGCAGGTACCCAGCTTGCCGTAGAAGAAGGGACAATAGTCAAACCCGGTGATGTGGTGGCTCGAAGACCTCTTGCAAAACGACGAACCAAAGATATTATTGGAGGTCTTCCTCGTGTGACGGAACTCTTTGAGTCCCGCAAGCCAAAAGTGGCTACCGTGATTGCCAAGGTACGTGGTGTGGTGGAAACTGTGGAACAGCGAAAAGGAAAATACGTGGTAGGTATTCGTGCGAAGAATGGCGAGATCTTCAACCATGTGATTCCATTGGGAAGAAATATCTACGTCCGTGTTGGGGACAAGGTCAATGCAGGAGAGCCCCTCTGTGATGGTGTGGTGAGCTCCCATGATATCCTGAGAGTCCTTGGATATACCGCGGTGAATGAATTCCTGCTTGATGAGATTCAGGAAGTGTACCGACTCCAGGGTGTGGATATCAGTGAGAAGCACATCAGTGTGGTCATCCGGCAGATGCTCCGAAAGGTAGAGGTAATAGAGCCAGGTGATACCAACTTCATTATGGGACAGCTGGTGGAAAAGAACCAGTTCTATGCCGAAAACGCCCGTGTGTTTGAGCAGGGTGGTCAGCCGGCAAAATCCCGTCCGGTCCTTCTTGGTCTTACCAAGGCTTCTTTGCTTACCACGAGCTTCCTCTCGGCGGCTTCGTTCCAGGAGACTCCCAAGGTGCTTTCCAGTGCAGCTCTCAGAAAGGCCGTGGACAAGCTGGAAGGACTCAAGGAGAACCTGGTGGTTGGACAGCTTGTTCCTGCAGGAACGGGTATCCGGGCCTATCAGAATATCAAGATCAAGATCAAAGAGAAGGCATAACCAAAACCCCCTGGCACAGGATGTCAGGGGGTTTTTTCATCAAACTCAGGAGATGGATAGCATAGGAGGCTCACTTTTTTCTAAAGGATAATTTGGATAAAAAACTTCTGATGCCTTCATGCCTTGACAAGGGGAGATAAATTTCTCCCAAGAAAATCGCTTGTTATTTCTTTGGGCAGAATATCCATGAAGATCTCGTCATAATATTTTCCATCGAGATAGATCGCTTTTCGTCTTCTTCCTATCTTTTTGAAGCCGGCCTTTTCATAGCAGCGGATGGCGTCTTTGTTGAATTCATACACAGAGAGCATGATATTGCCAAATCCCAAGACCCGAAAGCCATATTCGACGAGGAGTTGCACGGCCTCAGTCCCATACCCCTGGTGGCGTTCGCTTTTGTCACCAATGAGGATCCCGATTTCAGCACATCGGCGAGGCCAGTTGATGTTTTTGAAGGAGCAACTTCCGATGAGTTTTCCGCTTGCTTTTTTTCGTATGGCAAAGTGGTAACCACTCTGAGCCATGCTCTGGAGGATCTCTTTTTCGGCTATCTCTGTCCATACCTGTTTTGTGGCCCCGAGGGTGATGGTGGTGAGAAGATCATTCATCCAGAGGGTAAAAAGAGGAGCATCCTCCGGTTTGATGGGACCAAGAGCAATATGGTTTCCTTCAAGAAAGTATTCCATGGGGTTTCTCCTTTTTTATGGTTTTTCTTTTTCTATGATGAGGGGAAGAAGGGGAAGGGATATTTTGCCTTCGAGGGAGATGGTTTGTCCAGACAAGAGGTCCTTGCCATGGATGGGGAAAGGAAGATGAAACTCTCCCTGTTTGGTTTCTAAGTTGAAAAGGGCTGCATAGTTCTTTTTGCCCCAGCGTTCGATCCAGACGAGGCCTTCTCCAATGAGCTTGGCTGAAAATTCGGGGGCTTCTTGTTTGATATGCTGGGTGAGGGTAAAACATCTTTGAAAGAAGTCAAAAAAGGCGTGGTTGCCCTTCTCCCAGTTCACGGGAGTTTTTTCAAAGAGAGAGGGATACTCTTTAATGGCGTACTCCTGTCCCATATAAACAAAGGTGACACCGGGAAGCATCTGATAAAAGGCTGTCCATTGTTTGAGACGTTCTGTCTGTCCAAATCGCCAGGCGGCTCGTTTCTGATCATGATTCTCTAAAAATCTGGCCTTTGTGAGACCAGCGGGGTAAACGGTTTGCTGGGTATAGAGATAGTCCACAAAATCGTTGATGGGACGTTCTCCACCCCAGTAGGCTTCCAGTCGTTCAAAGCCATCGTAGTCGTAGGTGAGATCGAAAGCCTGGTGAAGTTCAGGCCCCCCATGACAGAGAAAGCCTTTTCTTCTCACGGCGAGGAGGAATTGGGGGTGGACCTGTTCGGCAAGCCAGAGGATGGGATAGGTGTCCTGTCCATTCTCTGGTCTATTCACTTTTTGTCTTGCTTCTTTCCAGAAGTCGATGGGGACAAGGGAAGCCACATCGCATCGAAAACCATCAACGCCTTCATCTCGCCACTGGATGAGGGTGTCGATAAGTTCCTCCCAGAGGGCTGGGGAGGAAGAAAAATCCAAATCAATGATATCACTCCAGTCGTCAAATTTTCTGGTGGTGTTTCCATGACGATCTCGAAGAAACCACTCAGGATGATTTTTGGCTAAGACGGAATCCGGGGAGGTATGGTTGTACACCACATCGATCATCACCTTCAGGCCAAGGTCGTGAGCGTGTTGAATAAATTGCCTGAAGTCGGAAAGTGTCCCCAGCTCAGGATTGATTTCACGATAATTTTTTATAGCATAAGGACTTCCCAAGCTACCTTTTCGTGCTACTTCTCCAATCGGATGGATGGGGGTGAGATAAATCCAGGAAAAGCCCATTTTTTTGATCGTTTCAAGACGGGGTATGGCGGCGGAAAAAGTGCCTTTGTCGGTAAAATGGCGAAGAAAGATCTGATAGATACTGGGGATTTCGTTGAGCATACGTTTGTCCTCTGGATTTTTTGTCATAGGGGTATTGTAAGGCAAAGCAAGGGAGAATGCAATTTTCTGAGAGTGTTGTGTATTCAGATAGCTTGTTAGTTTTTTTATTTACGAAAAATGTTTTTTTAACTGAGAGGGAATCTTCAAAAGGATAGTCTTTTTTTTATGTATAGCTTGTTGGCACTGTTCTAAAAGAAAGGTTTCTTTTAGCATTTCCTTAGGGCTGAGAGGAAGGCATGGTTTTTCCATACTCTGGAGAAAAACTTTCCACTCCTCGGTGTAGGGATTGAAGGGGGAGAAAGAAAATGTTTTTTCTCCGTGGGAGGAAAAAAGAAAAAGATGTGCATCCTTATCCTGGGGGGGATTGAATGGATATTCCATCTCTATCATGCCGTCTGAGCCGAAAATTCTGAGTCTCTGATAACGATACATTTCCATACATACGGTAAAAGTGGCTTGAAAATCAGGGTAAGAAAGTACTCCTGTGGTCAGAATATCTACCTCTGTGTCTTTATCCAAAAGGCTTGTACACGTAAGCGATAAAGGAAAAATTTCAAACAGAAAACTCAATGCAGAAAGAGCATAGCATCCTATGTCGTTGAGGACTCCTCCTCCAAGGGATTTATTAAAGCGAATGTTCGTTTTTTCTTTTGATTCATAACTGATGTGGATGGTGATCATTTGTATCTTCCCAATCAGATTTTGAGAGAGAATTTCCTTCAGTTTTTGCCATTGGGGATGAAAGCGATACATCCAGGCGGGCATGAGAATCTTTTGCTTTTGGGAGGCAAGATGAAGAAGGGGATAGAGTTCCTGGGTAGTCAGAACCAGGGGTTTTTCACAAAGAACGTGTTTGTCTTGAGAAAGGGCCTTTTTTATCCAGGGGGCGTGCAGGGCAGGGGGAGTAGAAATATAGACACCATCTATATCGGGGTTTTCTAAGAGATCCTCATAACGGGTGTAGGTCAGAGGAATATTCCACATTTTAGCCATTTCTTTTGCCTTGGAAACATCCCTTGAGGCAATGGCATCAACAGAGATGTCGGGGATTTCCTGCAAGGATGGCAGAATGCGTTTTGCAAGGTGCGAGGAAGCACCAATTAGACCAATGTGTTTTTTCATAGGCATAGTATACCAAACAGGAGATTTTTTTGCAAAAAAGCCAAAGGTTTGAATGGTTGTCTATCTCTGAAATTTCATATAGCTATAATTCTTTATCTATATTCAATTTGTATTTCATATCATACTCGAGTATGAGTGAAAAGGGGAACTTCATCCTTTGGTATGAGTTTTTATTTTTGATAAAATCATACCTTTTTCGTATTGACACTTTTTGCAAAGGGTGTACAATAAGGGCGTCACAAACGCAAAAAAGCGTTTTATGTGAAAGACAAAATGGGTATAAGGAGGTGATGCGCGACAGAAAAAGAAAAAGAAGAGCGGTCAGGGTGGAGGAAATAAAATGAGGGGCCCCAAAGGGGCAAGGTGTTGTTTGGGTATTTTTCCAAAAGGAGGAAAAGATATGAAAAGAACAGTAGCGATGATTCTGGTTATGTCATTTGTGATGACAGGTATCACTTTCGCAGCCCAAAAAATCAGGATAGGGCTTTCGCTTCCTACCCAGAGAGAAGAGAGATGGGTGAGAGACAAAATCAAAATGCAAGAAGAAGCGAAAAGGTTAGGGGTGGATTTGCGGGTTCAGATCTCTGACAATGATGCTGCCAAACAAGTGGCTCAGTGTGAAAACCTGATAGCTCAGGGAATTCAGGTTCTGATTCTTGCTCCCCATGATGCAAGCAGTGCCGCTACTATTGTAGAGAAGGCTCACAAAGCGGGCATTCCTGTTATTTCTTATGATCGACTTGTTCTTGATTGTGAAGTGGATGTGTATCTCTCCTTTGATAATGTGAAGGTAGGAGAACTTCAGGGTGAATATATTACCCGGCTTGTACCTAAGGGTAATTATGTTGTTCTTGCTGGCTCTCCCACTGATAATAATGCCAAGCTCTTCCGTGAAGGTGCCATGAAGTATATTCAGCCCTTAGTGGACAAAGGCCAGATCAAGATTGTGATGGACCAGTGGGTAAAGGATTGGCAACCAGCTGAAGCTCAGAAACTCATGGAACAGGCTCTCACAGCCAACAAAAACAAGATTGATGCTGTCTTGGCTCCCAATGACGGAACTGCTGGTGGTTGTATTCAGGCTTTAGCTGCTCAGGGTCTTGCTGGAAAGGTGCCTATTACCGGTCAGGATGCAGAGCTTGCTGCAGCTATTCGTATTGTTGAAGGAACCCAGACCATGACTATCTTCAAGGATACCCGTCTCCTTGGAGCGAAGGCCATTGAACTTGCTATCAAGCTTGCCAAAAAAGAGAGCATCGCAGATCAGATTAACGGAAAGGTCAACAACAACAAGATTGATGTGCCTTCTGTTCTTTTGACACCTTATGTGGTTGATAAGTCCAATCTTGATAAGATGCTTATTGAGAGTGGGTATTTGAAACGAGAACAGGTATACAAGACAAAATAACCCCATGACACCCTATGGGGAAAGTTGGGGCAGCATGCTGCCCCAACCCCTATAGGGTCAGGGAAAAAGAAAAAGGGAGTACATTATGGAATATGCATTGGAGATGCAGAACATCATCAAGGAATTTCCGGGAGTCAGAGCGCTGGATGGAGTGACCTTTCAGGTGAAGAAGGGAGAAATTCACGCTCTTGTTGGGGAAAATGGAGCGGGGAAATCAACCCTCATGAAGGTACTCAGTGGAGTATATCCCTACGGAACATATCAGGGGACTATTGTTGTGCATGGAAAAGAGCGTCAGTTTCATCATATTACTGACAGTGAAAGGGCGGGCATTGCTATTATTTATCAGGAACTTACTCTTATCAAACAGATGACGATAGCCGAGAATATTTATTTAGGCAATGAAAATGTTCAGAATGGTATTATTAACTGGAATGAAACCTATCGCAAAACGGAGGAACTTCTGAGAATGGTAGGGTTACCCCTGAGTCCTGCAACGATGGTGGGGGAGTTGGGAGTCGGTTCTCAGCAACTGGTGGAAATTGCAAAAGCCCTTTCCAAAAATGCTTCTATTCTTATCTTGGATGAACCCACGGCAGCGCTGACAGAAACAGAGTCCGAAAAACTTTTAGGCATTCTGAGACAATTGAAAGCCAAGGGGGTGACATGTATTTTTATTTCTCATCGGTTGCCTGAGGTTTTGGAGATTGCTGATACCATTACGGTGCTTCGGGATGGAAAGACGATTATTACTGATCGGAAAGAAAACTTTGATGAAAATCGACTCATCTGTCATATGGTGGGAAGAGAGATTACCAATGTTTATCCTCGCGTACCTCATAAGGCAAAAGAAGTGGTATTAGAGGTCAGGAATTGGACAGTCTATGATCCCGATGGCGAAAGAAAGGTATGTGATAACATCAATTTCGAAGTGCGTCGGGGTGAAATCCTTGGTTTGGGTGGTCTCATGGGAGCTGGGCGCACTGAACTGGTGATGAGCCTTTTTGGGGTCTGGGGCAAGGTAGTTTCTGGAGAAATACGACTGAATGGACAGAAAATAGCTATTCGTTCAGCCCATGATGCCATTCGTTATGGCATAAGTCTCCTCTCAGAGGATAGAAAAAGATATGGCCTCGTGTTAGGAATGGATGTGAAGCGAAATATGACATTAGCGAGTCTTTCTACCTTTGCTCACTGGGGGGTGATTAACAAAAACGAGGAAATAAAACAAACGCAGTACTATGTGCAGAAACTTCGTGTGAAAACCCCAACAATTGAACAGGAGGTTCGTAATCTGAGTGGGGGTAATCAGCAGAAGGTGATTATAGGGAAGTGGCTTCTCACTAAACCTAAGGTGCTTTTTCTGGATGAACCGACACGTGGTATTGATGTGGGAGCCAAGTATGAGATTTATAACCTCATGAATGCCCTTGTAGATGAAGGGGTTTGTGTGGTGATGATTAGTTCTGAACTTCCTGAACTTCTTGGGATGAGTGATCGTATTTTGGTTATTCATCAGGGAAGAATTACAGGAGAGCTGGAAGCCTCAAAGGCAACCCAGGAAACCGTGATGTATTATGCTACAGGTGGAACCGGCGAGGCTCCTGTGGCATGTTAATTTGAGAAGAGATAAAGAGGAGGATAAGTTTATGGAACACACTTCTTTGTGGGAACTGATAACCCACTCTATTCGGAAGAATATTCGTCAGTACACCATGATTATTGCTTTGCTCGGGATCTGGATTATCTTTTCTTTTTTGACAGGGTTTATTTTTCTGACACCAAGAAATCTCTCTAATCTGTTTGTCCAGACAGCGACGACGGCTATTTTAGCCATTGGAATGGTGCTTATTATTGTCACAGGAAACATAGATCTCTCAGTTGGTTCTGTCATGGGTTTTTGTGGAGCTGTTGCCGCTATTCTTATGATTCGTGCCGGCTGGTCACCACTCCCTACTATTCTTGTGACGCTTCTTGTTGGGCTTGTGATTGGGGCCTGGCATGGCTTCTGGATTGCCTATCAAAAGGTACCGGCTTTTATTGTGACTTTAGCCAGTATGCTTGCCTTCAGAGGGGCTATTATTGGTATTACCGGTGGACAGACCCAGGGACTCGAAATGGCACCAGCCGAGGCCGCCAATACCTTCAAAGCCATTGGACAGGCATATCTTCCGAAAATCAATGAGGCTCTTCCGTTTCATGATACAAGCCTGTACCTCATGCTATTCAGTGTGGTTGCTTACTGGTTTTATGAGATGAAGGTTCGACGGGATAGGCAAAAATATGGATTTCATGTTTTGCCTATGAAATATCAACTTCTCAAGATGTTGCTTATTTCTCTTGTGATTGCAGCCTTTTATGGGATTATGATTATTTATTTAGGGGTACCTTATTCTATTATTCTCGTGATGACCTTAGCTCTGGTTTTTACCTTCATCGCTAATAATACCGTCTTTGGAAGGCATTTGTATGCTATTGGTGGAAATGCAGAAGCCTCTCGCTTATCGGGTATCAATATCGCCCGCAATGTGATGATTCTGTATATGCTTATGGGGCTTTTAACAGCGGTGGCAGGAGTTGTTTATACCGCCCGTTTGAATGCCGCCACTACCTCGGCAGGGCAGAATGCCGAACTTGATGCTATTGCCTCGGCAGTCATTGGAGGCACGAGTCTCATGGGGGGAGAGGGTACCATTGTTGGAGGAGTCATAGGGGCTTTAGTGATGGCCAGTCTTGACAATGGAATGAGTCTTATGAATCTGGATATTACTTTCCAGTACATTGTGAAGGGGCTTATTTTGCTTCTTGCTGTGTGGGTAGATGTAAGGACGAGGAAAAAAGCTTAGTTTCCTCCACCGAGAAGGGGCTTTCTCCTTCAAGGGAGAGAGTCCCCCTGTTTTTGTCATGACCAACCTCCATACAGACCCTGTATTTACTAGAAGCCGGATGTAGGAGTCACATCCGGCACAGGGTCTCAGGGAAGAAAAATAGGCACATAAGGGGAAAAGGATGGAAAGGCATTCTCTTTATTTGCGTCAGACGGTGGCTTTTATTCTGGGAGGGGGAAGAGGACAGAGGTTATACCCTCTGACCAAGTTTCGGGCCAAACCAGCGGTTCCTTTTGCGGGAAACTATCGTTTGATCGATATTCCTGTGAGTAATTGTATTCATTCGGGTATACATAAAATCTATATCATGACGCAGTTTCAGTCGGCATCGTTGAATCGGCATATTATGCAAACCTACAAGCTGGACTTTTTTCGAGAAGGTTTTGTGGATATTCTTGCCTCAGAATTGAGTTTTAATCCTGAGGAAAGTGGTTTCTCGGAAGGCACAGCTGATGCGGTGAGAAAGGGGCTGAAGCATATAGAGAATCAAGGTTTTCAGAAGGCTTATGTGTTGATTTTAGCCGGTGATCAGTTATATCGAATGGATTATCGCAAAATTCTTGAGAGGCATCTCCATAAAAAAGTAAAGGTTACCATTGCGGTTTTACCCATTAAAAAAGGAGATGCAGGTCGTTTCGGGGTTGTTCAAGTAAGCAACGGAATGGTAAAGGGTTTTTTAGAGAAACCACAAGCAGCAGACATTCCGCCTTCGTGGTATGAGGGAGAGGCAAATAATTTTTTATATGGTTCTATGGGTATTTATATATTTGATCTTGATTTTCTTAAAGAGATACTGTATAAACACCCTGAATGGCAGGATTTTGGGAAAGAGGTATTGCCTTCTCTTATTCATGCAGGGGAGGAGGTGGCGGCTTATGAATATCATGGTTATTGGGAGGATATTGGAACTATTCGTTCTTTTCATCAGGCTCATATGGAACTGGTGGGGGAGAATTCTGCTTTTACCCTTTATGAGGCTGATTGGCCATTTTTTTTCAAACCTCGTTTTCTACCACCAAGTCGTTTTTATAAAGCGCACATAGAGAATTCTCTTATCAGTGATGGTGTGGTTATCCGAGGAGCAGAAGTTTCTCGCTCAATCATCGGGATAAGAACCCTTCTGGATAAGGGGGTAAAAGTAGAAGAAAGTGTCATTATGGGGGCTGATTATTTCACTATCGAAAAGGGCAGAAAGACAGGATTTCAGTGTGTGATAGGAGAGGGGACAATTATTCGACGGGCGATTATTGATAAAAATTGTCAGATTGGCCGAGGGGTGAGGATTGTTAATGAACGAAATATTCTCTATGAAGAAGGGGAGTGGTATAGTATTGTGGATGGTATTGTGGTCATACCTAAAAATACGATTGTCCCTGATGGTGCCATAATATAAGGAAGAAGGAGGAGAGTATGCCGCCTTTTTTTGAGAGGATGTCAGTGAGAAGAAAGCTTTTGATAATTTTTGTTCTTTTTATTCTTGGTTTTATGGCAGTGCTTAGCCTTCTTCTTTACTGGAATGCTTCAAAAGAGCTTCGGCGTTCTATTGAAGAACAACTGCGAAATAATTTACAGGGGGCAACTATAGTGGCCCAAACGGCTCTCAATACAGCCATCAAAAATTATGTAAAGTATCCTTTAGAGGAAGCTTATCGGCTTCTTGAAAAGAACAAGAAGGAAAAGCCCGAGGTGGCAAGAGAGAGGCTTCTGAGCTACCTTCAAAATATCCAGTTGGGAAAGCGAGGATTTAGTTATATTATGACCATTAAGGGGGATATTGTTTTTCATCCAGATTCCACCCTGGTTGGCCAGAATGTTGTGAAACTTGGTTTTAAAGATGCGAATGGACTTCTTTATCATATGAATATCCTTGCTGGGGCGATGACTTTGCCTCCCGGACAGGTGGAATTTCTGGAGTATATGCTTGAAGAAAATGGGAAAAATGTAGAAAAAATAGACCATTATATCTACTACAAGCCTCTGGACTGGATTGTGGTGCTTTCTACCTACAAATCGGATTTTCGTAGTCTCATTAATCCCATGGATTTTCGCAATGACATTGTCAAACTCAAGATAGGAAAGACAGGAGCGGTGGAGATTTTCACTTCTTTGTTTACCCAGGTGATACATTCGACCAAGATGTTAGAAAGTCGGATTCGGGATACAGAGGTTCATCGTTTGATCAAAGAGCGAACCAATGGGGTGATGGTTGCTACAGAAGAGCAACTTTTTGTTGAAGGTAATGATACGGAGAATGTAAAAAAGGTCAGGACTATTTATGCCTTTCAGTATCTTCCTGAGTTGGATTGGTTTGTGGTGGCAAGTGTGGGTTATCAAGAGGCTTTTCGGCCCGCTACCACGTTAGGACTTATTAGTTTGTTTTTTACCGTTCTTGTGGTGATTGTGACTATAGTACTTCTCTCCTGGATTACCAATCGTATGATTGTGAATCCTATCATGGCTTTAGAAGAAGGGGTGAAGGCTTTTGGCAATCGGGACTTTTCTCATAGGGTTAAGATACAGACGGGGGATGAACTTGAGGATCTGGCCACGAATTTCAATGAAATGGCAGAGACCATTAAAACCTTTACAGAAAACCTGGAACTCATGGTAGAACAGCGCACCCTTCAACTTCAGATGGCCAATGAAGAGCTTTCTCACAAAAATCGCCAGATGATGTTTGAACTTGAAATGGCCCAGAGGGTTCAGGAGCAGCTTATACCTTCTGTGGAGACATTGCCAAAGCGAGAGGAAATAGATTTTGGGGTTTCTTATATGGCCATGGAAAATGTGGGAGGTGATCTGTATGATTGTCTTTCTCTGAGTGAGAATCTTTATGGTCTTCTTATTGCCGATGTTTCGGGACATGGGGTGCCTGCTGCGCTTATTTCCTCTATGGCCAAAGCTCTTTTTCAAAGTCGAGCCCATCGCGATAAACAGCCAGGAGAGATGCTGGGTGAACTGAATAGAGAGCTTTTGCAACTGGTTGGTGATCTGGATCATTATCTCACGGCTTACTATGGAGTATTGAATATTGAGACAGGAGATTTTATTTTTGCTAACGGAGGGCACCACCCTGTTCTTCGATTGTCAGTTTCAAAGGAGGAAATTGAAAAACTTGATGCGAAGGGGTTTTTGTTAGGTATGATGGAGGATGTTGCTTTTGAAACAGAACAGGTAAAGCTTGAGGTTGGAGATAAGCTGGTTTTCTTTACAGATGGTATTGTCGAAGCCCATGATCATCACAAGGAACAGTATGGGTATGAGAGGTTTCAGCAATGCCTTTTGAAATACAAACATCTTTCTTCTAAGGAATTAGTGGGCAAGATATGGGAAGACATTCAGGACTTTTGTGATGGGGAGCCACAGAGCGATGATATGACCCTTTTTATTGTGGAATTTCGAGGGTACGCGAAACCTGTTCAATGGGCTGCGGCTAGTTGTGGAGAAACTTCAGAACCTCTTCAGGGAAAGCAAGAAAATCTGTACGAAGAAGCCATGCGACTTTTGAAAAGCGGGGAAACAGAGAAGGCCATCAAAAAGATTCAGGCTCTTTCTCTGAAACGTTCGTCTGATGCTCGTATCTACAACCAATTTGGTGTGATGCTTTTCAAGACAGGAAAATGGAGAGAGGCAGCGGATATGTTTGAACGTGCTCTTCAACTGGATCCCACCAATGAAACCATTCATAAAAACCTGCAACTCGCAAAGCGTCGTCTTGAATGAGACAAGGAAGGAGGATATATGCTCACTCTTCAGATATACACTTTCTATTCTCGCAAGGCCATAGAATATCTTTTGAAAGCGGGAATAGTTCTTTCTGAAAGAGAAAGAGATATGATTGAAGTGGTAGAATATGGCCTGGACATGCCAGAAAAGATAGGGCTTCAACTCGTAGTGTATGTGAATACAGATCGATATTGTGCGAAGGAACTGGTGCTTTTACCACATCAAACCTGTCCGGAACACCGGCACCCACCCGTCAATGGCGACAGAGGCAAAGAAGAAACCTTCCGTTGTCGATGGGGGAGGGTGTATCTCTATGTGCCAGGAGAGAAAACCCCTTCTCCTCATGCGACACCACCTGCTGAAAGAAAGAAATTTTTCACGGTATGGCATGAAATTGTTCTCAATCCAGGGGATCAATACACCATTCTACCGGATACGCTTCACTGGTTCCAGGCTGGTCCTGAGGGGGCTGTTATTTCAGAGTTTTCCTCTTCAAGTCGTGATGCCAGTGATATCTATACTGATCCTTTGATACGAGCGGATGTTCCCAGACATCTTTGAGGTTATTTCAGTGAACAAAGGCGGGCAAGAGCAAGTCTGTTTTTTACTCCTGTTTTTTGGTAGATATTGTAGATGTGGGTTTTTACGGTAGGAAGAGAAATATAGAGTGTTTCGCTAATCTGGCGGGCGTTCATGCCTTCTAAGACGAGTTTCATGATTTCCACTTCTCGACGGGTGAGGTTGTATTTTTTGATAACTGAAGGGGGAATTTCCTGGTTTTCTGCCACTTCTCCTAAAAGCTTATAGACAAGATTTTCTGGTACAGTTTGGCGGGCATCTGATTCATGAATGATTTTTCCCTCTTTGAGGATAGCTACCCTGTCGGCTATTTCCATGCATGCGTCAATCTTATGGTGGAAATAGAGGATAGCTGTGCCCCTGCTTTTGAGATGTGACAGAATAGATACCAGGCGTTTTTGATTTTCGCCGTAGATATCAAGGTGGGCAAAAGCCTCGTCAATGACTAAAACCTTGGTAGGGGCGAGAAATAAATCCTTTGGCAAGGGAAACAAGGTAGAGTTTGTCTTTTGGGATGTTTTTCAAAAGGATGGTGGGGGAGATATTCCACTGGATTTCTTCGAGAATTTTTGCTGTCTGGTTGAAAATTTTGTTCCATCGAATGATTCCGAGGTCGTGAATTTCACTCCCTAAAAAGAGATTTTCGGCCAGTGTCATTCCCGGAACAAAAGCCCATTTCTGAGAGAGTACCCGTAGTCCTGTCGTTTCCCGTTGTCGACAGGAAAAAGAAGAGATGTCTTTACCTTCAAGAAGAATACGGCCTTCATAGACGTTTTTGGGGATATTCCCTCTGAGAATGCAGGCCAGGGCGCTTTTGCCACTATTTCTATCACCAATAAGATAATAGAACTCTCCTGCTGATAGAGAGAGCGAGAGATCATCAAGAATCAAGGAATGCTCTATAGTCAGAGAGATATGTTCCAGCGAAAGTACTATCATAGTCTTCCTAGTGTTTTTTAGAGGTATTCTTTTATTCTATTATAAGGGTTTTTTCTTTTTCGTCAAGGGTTTTGTTTATAAAAGTTGAGGGGGATATAAATAATGCCACACATGGGCCTTCTTTTTTAATTATCTCTTCGAGACCCTTGCACGGGAGTTTTCTTCCCCTGTTTGGGTCAGGGGCTGCGCCCCTCTTCCCCGATTTTTCTGTTCACAAGGGCTGGTTTGTCTTTTTTATTCAAAAAAATCGGTTTATTTATTACGGCAAGGAACATTTTGATACTAATTTTTGTTTCTTTATTACTTTTTTGAGACCTTTGCACATTCTTGCAAAGGTCTCTCTTCTGTTTTTGTTTTTGGGGAGGGCTTTCGTCTCTTTTACCTCTTTTCACAAAAAACACCCTTGAAAGTTGACAAAAAAAAACTTTGGCTTAAAATATACGGAGTATTTTTTGGTGAAAAGAGGTAGGTGTATGGGTATCGAATCCAAAGACGACATTTTTCTCTCTGCTATGGCCGAGGGAGAAAAAAAGCAAACGTCTCCGAAACAGGCAAAAAACATCCAGGAGGGGACGGTTGTCGCTGTGACCGCAGACGATGTTTTTCTCAGCATGGGAGGGAAATCTGAGTGTGTGGTTCCCCGTTCTGAGTTTGACGTGGTCCCAAAGGTTGGGGACAAGGTCTCCGTGGTCATAGTGGAGATGAAGGACGGCGTTCTCAGGGCTTCCCGACGAGAGGCGGAGAAGCAGGATCTTCAACAGAAGATCAAGCGTTCCGTGCAGAAGGGAGACCCTGTTTCTGGTCGGATAGAGGATGTTGTCGTCAAGGATGGACAGCCCAAGGGTTTTGTAGTGATGCTTGGGGGAGTGGTGAAGGCGTTTCTTCCCCTTTCTCAGGTTGATGTTCCTTCTGATGTGAACGAACTTAAAGGGAAAACCTTTGATTTTCTGGTTATTGAGCAGTCCAAGGGACAGCTGGTGGTTTCCAGACGGGAGCTTCTCAAGCGTTCTCAGGGGAGAAACCTTGCCCTTTTCTTTGAAAAGCACCATGTAGGCGATGTGGTGAAAGGGGTGGTGGAAAAGGTTGAGCCGAGTTATCTTTTTATTGTGGTTGAGAATGTGACGGCTTTTATGCATATTTCTGATTTTTCGTGGAAGTATATCAAGGATCTAACCCAGGTGGTCAAGGTTGGTGATGCCTTAGAGGTGAAGATTCTTGAGATGAATCAGGCGAAAAAATCTGTCAAGGTGGGGAGGAAACAGCTTCTTCCCGATCCCTGGCAGGGGCTTGAGAAACGTTATAAAGTGGGGGATATTCTCAGGGCTACAGCGGTGTCTTATAAAGCCAATGGGGTGCTTCTTGAAGTAGAAGAAGGCGTGGAGGCTTTTCTTTCTGCCGATGAGATCTCCTGGACGGAAAAGGTTCGAGATCCCAAGAAGGTGGTGAAACTTGGGGCAACCCTTGAGGTGAAGATCATAGACCTTGATATGGAAAAACGTCGAATGGATGTTTCTCTTCGTGAGATCCAGGCCAATCCCTGGGATAATGCCGAGGAGAATTACCCTGTTGGGCGAAAGCTTGAGGGAGTGATTTCTTCGGTGGTGGATTTTGGGGTTTTTGTACGGTTTGATGATGGGATTGAGGGGCTTCTCCGTCGAGAGGATATTGACTGGATAGCCAATGTTGATCCCAAGAGCCAGTTCAAGAAGGGAGACAAGGTCAAGGTGGTGGTGCTCCAGCTTGATGTGGAGAAACAGAAGCTTCGCTTGGGGATGAAACAGCTCTCTGATCATCCTTACAAGACCTTCCAGATGAATTATCCCAAGGGCAGTGCGGTGAAGGCAAAAATTACCACCATTCAGGATAACGGAGTTGAGGTTGAAGTGGATGGGCTTTTGGGATTCATTCACATCTCTCAGCTTTCCAAGGAGAGGATTGAGAATATAGCCGATCACTTCAAGGTCGGAGATGAAGTCGAGGCAGCGGTGCGTCTTGTAGATCCTTCAAAGAACAAGATTGAACTGAGTGTGAGAGACCTTCTTGAAAAGAAGGAAAAGCAAGAGATCACGAAACATGTCGCAGCCGCTGAAACAGCAGAAGCTCCCACGATTGGTTCACTTTTGGGGGAGAAGCTTGCGGCCTTTCAGGCAGAAACGGCCGGCAAAAAATCTTCTAAAAAGAAAGCAGAATAGGGTGGTCTATGCAAAGGAATCAGCAGAATACGCTTCCCTCATGGGTAGGGTATATTCAGGAGCACTGGTTTGGGTTTACGCTCAGTGTGGTTGGGGTATTGATTGGGGTGATTGGGCTTCTTTTCTGGTTCTCCCGTGAAGCGGAACAGGAAGCGCGGGCATCTTCTCTCTATGATGAGGCTGTGCTTGTACTGGTGTATCAGCTTCCCCAGGTGGGAACCAATCAACAGATGGTAAGTGAAATAAGCCAGTATGTTTTGGCAAAACTGGATGGGGTTCAGCGGCAGTATCCGAAAACGCTTGCTTCTATGCGGGCAAGAATTCTTCTTGGAAGGTTATATGCCCAGAGTTATCTTTCTCAGGGAGCAGAGGATGCCTACCAGCAGGCTCTTCAACTCTATGATGAGGTGGCAAGGACATCTTCTTCTCCCTTTTATCGAGGGCTGGCTCTCATCAACAAGGCACAGCTTTTAGAACATCATGCTGACTGGCAGGGAGCACTTGAAACCTACCGAACGGTGGCCAGAAAATACAATGAATTCTACACTCCCTATGCCTGGGTGAGTCTTGGAAGATTAGGTGAGATTATGGGGGATAAAAATACGGCTATTGCCGCCTATGAAACGGTGGTGCAGAAATACACTAACTCTGCATGGTATGGGCTTGCTTTAGGACGACTCACTCTTGTTCGTCAATATGGTGTGTCTGGATCGGGAAATGGAGCTCCGGCTCTGAGCAATACCCTTTCTCTTCCGATGCCATAGGAGGGGATGATGGCTGATATCACGTTGTCTGATGTAGAGAAGGTGGCAAAATTAGCCAAGCTTTCTTTTTCTGACGAGGAAAAAGAGGTTTTTCTCCAGCAGTTTTCGAGAATAGTTCATTTTGTGGAAAAGATAGGGGAACTGGATACGGAAAAGGTTCCTCCCACGACCCATGCCGTTGAGAAATGGAACGTCCTTCGAGAAGACAAAGAGACACCCTCTCTCTCTAACGAAGAGATTGGGAGTCTTGCTCCTCGTTTTGATGAAGGGCATATCATTGTTCCCAAGGTGAAGAACGCCTGACAATGGAAAAGAACCGTTTTCTTCATATTGAGCATGAGGTGAAGTCTCTTTCTCCTTCGTATGAATCATGGAGAGATCTCGTCCAGGGCAAAGAGATTGTTCTGGATATGGGATGTGGACATGGAGATTTTTTGATTGAAAAGACAGAACAGTACCCGGAATGTTTTTTTGTGGGGATAGAGATCTCTCGGAAGCGTACAGCAAAAACTTCGCACCGCCTTTTCAAACGTGGCAGGCAGAATTATGCCGTTATTCATGGGGATGGGGAATGGGTTCTCAAGACCTTTTTCCCTTCAAAGAGTGTTTCTGAAATTCATATCAATTTTCCTGATCCCTGGCTACGAAAACGCCACTGGAAAAACAGGCTTCTCAGGCCTTCTTTTGTTTTGCAGGTGATTCGGGTTTTGAAAGTGGGTGGAAGGGTCTTTTTTGTGAGTGATGTGGAGGAGTATGCCCGGTATGCGGTGGAGGTTTTTCGGCAATTTCAGTGGCTTCATAGCGTGTATCCGCAGGGGGTTGTCCAGAATCTTTATGAGCGCTTTCCTACGCTTTTTTATCAGAAGATGAGTCCGCTTCGTCCTATCAATTATGTGTGTTTTGAGAAAAGAGAGCAGTCCCCACTAGAGAAAGTGTAGATTTGAGACCCTTGCACGGATGTTTTCTTTCCTTGTCTGGGTCAGGGGCTACGCCCCCTGTGAACCCCCGCCCCGCCCCTGCACCGGCTCCAGAAGGACCCTGTCCTCGTCGCATGCTACGCATGCGCCTCGGACGGATGGTGGGCCGCTTTTGCGGGTAGT
>JABLXN010000023.1 GCA_013177995.1 Brevinematales bacterium | reverse complement strand
AAAAATTTGTGCTCTGGAGTGCAGGGTGTTCCACGGGAGAAGAACCATATTCACTCGCTATTACAGTCGATAGGTATATCCGGCAAAATCATCTTTTTGATTGGGAATACCTTGTCATAGGGTCTGATATCAGTCTGCAGAGTCTTTTCACGGCCAAGGAGGGAACCTTTCCAGAAAAAGCCCTTGCCAAGGTTTCCCCTGAGATTGTAGAAAAGTATTTTGTGAAGAGCCCAACGGGGTATCAGGTGCAACCTTCCCTTGCCAAGCACGTGCGTTTTGATTACCATAATCTGATTTATGATAACGGGCTGCGGAATGTACCGGTAGTTTTTTGTCGAAATGTCTTGATTTATTTTGATCTTGCCGTACAATTAAAAGTGCTGGAAAATATCCATAGAACCATGATGGAGGGGGGATTTTTGTTTATAGGGCATTCGGAAAGTCTCATTGGGATTACCGATCTTTTTCGGCCACAGAGTTTCTCACAGGGGATTGTCTATGTCCGCTCGTAAAATTAAGGTGCTCATTATCGATGATTCTGTACTCATTCGCAAGTATGTGACCCAGATTCTCTCTGAGATTTCGGATATTGAGGTGATTGGGAGTGCCCCAAACGGAAAGATAGGGCTTCAGAAGATATTTCTTTACAAGCCTGATGTGGTGATTCTTGATATTGAGATGCCAGAGATGAATGGGCTTGAGGTGCTCCGTTATCTCAAAGAAAAGGTAGAACCGAAAGACAGGCCGCATGTGATTGTGTTTAGTTCTGTGGTGGAAGAGGGGAGCCCGACGACATGGGAGGCACTTTCTCTTGGGGCAAAAGAGATTATTCTCAAACCTGATTCTCCGATTTATCAGAACCTTGACGAAGTGAAAAAAGAATTTACCCTGAAGATAGAAGGGTTGTATTATCAGACGCAGGTGGCGGTTTTTCCCACTCCTAAGGAAGAGAGTACGGCTATCAAGGTGAGGGAATCGCTTGAAAGTCTCCAGATAGTGATGAAAGAAAAACCCATAGCTCCACAGATAGTGGCGGTTGGTTCTTCGACAGGGGGACCAAATGCGATCAGGGCTATTTTAGATAATCTTGGCGAACTCTCAGTCCCCATGGTGATTGCCCAGCATATGCCGGCTCTTTTTACCGGGGAGTTTGCCAAAAATCTCTCTGTTGCCTATCATCGCCCTGTGAAAGAGCTTGCGGAAGGAGAGGCCTTAGAAAATGGGGTTATCTATATTTGTCCAGGGGGGTATCACGCTCGTTTGTCTCTGGAAAACAACCGTCTTGTCTATCATCGGGATGAGAGAAACTATGAGGAGTTTTTCTTCAAGCCATCGGTGGATATTTTTCTTGAGTCTCTTCGTGTAGCCTTAGGACACAAGATGCTTGTGGTGATACTCAGCGGGATGGGAAAGGATGGAGCCATTGAGACACCAAAGCTTCGCCAGCAGGGTGCCATTGTGATTGCCCAGGACCAGAAAACATCGGTGGTATGGGGTATGCCGGGCAATGCGGTGAAGCATAATGGGGTGGATGTGGTATTGCCCGTCCAGGATATTGGCAGGGCCATAACCATGATAGCGGGGAAGAAATAACTTGAGAGATTTTTGGTTTTGTCCTATACTATAGATGGAGAAGAGGATAAATGGAAGGGATATCCCAGGAACTTATTGCGGATTTCATGAGTGAGGCTCTTGAACTTGTCCAGAACATGGAAACAAGTTTTCTCTCATTGGAAAAGAATGGGACAGATACGGCGGCTATAGCGGAGATATTCCGGGCGGCTCATACCATCAAGGGTGGGGCGGGGACTATTGGTTTTACGGAGATCAAGGAGTTTACCCATCGTATGGAGGATCTTTTAGACAGGGTACGCAAATCTGAGATAGCCGTCACTCCGGATTTGATTTCTCTTCTCTTGAGGGCCAAGGACATCATTGAGGGTATGTTAGATGCCCGGCGTAATGGGGATGTGTATGCTGAAGAACTCTCAAAGGATGTCTATAATCAAATGGTGAGTTACCTTCAATCATCAGGCGGGCAAACACAACCATCGTTTTCAGTTCCAAAGTCTTCCGTACAGGGGGAGGAGTCGCTTTCCTATCTCACCTCGTATGAACGTTCACTTATTCTGGAGTTTTTGAATCAGAATTTTCCGGTGTATGAACTTTTTTATGTTTTCAATGAAAACTATGAAATGAAGGATGTGTCGGCATTTCAGATTTATGCTTTGGTAGGGGATTTTGCTCAGATTATCCGTATGGAACCTTCCCTGGATATCCTGGAGAAGGAGTTTCGTCCGAACTTTCGGCTTGTGGTGATGACAGAGAAGGACGAAACCTTTATCCGTGAGAAAACCTTTATGCGGGATCTGGTGACGGATCTCAGGATACGAAGGCTTTCTAAAAGTGATATAGAGGGTCTTGAGTCGGCCATGATGGCAGGGGAAAAGGTCGCTTCTGCTCCTTCCCCTTCCCCTTCTCCCTCAGGAGAAAAGCCACAGAAACAGAATGTGCCTGCAGAGTCTTCAGAGACGATCAAAACGTCTTCCACTCTCAGGGTGGAGAGTAGTCGTATCGATGAACTTTTGAACCTTGTGGGAGAACTGGTGATCAACAAGTCGCTTCTCCATGAGATCAGCCAGCTCATTATGAAGGGATACAATGGGATGAGGTTGGTGCTGAAACCATTTCTCTCCGGGCTTCAGAAACTTCTTCTTGATGAAAATGCCACTCATAATGAGGAGTTGAACGCTCGTCTCAGAGAGTACTTTCAGGATATGGAAGGGGCTCTTGAACAGTATCAGGATATTCTTCAGCGATTCAATCAGATTTCTTCGGCCCTTCAAGAGAATGTGACAGGGCTCCGTATGGTACCTATCCAGCATGTATTTTCTCGTTTTCCACGATTGGTACGGGATCAGGCTCAGCGTCTTGGCAAAGAGGTAGATCTTGAGATTGAAGGGGTGGAGACAGAGATAGACAAGGGAATGGTGGATGATCTCTTTGATCCCCTGATCCATATTCTTCGCAATAGTATTGATCATGGGATAGAGAGTCCTGAGGAGAGGGTTTCCAAGGGCAAACCCAAGAAAGGCAAGATCCTTATTCGGGCCTTTCATGAGGGAGAACATGTCTATATAGAAGTAAGTGATGATGGTCGGGGTATTGATGTGGACAGGGTGAAGCAGAAGGCCATCGAAAAGGGGCTCATATCAGCCAGTACGGCAGAGAATCTTTCTCCAAAAGAGGCGCTTGCCCTTATCTTTCTCCCCGGTTTTTCGACGGCTGAACAGGTGACAGAGCTTTCCGGTCGTGGTGTGGGGATGGATGTGGTCAAGAAGAAAATCGAACAGTTGGGTGGAAGTGTCTCCATCTATACCGCAAAGGACAAAGGCACCCGTATTCAGGTGAAACTTCCTTTGACGCTTGCCATTATTCAGGGACTTCATGTGATGGTATCGGGATTTTCCTATATTCTCCCGATTGTGGCTATTGATGAGACGATTATCATTCAGAAAAGTGATATGATTGATATTGAGGGGGAACCCCATCTCAATGTCCGTGGGGAGTTTGTGCCCCTTCTTTTCCTGAGAAAGTTTTTCTATCATGAGACCAAGGATATAGAAGGGAATCTCTATTGTATTCTTGCCAAACAGGGGGATAAACACTATGGACTGGTGGTGGACGAGATTGTGGGAGAACAGGATGTGGTGATCAAGCCCTTCAACAATCGGCTTATTAAAAGCCCGGGGATTTCAGCAGGGACGATTATTGGCAATGGCAATATAGGGTATATTGTGGATCTCAGTGGGCTTATTCAATCGTATGCGGGAATTGTGAAAAAGCTTGAGGTGGAACATGGGAATTCGAAATAAACGTATCGTGACCGAGGAGGCGATGGTTGTCCATCAGCTCTTGATGCAGTGTATCAGTTTCACCTTAGAGGGGCAACTGTATGCTCTGGCGATGGATGATATAGAGAGTATTCTTTTTGCACGGAAGATATTTCTTCTTCCCAATACGCATGACAAGCTTCTCGGGGTGTACAATCTTCGAGGAAATATTATCCCGGTCTATAGTTTGCGACGGATCCTTTCGCTTCCTGATCCCTATCAGGGGAAGCGGGTGGTGGATGATGAGGACAAGTATGTGATTGTGGTGAAACATCAACGAAATATGTTCGGGCTCATGGTGGATAGTATCTACAAGCATATTGAGGTGTTTGAGAATGAGTATCAGGGGGGAGAACATATTGCGAAGTGGTCCCAGCATGCGATGATTGAAGGAGTTATCCTGAAGGATAATCAGGAGATACTTTTTATTGATATGGATCGGTTAGTTCAGTATCTTTCTTCTTTATACGGAAATGGCTAAGGAGGTAATATGCGCATAGAGTACATTAATCCCTTTGTGGAGGCAGCTTTTGATATTCTCAAAGAGGTTCTGCAGACGGATGTGAAAAGAGGTCAATTGTATCTCAAAAAACTGGGTGAATCCATGAAAGGTGTGGCTATTGTTATCGGGGTCACAGGGCAGGTGAATGGTCGTGTGGTCTTTGATATGACAGAGGATGTGGCGATCAAATTGGCTTCAAAGATGAATGGAGAAACCTTTCATAGCTTGGATAAGATGGTCATGTCTACTATTGGGGAACTTGCCAACATGATTACGGGAAGGGCCGTCACCAGGCTTGAAAAGGAAAATCTTGCCTTTCATTTCAGCCCACCCACGATGATTACAGGAAAGGATCTCACGGTGTTCGAACAGGGGGATATGGAAGCCCTGATTATTCCTGTGGAGACACCGCTTGGTATTATTGAAATCAATGTTGCGTTCAAAGAAGGATAAAAGGAGGAGACTATGGCCCTCATATTTGATGAAAATGGTTTGCCAACAGGGAGAAAGGTGGGAGGCGGTCACTACCGGGTGTTGATTATTGATGACTCTCAGTTTGTGATCAAGCATCTCTCACAGATATTTATGTCCCGGGATTTTGAGATTGCGGGAACGGCTACCAATGGACGGGAGGGAGTGGAACTTTACAAACAACTCTATCCGAATGTCGATTTAGTGACCCTTGATATTACCATGCCAGAGATGGATGGGATTACCGCTCTCAAGGAGATCAAGGCTATTGATCCCAATGCTACCGTGATTATGGTGACAGCCATTGGAACGGCTGAAGCGGTGAAGGAAGCCATCAAACTCGGGGCAAAGGGGTATTTAGTCAAGCCCATTGACCGGGAGAAGGTTATTGAGAGATTGGCACAGATTCTGAAATGAGACGTAAGGGAGGAAGCGTCGTTTATGGATTTCTTTTTGGGCATTGATCTTGGTGGAACAGCTGTAAAACTTGGGATTGTTTCTCGTGAAGGGAAACTTGTGAAGACGCATCAGGTTCCGACAAAGGCGGAAACTCGTGAGAGAGAGGTCATTGTTTCCAATCTTGAGGAGGCTGTGAGGCATATCCTTTTCGGACAGGAAGGGGTCAAAGCCATCGGGATAGGAGTGCCCGGGGGAGTGGATAAAGTCCACGGGATGATTCGTTTTATGCCCAATATTCATGCCCTGGAAAACTATGCGCTTGCCACACACCTTGAAAAGGCTTTTGGTCTTCCTGTGGCTATTGACAATGATGCCAATAATGCCGCAAGGGGTGAGTACATCTTTGGGTCAGGAAAAAAATACAAAGATTTTGTACTCATCACGCTTGGCACAGGCATTGGAGGGGGGATTTTTGTCCATGGTGATGTGTATGGGGGAGTAGCCAATTTTGCTGGTGAAGTGGGGCATATGAAGATTGTTCCTGAGGGACGGGCCTGTGGGTGTGGACTCAATGGATGCTGGGAGGCGTATGGATCTGCGACAGCCATGATCAAACGGGCAAAAGGGCTGGTGGCCATGGGGAAGAAAACAGCCTTGGCTCGCTATGAGGAAATCACGGCCAAGGCAATTTTTGATGAGGCGAAAAGGGGTGATGATATTGCCCTGGAAGTGGTAGAAGAGGCGTGTCATTATTTAGGGATAGGGATGGCCAATCTCATTCATCTTTTCAATCCTGAGGCGATCATTGTTGGTGGTGGGGTATCTCAGGCAGGGGATTTCCTCTTTGATCGGTTGAAAAAATATACTTCTCTCTATACCAAAACAGAAATGTTTGAGACCTGTGAGATTGTACCGGCGGCACTTATCAACGATGCGGGAGTGATGGGGTCGGCGGCTTTGGCGCTGATGACATTGGCGGAGAGGCAGAATTCATGAGAGGTTTTTGTGCTTTCTGGTTGGCGGCGGTGTTTGTGTCTTCTCTCTGGTCTCAGGTGATTCTGGATGTGAGGAAGTATCGTTATCAGGATATTATTCCCTGGATTACCCAGACCAATCGGGTATTTCAGGCGATATGGATAGATACTCCCTTCAAGGGGTACAGCGGCCGTTTTCTTCCTACAGAAGCGGTGTACGACTTTGAGGATATGGGGCAGAAGTTCCAGAGGGGGAGTCGTGAGACATTTTTGGGGAGTCGTGAGGAGTTTGAGGAAGTGGTGAAATGGTGCAGACAAAACTCTCTTTCTCTCTATGCAAGGGTAAGGCTTTTTGAACAGCAGGAGGGTTTTTTGACAGGCGTGTGGGATATTTCGGATTTTTATCCGGATTATACGGTGGCCTTTGAGAGAACGCAAACCCATCGAAAACTTCAGCAGATAGTGGAAAAACTCCAGAAGCTTCCCGTGGATGTCTGGGTGGTGGATATCACAGGGCTTTCTCTTTCCTATCAGAGAAAGGCAGGTCAGTGGGTGAAACAAAATTTTCCGAAGGCCTTAGTTATGGCTGATGAGGAAAGTATCTCCACCCTTTCGGCTTTTGATTTCTGGAGGTGGCAGAAGGAAATGAGACAAACGAATCTCCCTGTGCTTCCCACCTTTGGTTCCAGTGGGGTATTGTGGGTGAGAGAAGAGGAGGTCAGTAGTTCGGGAGTGTTTTATTATTTTCTTGCCCGGCAAAAGAAAAGATCGCTTGTGATCTCGCCGGCAATGGTGAGTGTGTGTGAAAGGATAGAGGGGGTAGAACCTTCAAGGTGGGAGGATATCCGTTTTGTGTATACGGCTCCTGATCATCTCTGGGGTATTTCTTCGAAAGGGGTGGTTTCTTTCTATACAGGGGAGACAGTACGATTCACCAATTATGTGATGGAGATACCGTCATCCCTTTCTCTTGTGATAGGTACTTCTTATTTCAGGAGCTTTCCAGAAACGGTGGAAGGACTCTTTCTTCCCTGGAGTTTCTCGCTATGGAAAGTAGAAAGGTAACGGATGAGATATTTTTGCAGGCCATGAGGGAAATGCGATTTGTCCCGGCCAAGGAGGGTGGACGTTCGGGCAAGCCAAAGCCCTCGGAAAAAGAGGCTCTTGTGTTTGATTTTCACGGCATGACGGTGGAAAAGGCTTTGGGTGTTCTTGAGGAGATTCTTCTTCGCAGGGAGAGGGAGAAGAAAAATATTCATCTCATTGTGGGACAGGGGAATCATTCTCCTTCTCTCCATGCTCCCCTTCGGCAGATGGTGGAAAGTGTGTTGCAGGAGAAGGGAATTTCCTATACCTATCAGAAAGGAGTGATTAGATTATGAAACGAACTATTGGGCTGATGGTGATGGCTCTACTTGTTTCCTGTAGTCGCTATTATACGTTTGATAAATATTATGATGAGGAAGACTGGACGAAGGCGTATGAGGTCTTTCAAACCATTCCTGTGGAGAATAGTGATGCTTACCGGCTACGGTGGTATCGGATTATACTTCGATTGGCTTTGAATGGAGACACCAATGCTATCTCAAATCTTGCTACCGTTGTGGAAAAAGAAGAGACCCGTCTCCCCGGGTATCAGGAGTTTGGACGTTTGTATCTTGGCTTTTTACGGTCATTTCAATCAGGGGATTATGAGGCGGTAGTCACTCAGGCTGAACCACTCTCTCGTTTCCCTTCAGAGTTTCAGCCGGTGGCGGCGCAACTCATTGGTATTGCCTATCTTGCCAAGAATGAACCAGAACAGGCAAAAACCTATCTTCAGAAGTCGTATGTGGCTTCACCCCTTCTGGATACGCTTTATTTTCTTGGTCTGGCCAATCTTATGGCTGGTCGTGAAAATGACGCAGTGGCTAACTGGAAGCAGATTCTTTCGGCTCGTCCTGGTGGAGTAGTGGAAGCTATGAGTTATTTTCAACTTGGGGAAATAGAATACCATAAGGGGGATTTTTCCAACGCCCTTGAATTCTACTATGCGGCTGTGAATCTCTATCCTGACTCAGAGATTTTTGTGGATAAGATAGCCTTTTGCTATCAAAAGCTCAAGAATAAAAAGCTCAGTGAAAAGTTTCGTAAAATAGCTCTCAGGATCAATAAGGACTATGCAACAGCCTGGTTTTACCTGAATTTCAACTGAGAAGAGAAGGATGAGGTTATTGCCTGGGTGTATTCTTATTCTATTTGGGTCAGCGGCTACGCCCCTGAAACCCCGTTTTTTCTGTTTCCAAGGGTCTATTTGTCTTTTTTGTTCAAAAAGGGAGGGTTATTTATTATTCCAAAGAATATTTTTATACTATTTTTTTGTTTTTTATTACTTTCTTGAGACCTTTGCACGAATGTGCAAAGGTCTCAGGGTTTGAAAAAATTTCTTCTTTACGCTATACTAATGGGAAGAGGAGTTTGTCATGAGTGCAACGGCTATTTTGCTTTTGTCCTGTCCTGATCAAAAGGGAATTGTGGCGGAGATAGCAAGTTTTATTTATCAGTATGATGGGAATATTGTCCATTCGGATCAGCATACGGATTTTGAGACGAATACCTTTTTTATGCGGATTGAGTGGGAACTGGAGGGGTTTCGTATTCCAAGGGAGAAGATAGCCCAGGCCTTTAGTTTTATTGCGGACAAGTTTCGGATGGAGTGGAGACTTGTCTTTTCTGATGAGGTGCCACGGGTGGCTATTATGGTTTCCAAGTTTGATCACTGTTTGTATGATCTTCTTCTCAAATGGCAATCCAAAGAGATCCGTATGGATATTCCCCTGATTGTGAGTAATCATGAGGATCTTCGGTCGGTGGCGGAGTATTACCGGATACCGTATTTTTGTTTCCCTGTCAATGCTGAAAATAAAAAAGAGGTGGAAGAGAAGGAGATAAAACTCTTCCAGGACTACAGGATTGATACAGTGGTATTAGCACGGTATATGCAGGTGCTTTCGCCGGATTTTATTGCGGTGTATCCTAACAGGATTATCAATATTCATCATTCGTTTCTCCCGGCGTTTGTGGGGGCAAAACCGTACCACCAGGCGTATGCCCGTGGGGTGAAACTGATCGGGGCTACCAGTCACTATGTCACAGAAGAACTGGATAATGGGCCGATTATTGTTCAGGATGTGATCGGGGTAAGCCATCGGGATAGTCTAAGCGATATGATTAACAAAGGCAAAGAGGTGGAGAAGCGTGTCCTTAGCCGGGCGGTGAAACTCCACGTAGAAAACAAGGTGCTGGTCTTTCATAACAAGACGGTGGTTTTCGATTAGAGGGGTAGGTATGCCAAAGAGAGGGATATATCTTCTTTTTCTTGTCGCTTTTGGAGTGGTCTGGGCCCAGAAGACGGTGGTGGTAGATCCCCAGAAAAAGTATGAGGAATTGTACCAGAATATGTTTTCTACGGTGGAATCGCCCCTTATTACTGAGAATGCGATTATCTTCTTTTTCAAGGGAGATGCGGAGAGTGTGAAGGTGGCGGGGGATTTTAACAACTGGAAGACGCCTATTCGGATGGAGGTGGTCAAGGGATCGCTTCTCTTTTCTGAAGAGGATATCAGGGATTATGTGGGTTTCATGAATGCCCTTTATGATGAAAAAAATCCCCTTTCCCGTTATATCATGGGCAAGCTTTCCAAGAAGACTCTCACGATTATGAAGGAACTTTCTCTTCCTATTACCAAGAAAAAGAAACAGAAATACTCCTTTTCTGATTTGAAAACGGCTCTCATTGGGGATATCAATCGCATTGTTCAGGGGCCGAGGCTTTATAATCCTACGCTTTTCAAGGGAGTGGCGCTCTCAGAGGAAACAACGGCGATGCTGTCCAAGAGCCTGAGAGAGAAGGAGAGATGGATTCTCAATCGAAGGTTAATTGAAGAAGCCTATGCGGATTATATTACTCCCAATAATTACCAGTTTATTCTGTGGGAGGCTCGCTGGACTAACAGGCTTCTTCCCGGAAGGTACCGTTATCGTCTCCTGGTGGATGATGTCTGGGTGCCGGACCCGAATAATCAGGCGATGATGGTCGATGCGACGGGGGTGGAGTTTTCGTATTTTGTTTTAGAGAGGGAGTTTCTTCCGAATGTGCGTTATCCGCTCTGGGTATCCAATCGGGTGTACCGTTTTCATTATAAGGACGATATGGCCAAAACGGTTTCCCTTGTGGGAGATTTCAACAACTGGGATCCCTATAGTATTCCCCTTGAGTACAAGGGGGCCGGGGTGTTTGAGGTAGAGGTGAGTCTTCGCCCCGGGCTCCATGTGTACTGTTTTGTCGTGGATGGAAAGTGGGTTCCGGATCCGCAGAATCGTTCTCAGTATAGTGATTTAGCCAAGAATACGGTCAATCTCCTCTGGGTGGGTGAATGATGGGAAGACTCAAGGATGCCTTTGTTGAGGCTTTTTCAAGACTCTGGAATAAACTGGGTTTTAGCTGGGTGGTGGCTCTTGTCTCAGCGGTCAATCCCGTGTTTGTCTGGACGGTGTTTCAGATTCTCTGGATTCTCACAGGACATGGGCCAAAAACTCCGGGTGAAGTGGCTTTTTTAGTGGTGGCATGGGTGGTGGTGAGTCTCACCATGCATGTGTTTCCCACCAGTTTTGCTTCGCTTGAGTATCTTCGGGGTGTGTATGAGATGGATGTGGTTTATCTTCGGCGTTTTTTTGTTGACTACTGGCATGCTTTGAAGCGCACCTTTTTTCGTTCGCTTCAACTCTTTGTGGTGTTTGGGATAGCGGGGGTGATGATTGGCTATGCTCTTGTGTTTTATGCAAGTGTTCTTGTTCATCCTGTAGCCAAGATAGTGATGGTGACTTTTTTAGTCTGGGTGTATGTAGCTGTCTCGTTAGGGGAGTTTGTTCTTTTGCCCATGCTTCTGTACAATCCAGAGCTTTCTCTCTTTCGGGGTTTTTCGTATGCGATTCGGTTTGTTTTTCTCGAGATTTTCATGGTAATGGGAATAGCCCTTTTAGATGTTGTGGTGTTTTTCCTTCTCTCCATTGGGTACGGGTTTGCTCTGATCACCTATTATCTTTTTGGGCTTCATTTTCGATTGGCGGTGTACAAGCAGATCCAGCGTCGTTATCTTCAGAGTAGCGCTTCTCAACTTTCAGAAAGTGAAGCTCTCTCTCAGGCATGGAAGGATCTTCTTGCTTCCCGTCGGGCAAAACATGAAGAAAAATGAGAGACCTTTGGATGGGTGTTTTCTTCCCCTGTTTAGGTCAGGGGCTACGCCCCTGAAACCCCGCTTTTTCTGTTTACAAAGGCTTATTTGTCTTTTCTTATCTAAAAAATAGGCTTGTTTATTATGCAAAGGAATATTTTTATACTACTTTCTGTTTTTTTATTACCTTCTTGAGACCTTTGCACATTCGTGCAAAGGTCTCAAAATGAGTTATAAAAGCGCTAAAATCTCGTGGGCGTGTTTCTCTGGAGAAACTTTGGGGAAGACGGCTATGATGGTCCCATTTTCGTCTATCACATACGTTGAACGAATGATTCCAAAATAGCGTTTGCCGTACATATTTTTTTCTCCCCAGGCACCGTAGGCTTCCAGGACACTGTGGGATTCGTCGCTTGCGAGATAGAAAGGAAGACCATACTTTTTTTTGAACTTTTCATGGGAAGTTACACTATCGGCACTCACCCCTATAACCACGGCGCCTCTTGCAAGAATCTGGTCATACACGTCCCGAAACCCGCATGCTTCTTTGGTACAGCCTGGGGTGTCATCTTTGGGATAAAAGTAGAGAACAACCTTTTTCCCCTTGAATTGAGAGAGGCTTATCTCCCCTTCGGGTGTGGGAAGACGAAAATCAGGTGCTTTTTGACCTTTTTCGAGCATAGAGACCTCCTTTTTGATGGTTGTAGATAAAAGTAATAAAAAAATCAGGGAGCGTCCATTTTTTTGGATACTCCCTGATTTTCTTCATTCAGAGAAATCGATGACAATTATATCTCCCAGGAAAGGAGCAGGGCTATCTTGTGGAGATACCAGTACTGGATCACATCGGTATTGATGCGTCTTTCGGTGAGAAGAAGGTTGTAGCCATAGCCTTCCTGATAGGCTGGTGTATTTCCCCAGGCTAGTTGAAGATCAAGGGAGAAATTGTCCATTCCTACCCCAAAGATCCCCCCTATCTGCACCCTGGGAAGGTCTGATCCCCATCCGCCTTTGGCTGCAGGAGATTCAGCGTAATGCTGGATATCCCAATCACCGGTAGCAAAAAGAGAGATCCGACGGAAAAGCAGCGGAAGGGTGAGGGTGATCATACCTGAAGCTGAATAGCGAAAATATTTCAGGTTATCTCCCTGATTTTCGTAGAGCCACACATCTCTATCGCTCTTTGTTCCAAGAAAATATCGGTAGTAGAGGTTTTGCTCAATTGTCCAGGCTAAGGTTTTGGGGAGAATGGTGCCGGAGAGGCGCAGACCCGTTGAGGCTTTGAAATAGATTTTGGTGAGGTTTTCGCTGGAATAGGTATTGTCTTTGTTGGCGGGGTCGTAAAAGTTTGAGGCTATGCCAATGCCTTTGCCGAAGGTGGTGTCATACCAGCCTGTTCCCACCGTGAGGGTGAAGGGAATACGAAATTCCATCCCTAAAACATCAGAAAAGGTAATGAAAAGCCCCATCTGGAAGTTAGCAGAAATGGGGGAAACATTGCCGGCAATGCGAGTGGACCAGATGTCTTTGTTTTCCTGGTAGAAGAGCTCTGCTTTGTAAAGGGGGTGAAGCTCCGGGGTGGAGGCTGATTCAGCCTTTTCTCCCTGGAAAAGGAGGAGGAGGCCGTAGGTACTTGAGGGACTTCCAGCAAGAAAACCAAAGTCATCAAGAATCATCTGACTCCAGCCGCAGACAAAAAAGAGAAAAAGTCCTGTGAGAATACCACATTTTCTTTTCATATACATCTCCTTATTGTTCTTCTTCATCATCTGAAGAGTCTTTTTTCCTGGGAGGAAGAGAAACCACCACTGAGCGACTGAAAAAATCATGGAAACGAATATTGAATTCCCTATCAAAGACAAAGAGAAAGGGGATTCCGTACAGCTGAACGGCGAGATAAAAGAACAAAAAGCGGGTAATACACATGGACCAGGGAAGGTCCCAGAGGTTTTTCTGGGGACGTTTTGGGGGAACACCGGGAAAGACACGGATGTTCATGATCTTTGCCCCGATGGTCTGACCTGAGGCTCGCCAAAAAAGAATAAAATAGGAAGCCCAGAGCATGAGATCAAAAAAGGCATAGGCCCAGAAATGCTGTTGGTAGAGGGAAAAGAGGAGTTTCTGGAGTTCTATGATATTGAGAGAAGCATCCTGAGGCATACTTTTGACATAATCAAGGAGGAGGGGACGGGTAGAAAAGGAAAAGACAAGGGCAAAAATGGTGCTAAGAAAAAGGTAATCGATACAAAAGGCTGCAATCCTTTTCCATGTGGGAGCCATGGGGACACTTTGAGGAGCCTGGTCTTCAACCAAGGAGGAAGAAACGGGCTTTCTTTCACTCATGGCATACCTTCTCAATAATGGTTTCTATGGTTTTGTATTTCTCGTAGGTTTTGACGATAATCTCTTCTGGGAGAGAAGGAGCAGGAGGTTTTTTGTCCCATTTGATAGTCGTGAGATAATCCCGCACAAATTGTTTGTCATAACTGGCGGGACTTGTTCCTTCCTGGTAGGTGGTGCAGTCCCAGTATCGAGAGGAATCGGGAGTGAGGACTTCATCAATGAGGGTGAGACGGTTTTTTTCATCGAGGGCAAATTCAAACTTGGTATCAGCTAACAGAATGCCGTGAGGGAGAAGCTTCTCATACGCCATGGTATAGAGCTGGAGAGAAACATCAATAATCTGATGGGCTAATTTTTGATCTCCTATTCGTTTCTCAAACTCTTGCAAGGAAATATTGATATCATGTCCTGTATCTTCTTTGGTGGCCGGAGAAAAGAGAGGGGTGGGGAGTTTGCTGGCAAGAGAAAGCCCGGAAGGGAGTTTCTGACCCGCAACCCCACCTGTTTTTTGATACTCTTCGTAAACACTGCCAAAAAGATAGCCTCTCACCACGCATTCAAAAGGGAGACGATTGAGTTTTCGCACAATCATGGAGCGTTCAGCAATCCCCGGTTTATCAGCAAGTTGAGGAAGTCGACCAAGAATATCTTTTGTATTGATAGCATTGGGAATGAAGTCAATTTTGTCAAACCACAAAAGAGAGATATGGTTGAGAATACGACCTTTCTCGGGGATACCTTCGTTGAAGACCACATCAAACGCAGAAATTCTATCAGTGGTAACCATGAGCCATTCTGTATCAGAAATGGCGTAGATATCTCGTACTTTGCCTTTGTATACTAACGGAAGAAAAGAGAGTTTGGATTCAGTAATAGTCATCGTATCCTCCTAAGCCTTTTCAAAAGGAAAGGTGTAATGAAGATGGAAGGTATCTCTGAGTTTTATCATGTCTTTTTGTTCCTCTTCGTCAAGAGGAATGCCTTCTACCAGACGTTTTTGCATGGTTTCGTATTCTTTTTCTCCGGCGGTGTAGATGCGGTCCTGGCCAGGGGCTTTCTTTGATGCCCGCAGAGCCCGCAAAATCTCTCCTGTGGTTTTCTTGAAGTTCTCAAGTTCGGTGAAGGCCTCAACATTGATGGCAATAAAGAAATGCCCGAGCCTGTAGGGAACTTTTTTGCCGTTTTCAAAGCCGCTTAAGGCCTTGAGAAAAGCCCCTTGCTGAAGGGCGGCGGAGAGGATTTCTACCACAGTGGCGTACCCATAGCCTTTGTATCCCCCCATCTCTTCTCCCATTCCACCAAGGGGAAGAAGGGCGGCTGTCCCTTTGACAAGGTCATCTAAGACTTCATGGGGATTGGTTTTGCTTGTTCCATCTTCACTGATCACCCACCCTTTCGGAAGCTCTTTATTGAGACGGGCATAGACTTCAATCTTGCCGCGCTGGGTGATGGATGTGGCACAGTCGAGCATAAAAGGAAAGGGTTCATCGGTAGGCATACCAAAGGTTAGTGGATTGGTGCCAAGCATATTTTCCACACCAAAGGTGGGGGCAATAGAGGGCCTGGCGTTTGTACCGGTGATACCAATCATTCCCTTTTCAGCGGCCATGCGGACATAGTATCCGGCAATCCCGTAGTGGTTTGAGTTTCGGACGGCAACCATCCCCATACCGTAGGTTTTGGCTTTTTCGATGGCTATTTCCATGGACTTTCTGGCAATGACCTGTCCCATCCCATTGTGTCCATCAATCACAGCCGTGGTAGGGGTTTCTTTCACTATTTCAATGGTTGTGGTAGGAGAGATCTGCCCGGCGAGAATCCGATCGATATAGATGGGTTTGAGTCTTCCAATACCGTGGGAGTCAATACCTAAAAGATCAGCCGTGATGAGAACGTCGGCACAGATATCAGCGTCTTTTTCTGGTACCCCAACGGCGACAAAGGTATCTTTCATAAAATTTCGTAGAATTTCAAAAGACATGGTGAACATGGAAAAGCCCTCCCTCAGGATAATGACAAAGTAGTATAAAGCAAAAAGGGGGTTTTTGCAAAAATTGGGGATATGTTCTTCTTTTTCCTCCTTTCTGGAAAACGCCCATTTTTTGTTCAATTTGCCTATTTTTGCACATAAGTTTTTGCGGCACAAGGAAATATTTTCAAAAATTTCACTTTTTTTCGTGTTTTTTCGTATAATAAGTGGCAATTTTATGAAAGACGGAGGGTGTATTGTGAAAAAGTTTTTCTGGTGGGCAGTGGTTGGCCTGATCTGGATGGTGATGGGGTGTTCGGTGTCTAATGGTGGAGGCTCAACTGGTAGTGGAAGTGGAGATAGTGGTGGGGGAACGACCTCTGATACCACGCCACCTGAAGTGAGGCTTCTCAGTCCTACCAATGGGCAGGAATTTGGCTCAGGTTTCTTTCATGCCATAGGGGTGGTGGTAGATAACAGGGGTGTTTCTGAGGTAAAACTCTACATTACGACCAATCAGGCGTCTTTCACCAATAGGTATTCGGCTCTCATTGATGGGACAAATTTTGTGGTGAGCAATGTTCATTTAGATAAAGGAAATGGTGCCTATCTTGTGTGGCTGGAAGCAAGGGACATTTCCGGAAACAAGACGACAACTTCTCTTATTTCTGTTTCTCTCAATGCGACGGTGTATGTATCCGCGAATCTGAGTACACCTCTTCATATCACCAATCTTACTTCCTTTACGCTTACGGGGACGGCCGGAGCGACAGCTGAGGCACTAAATGGGGTTTATGTTTCCGTGAATGGAGGATTGTATACCATAGCGACGGGGACAACCAGCTGGAGTTATGACCTTTCTCTTTTGGCACATGCTACCAATGTTATCCGAGTCTACGCTCAGACACCCAACTATGTGAGTAGTACCAATGAGTATATTATCATTCATCAAGGTTTTCTGGCTATTGATGAGGGAGAGTGGGCAACTGCGACATGGGGACCTGGGGGGAGATTTGTGTCTTCTGATGAGGCTACGTTTGCCGTGTATTCAAAAAATGCCACGAAAATAGTTCTTGAGATTTATCGTAAGCCATACGGAGAGGATGCTGTTTATCGCTATGAGATGGCCAAGGGAAGTGATAACTACTGGCGGGCAAAACTCAGGTTTGTGACCAACGGAACTGTCTATGCCTTCCGTGTATGGGGACCAAATTGGCCGTATGTCTCCACCTGGCAACCGGGGACAACGAACGGCTTTCTCTGTGATGTGGACAGTGCGGGCAATCGTTTCAATCCAAACAAGGTGCTGTATGATCCCTGGGCGCTTGAGATCACACATGATAGGAACAATCCTTCAGCGTTAGCCAGTGCTGGTGTGGATGGCAATGTGTATGGGACGGGACCCTTTGTTTATAATGGAAAGCCTCGTCGCCAGTGGGATACAGGCAAGGTAGCCCCCAAGGCTTACCTTATCAAGGACGCCACTTCCTATGGCACAAAGCCAGCCATACCCCAGAAGGACGCTATCATCTATGAGGCTCATCTTCGTGGACTCACTATGCATCCTTCTACGGTGAATTTAGCCACTATTCTTTCTGGTTTTAGCGGGTTTGAGAGTGTTGTTGGGGTGCCTGATCAATATCGGGGAACATACAAAGGGGCAGCCTATATGGCCAAGTATCTCAAAGCCCTTGGCTATACGACCATTGAACTTCTCCCTGTGCATGAGACAGACAATGACCACAATCCAGACAATCAGTCTGGGGGAAATTACTGGGGGTATATGACCTATGGGTATTTTGCTCCGGATAGGCGATATGCGTATGACAAATCTCCGGGAGGCCCAACCCGTGAATTCAAGGAAATGGTGAAGGCTTTTCATGATGAGGGGCTTGAGGTCTATCTGGATGTGGTGTACAATCATACAGGAGAAGGTGGACTCTGGGGTGATACCAATACGGCGGAACTCACCTGTTTTCGCGGATTTGACAATAGTGAGTTCTATGCCCTTGTTGGGGGAAGCCCTCAGTACTACTGGGAAAGTACAGGATGTGGCAATAACTTCAATACCACCAAACAGGTGGTAAAGGACCTGATCACCAATTCACTTGCCTACTGGGCAGATGAGATGGGGGTGGATGGTTTCCGGTTTGATTTGGCCCCTGTGTTAGGACGGGATAGTGCTCCTGATTATATCTTCAATCCCAATGCGCAACTTCTACTGGATATTGCAAGCTTAGGAAATAGCCGCAATATTGAGATGATTGCAGAGGCATGGGATACAGGGGCAGGAGGATATCAGGTAGGGAACTTCCCGGCAGGATGGGGAGAGTGGAATGGGCGTTATCGGGATCAGGTGAGACGCTTTTTGAAAGGAGATGGAAACACTACAGGAAGTGATAGTGATCCCAAGTTTGTCCAGGTATTCAATGGCGACTATGGGTATTTCAACAACAACGGTGGACCACACAAGTCGGTGAACTTCATCGTGGCTCATGATGGTTTCACTCTCATGGATCTTGTGAGTTATAACACCAAGCAAAATACCACCCTCACCTGGCCGTTTGGTCCTTCTGATGGGGGAAGTGATAACAATGACTCCTGGGACAGTAACTTCTATGGAACAACAACGTCCAATCAGATGTTTCGCCGGCAGAGGCTTCGCAACTTCTGGGTGGTGCAGATGTTCTCCCGTGGAGTTCCTATGACAGTGTACGGGGATGAGTTTGGGCGAACCCAGAATGGGAATAACAACCCCTACAATGTTGATAGTGTGGCCACGTGGAATAACTACACTATGATCAATACCGATAGCCCTCATCTTGTGTCTACAGGAGGTGGAGGGAGTTATCACAATAACTATGGGACGGATAGCACCGCTTCTGGGCTCTCAGGGAAAAATGATCTCTTCCTCTTTGTGAAGAAACTCATCGCTCTTCGAAAAGACCACCCTGTGCTGAGGCAGCAAAACTATACCGTTTTCTATGATTTCCGCAAGGAGGACGGCACAACCTACCTTGAGAATGGGAACAGGTGTGTCTGGATACGTATTGATGGAAGTAGTATCGGAGACAGTGATTTTCTTGTGTTTATCAATATGTGGACAAATCAGGTATCCTATACTGTGCCACCGGCAGACAGTGGCAAAAAGTGGGTTCGTATCATTGATACGGCCTGGTGGGCTGAGGACGACAATAACTTCTGGGAAACATCTTCTGCTGCGACGATTACAGGGAGTTATGGTGTGAATCCCTGGAGCATTGTTGTCCTGCAGGAAGTACCTCAATAGAAACACCCATCACAACCAATCGTGTAGCCCCCCCGCCTGGGGGGCTTTTTGTTAGGAGGATACGCTTTGTCTGGAAGGTTTTGCTGGTTGGTCAGGCTATAACCTTGTTTCAGATAGTGTTTAGTTAAACATTTAACTAAAGAAAGGAGACCCTTGCACGGGTGTATTCTTCCCCTGTTTAGGTCAGGGGTTTCACCCCTGAAACCCCGCTTTTTCTGTTTACAGGGGCATATTTGTCTTTTTTATTCAAAAAGAGAGGATTTTTTATTATGATAGAAGATATTTTTATACTATTTTTTCCTTTTTTATAACTTTTTTGAGACCTTTACACGAATGTGCAAAGGTCTCAAAAGGGGAATTTTTTCAGAAGAGAGAAAAGGTTTACTTGAAAAAAGCCCTGCTTGAGGGTATACTATACAAGAAAATAACAGAGAGGGAGTTTTTTATGCGTTTCAGAAAACTTTTGGTAGGTTTTCTTTTTTTTGTGGGAGGGATAGTGTGGGGGGCAGAGCAACCTTCCATTGTGGTGATGGAGATTGAAAACAGATCAGGGGAAACGTCTTTAGATAGTCGTACGCTTACGGAAGTGGTGGAGCTTCACGTGGTCAATATGCGTCGTTTCCGTGTAGTGGAGAGACAAAAGCTTGATCGTATCCTGAGCGAACAAAAGCTCAACCAATCAGGGCTTACCGAAAAAGAAGTCGCCCGTGTGGGAACGTTGGTAGGGGCTTCCAAGGCTATTGTTGGTTCTTTTTCGAAGGTTGGGAGGAATTATCTTCTCTTGTTGCGATTGATTGACACTTCTACAGCCACGATTGATGAAGTGGCAGAACTTCGAACGGCTTCTCTGGAGGATTTGTTAGATAGGATTGATGAACCGGTGAAAAAGATTCTCCAGCGAACAGGTCAGATGACCACTTCTTCTGATAAGAAATCACAGAAAGCGGAAACGGAGGTTTCTTCAGAGCAGCAGACAGCTACGGTTTCTTCGCCCACAACAGAGGAAACGGATGAGGATGCCCTGGAGAGGCTTATTCGTGAGGCCAAAGAAAAACTCAGACAGAGACAAACATCTGAGAAGCCGACAGAGTCAACCTCGCCCACACCTTCTTCTCAGAGAGAGGAGGAAGGACCTACCACCTCTTCTATCAAAGAAGAATCGGATACCGTATGGGAAAGCCTCAAGAATAACCGCTGGGGGGCTGTGCTTCAGCTTGGCATTGCCGGGGATGCTCAGATCTATCCACGAAGATGGAATTTTATCGGCATAGGTTTTGGTCTCTTTACCCTTGAGAACAAGCTGTATATAGGGTGGCAGTATGCGTTTCTTGCACCAAAGGCCTATGTGATGGCTGGTTATCAGCAGGGGCTTTTTCCTCATGTAGAAGGGTACCTTCTTGGGGTGCAGCACGGGCTTATCAATAGGGTAGGGGTGTCAGCTATGGGGTGGCAGGCTGGTTTTCTCAATACCGTTCAGAATAATATGCTTGGGCTTCAGCAGGGGTTTATCAATACGGTAGGAAATCTCAAGGGAGCCCAGATAGGGTTTATCAATGTGGCCAAAGAGGTGAGAGGGGTGCAGGTGGGGTTTTTGAATACCACGCGCCGACTCTACGGGGTGCAGGTTGGATTTCTCAATACTTCTCGAGAGAACGGTCTCCCCTTCATGGTGGGTCTTAATATTGGTTTCTGAAATAAAGAGGGCTGTCCAGAGAAATCTGGACAGCCTTTTTTTCAAAGAAAGAAAAGTATTTTGAGACCCTTGCACGGATGTTTTCTTCCCCTGTTTAGGTCAGGGGCTACGCCCCTCTTCCCCGATTTTTCTGTTTACAAGGGCCGGTTTGTCTTTTTTATTCAAAAAAATCGGTTTATTTATTACGGCAAGGAACATTTTGATACTAATTTTTGTTTTTTTATTACTTTTTTGAGACCTTTGCACATTCGTGCAAAGGTCTCATTTTTTGATTGAAACTTGGTTGAAAAATACGTTTTTCCTTGACGAAATCTTTTTTTTTCTGTATAATGTTTCTATACATAGAAACAGAGGTAACGATGGAACAGATTCGATTGAAACGGTTTGTGAGGGAGATGCCCTCGGATATGCAGACCCCGGTGCTTGCTTTTCATGCCTTGAGGGAAAATTCTCCTCAGGCCTTTCTTCTTGAGAGTGTAGAGATGGGGGAGATGCTTGGGCGTTATTCCTTTCTTGGATTTGAACCGGCGTATATGTTTCGGGCAACGGGTGATGTGGTGGAGATTATTCGCAAGGGAGAAGGAGAATCCCTGAGGACTCATGATGTACTCGGGCTTTTTCGGGAGTTTATCTCTTCCTTTGTGGAGGAGGGGGATGCCACCGAGCTTCCTTTTACGTCGGGGCTTGTGGGATACCTGGGCTATGATGCCGTGAGATATATGGAAAAAATACCTGATGTGAAGCCGTATCGTTTTCGGCTTCCTGATGTGTATTTTGTTCTTCCCCGGGTGTTAGTGGTTTTTGATCATATCAAGCAGAAGATCTTTCTCATTACCTATCGTTTTGGTGAGGAAGAGGGAAATCCAGAAGAAAAGCTTCGTCGATATGAGGAGCGGTTGTATCAGTCACATTCTCTTCCTAAGCTGGTTTTTGGTCGTTCTTCTGGACTTAAACTTCTCTCCAATTTTCGTCGGGAGGATTTTCTCTCTGCGGTTCAAAAGGCAAAACAGTACATTGTGGCGGGAGATATCTTTCAGATAGTCCTTTCGCAGAGGTTTCGGGTAGAACTTCAGGAGCCGGCCTTTTCTGTGTACAGGAAGCTTCGGATGATCAATCCGTCACCGTATATGTTTTTTATGGAGTTTGGGGACTTTCAGATAGTGGGTTCGTCTCCGGAGGTGATGGTGAAGCGCACCATCAGAAATGGGATTGATGAGGTCCTTCTCAGGCCTATTGCCGGTACTCGTCCCCGGGGAAAAACAAGGGAGGAGGACGAGGCCAATGAACGTGAACTTTTAGCTGATGTCAAGGAAAGGGCAGAACATACCATGCTTCTTGATCTCGGGAGAAATGATCTTGGGCGTATCGCTTCGTATGGAGGGGTTCGGGTAGAACGACCTTTTCATATTGAGCGCTATTCCCATGTGATGCATATTGTCTCTGATGTGAGAGCGACACCACGAGAGGGGATTCATCCCCTTGATATTCTTGCGGCCACCTTTCCGGCGGGCACGGTCAGTGGAGCCCCAAAGATTCGGGCGATGGAGATCATTGAGGAACTGGAACCGGAAAAACGGGGGATTTATGCGGGGGCTGTAGGGTACATTGACTTCAGGGGGAATTTGGATACAGGGATTGCTATTCGAACGCTGGTGTGTCGCGACGGTATGGCCTATCTTCAGGCGGGCGCCGGTATTGTGTATGATTCAGTCCCGGAGAGGGAGTATGAGGAGACAATTAACAAGGCTCGTGCTCTGATGAGTGCTTTGATGTAGGAGAGGGAAATGAAACTACGCGGTCAGTTTACCGATGCCGAGGTGCTCATTCGTGATATTGATGACGCGACCAGGGAACAGATCAAGACGCTTGTGGATTGTCCTGCTTTTGAGGGCCAAAAGATTGTGATCATGCCGGATTGTCATTCGGGAAAAGGAAGTGTCATTGGATTTACCATGAAGCTTGGGGATCTGGTGATCCCGAATATTATTGGGGTGGATATTGGATGTGGTATTGAACTTTACAGGCTCGATACGGAAAGTATAGACTTTGAGAAGTTTGATCGCTATATACGACGGGCAATCCCCAGCGGATTTGAGCGTCATACGAGGCCTATTCTCACAGGAAGATACGAAGAGGGATATTACACACGGGATCTTGAAGCAAAGATCGAAAAAATATCCCGGAAGATCGGGATAGATCCTGCGGTGGCGTTTTGTTCTCTTGGGACGCTTGGAGGAGGAAACCACTTCATCGAGATTGATCGTGATGAGAAGGGGAGGTATTGGCTTTCTCTTCACAGTGGCAGCAGGCATTTTGGTCTTCAGATTGCTTCCTACCATCAGAAACGGGCGAAGCAATGGGTGGCTTCCCATGAGAAGGGCTGGAAGTACAGGGAACTGGAGTATCTTCCTCTTTCGCAGGGGGGAGAAGAATATCTTGAGGATATGAAGGTGGCACAGAAGTACGCCGAAGTTAACAGGCGTGCCATGGCCAGGCTTATTCTTGAGGAGTTTTTTAGCCAGAATATTGATGATACGGAAACCATCAAGAGTGTGCATAACTACATAGACTTTGATGATGGTATTATCCGAAAGGGGGCTATTCGTGCCCATAGTGGCGAGAGACTAGTGATTCCCCTCAATATGAGGGATGGGGTCATCATAGGAAGGGGAAAGGGAAGAAAAGACTGGAACCTCTCGGCTCCTCATGGAGCTGGTCGGCGGCTTTCTCGCCATCAGGCCAAAAAACAGCTCTCTCTTGAGGAGTTTCGAAAGACGATGGAAGGGGTCTGGTCCTCGACTATTTCCATTCATACCATCGATGAAGCCCCGATGGCCTATAAACCATCGAAGCTTATTCTTGAACTTTTGCCTGAGAATGTGGAGATAGAAGAGGTGGTCAAACCGGTGTATAATTTCAAGGCTGTGGAATGATGGAGGCAATATGATTCTGGTTATTGATAACTATGATTCGTTTATCTACAATATTGTTCAGTATTTAGGAGAATACGAGAAGGATATCAGGGTATATCGAAATGATGCGATTACCCTCAGTGAGGTGGTAGGAATGTCTGTGGATGGGATTGTGATTTCTCCGGGTCCAGGACGACCCGAAGATTCAGGGGTTTCTTTGGACCTCATTCGGTATGCTATTGAGGAGGACATTCCGCTTTTAGGGGTGTGTCTTGGACATCAGGCGATCACGATTGTGGCCGGTGGGCAGGTAGGAGGAGCAACCCATATTATGCATGGCAAGTCTTCTTCTATCAGTCACAAGGGAGAAGGGGTTTTTGAGGGGATTCCTTCCCCCTTTCAGGCCATTCGTTATCATTCGCTTGTGGCCAAACAAGAGTCTCTTCCCGACACCCTTGAGGTGGTGGCCGAGAGTGATGATGGGGAGATTATGGGGCTTGTTTACAGAGGAAAACCCATCTATGGAGTGCAGTTTCACCCGGAATCCATCCTTACCGAACATGGCAAGCAGATCATAGCCAATTTTGTACGAATAGTTCATGAGAAACGACAGGAAAGACTTTCCAGAAAAGTGGCAGACCTTTCCAAAAAAGTTTTTTCGAAACTTTCTGAGAGACAGTCCCTCGCTGAGAAGGAGGCAGAAGAGTTTACGGATCTCATGTTAGAAGGTCATACCTCTCCCTCTCATATAGCGGCCTATCTTTCTCTTTTGCGTCTCAAGGGGGAGACGGCGGAGGAGATCGCGGGAAGTGCCCGTTCGATGGCACGCCATTGTATCCCTGTTGAGCTTTCGGAAGAGAAGGTGATTGATACCTGTGGTTCTGGTGGGGACAAGTCCAATACCTTCAATATTTCCACTGCGGCGGCTTTTGTGGTAGCGGGTGCAGGGTACAAAGTGGCCAAACATGGGAATCGGTCTATTACCTCTCAGAGTGGATCGGCTGATGTGCTGGAGAAATTGGGGGTCAATATCGCGGCTACCCCAGAAGTGGTGAAGCGTTGCATAGAGGAGGCAAACTTTGGCTTTATCTTTGCTCCCTACTATCACCCGGGGCTTAAGTATGTTATGCCTGTTCGTCGGGAGTTGGGTTTTCGCACGATTTTCAATATCCTTGGACCGCTTGTGAATCCAGCCCATGTTAAATACCATGTGATGGGGGTATTTTCTGAGACACTCTATCAGCTTTTGCCAGAGGTTTTTGTCAGGCTGGGATATAAAAGGGCTCTTGTGCTTCATGGAGAGGGTGGGCTTGACGAAGCCACTATCGAAGGCAAGACAAAGATTGCGGAGATCCGGGAGGGAAGGATAGAGGAGATGGTGCTTGATCCTTCTGATTATGGGCTTGCGGGGAGTCTTGATCATTGTCGTATCTCTTCACCAGAAGAGAGTAAGACTATGATAGAACACATCCTTCAGGGAAAGGAGAAAGGAGATCCTTACAAGGCGGTGATTCTCAATGCGGGGCTTGCCATTTATACCCTTGAGGAAAGTCTTTCTCTTGCAGAAGCCTTTGAAAAAGCTTCTCTTGCTATCGAGAACGGAAAAGCCTGGGAGGTGGTGGAAAAGGTGCAAGAGCTTTCCCACGGGAGAATCCCATGAATAAGCTAGCCGAGATTTTAGAACACAAAAGAGAAGAGATTAAGCGTTTACGTCGAGAGAGCCTCTCTCTTTCTTTGAAGAGAGATGAGGAGAGGTTTCTGTTTCAGAAAGCCATGGCACGTGCCCAAAAGCCCTTTCTCATTGCTGAGGTGAAGCGAAAATCTCCTTCACAAGGAGATATAGCCATGGAAAAAGATCCGGTTGGTTTAGCCCTTGCCTATAAAGAGGGTGGGGCTGATGGTCTTTCTGTGCTTACCGACGAACGCTTTTTTGGGGGGAGTTTTGCCTTTCTTCGGGAGATAAAAGAGGCGACGGGGCTTCCGGTTCTCTGCAAGGATTTTATCATTGATGAGGTTCAGATTGATATGGCCTTTGTGTGTGGGGCTGATATGATTCTTCTCATCGCTGAAGCCTTCTCAGGCCTCACAAGGCTTCGTGAGCTTTATACCTATGCGTCCTCTTTGGGAATGGATGTGCTTGTTGAGGTTCACGATCGGGCCAATATCCGTGCTATCAGAAATATGGGTTTTCCCATTGTGGGGGTGAACAATCGGGATCTTCGTACCCTTGAGGAGGATTATCACTATAGCCTTTCGGTGGTGCAGGACTTGCCAGCCGAAGCCAAAAAACTCAGTCTTTCGGCGATTGCGACGACGGAAGCGGTAGAGGAACTGGCAAAAGCGGGGTACGATGGTGTTCTTGTGGGGACTTCTTTGGCGAAACATCCCCGTCCCCAGGACCTTCTTGCCGAATGGAAAAAATTAGGTGCTTTAGAACAGGAAAAAGGAGAAAAGAATGCTACAAGAACTTCTTGAAAAACGTCGTTCTTATCGTTCCTTGGCCCCTGTGTCTCTTTCGGATGAGATGGTAGAAACCCTATCGAGGGCGGCTTCTCTTATGCCTTCGTGTTTCAATAACCAGCCATGGCGCTTTGTTTTTGTTCGGTCAGCGGAGAGACTTGAGGAGTTGAAAAAGACCTATAGCAAAGGAAACGAATGGGCGTATCGGGCTTCTTTTGTTGTCGCGGTGGTCACTCGACTTGCTGATGATTGTCAACTTCAGGGGAAAGACTATGCCTTTTTTGATACAGGTATGGCTGTGGGAAGTATGCTTCTTGCGGCGACGGAGTTGGGCCTGGTTTTGCATCCCATTGCCGGGTTTGATACCGCTCTTGCCAAACAGATCCTTCACCTTCCTCTTGATATGGTTTTGATCACGCTTCTCATTGGAGGGAGAAAAAGTGATACTCTTTCTCCTGAGCTTTCTCCCCATCAAAGAGAGACAGAACTCTCAAGACCGGCACGAAAGGCTTTTGAGGAGTTTGTTTTTATTGAGAAATGGGGAGAGGCTTTTCACCCTATTTCGTAGCGGTATTTTTTGACAAGCTTGAGAGGCGCATAGCTTTTTTTCGCCTTTCGGATACCTTCAATGCCAAGGTCCTGTTCTCGATTGACAAAGAGGTAGGAGGGTGCGATAATATGCTGCGCCATTTGTTGATTGATCATTTGATAAGCCCCTGTATAGGAGGTATCTGCTTTTTCGAAATGGGTAACAAAAGTCGTTTCACTGAGTTTTTCCCCAAAGCTGAAAGCCACCACTTTTCCCTGGACCAGGAGAACACCACCATCCACCTTGAGAACGTCCCACTGGTGCAAAAGGGTGAGAATCGCCTCTTGCTCTTCTTTCACGCCCCTCATTTCCTCTCGTTGAGAAACCCACTCTGCAAGGAGATGTTTACATCCTTCCTGAAATCTCTCGTGGTACAAAACAAATTGCCAATCGGGATAGCTCTCGCGGAATTTTCTCACAAAGGCTCGTTTTCCATCTAATCTCCAGCCCTTGAGTTCAGCCAATTGTTGGGCTTTGTAGACATAGTCAAAGTGGTCCCTTTCTGCGATGAGTCTCCCACCCTTTGGAAGAAAACGCTTTGCCCACTCAGGAATACGAATAATGGCCGATATGCCTTGTTGTTTGGCTATTTCGACTACTTCCTGAAAAACCCTTTCACAGTCCTGAAAACCTACAGGGGGGAGAAGTACCTTTTTCCCGTTTTCCTCCCGGAGAAGAAGGGCGCCTTCTTTCCATGGGGTCCAGAGGATTCCCTGAGCTTTTTGCCAGATATAGAGATTGGTGAAGGTAAACTCTGAGATCTTGGGTTGCATGTGACGAAACCAGTTGTCAAAATATTTTTTGTCTTCAAGTGAGAGAGGACGAAATTCCACGCTCTATTCCTCCTGGAGGCTTTCATCAAGCCATTTTTGGTAACTCTTGAGTATCCTGGGAATAGGGATAAAAAGGATCTCGGGTACTTGATAGGGGTGGTTGGCTTTGACCAAGGCTTCTATGGCTTTGTACTTTTTGGTGTGGGTTTTGACAAGCATGAGAACCTCTGAAGAGGTTTCTTTTTTCCCCTCCCAGAGGTAATGGGATTCCATCGGAAGAAGCTGGACACAGCCAGCAAGGTGTTTGTCTAAAAGAAGATGGGAGAGTTTTTCGGCGTTTTCCTTCGTGTCGATGGCAATAAGAACTATTCCATACCTCATGATAGGTTTCTCCTTCTCTATTGAGTATACCACAAAAAAGATTTTTTGACAAGAGAAAGAGAAAGAAAATCGAAGCCTTCGCACATTCGTGCGAAGGCTTCAAAAAAGTAATAAAAAGAACAAAAATTAGCACAAAAATAACTCCTTTTCTTAATAAGAGACCTTTGCACGAATGTGCGAAGGTCTCAAAAAAGTGGTAAAAAACAAAAAATAGTATAAAAATGTTCCTTAACGTAATAAATAAAACTATTCCTTTGAACAAAAAAAGACAAATAAGCCATTGTAAATAGAAAAAGCTGGGTTCCAGGGGCGTAGCCCCTGATCCAGAGACGGGAAAAGAACACCCGTGCCAGGGTTTCAACTCTTGATTACTTGTTGGAATAATTGATGCTTAGATGAGAATGGCTTGACAAAATTTGAGAAGCTTTGTATACTAAGGCAAAGAAAATCAGGAGGTTTTCGATGAAGAAAAAGGCCTTAGCTCTCAGTATAGTCAATCTTGTTTTGGCAATAGCGACTATTGTGGTGAATATTCTTGCCAACGCCCTTCCCCTCAATGGAAAGAATACAGGAGTACTTTCAGATCAGTATCCCAACCTTTTTGTTCCAGCGGGACTGACCTTTTCTATCTGGGGTCTCATTTTTCTCCTTTTCTTGGTGTATGTGGTGTATCATCTGGTGGTATCTCTCAAGGATTCACGGCAGGCTGAAAACTATGTGCCTTCCTTAGTGGCGTTTGCTCTTTCGTGTCTTTTGAATATGGGATGGATTTTTGCCTGGCACTATGAGAAGGTGGGGCTTTCGGTGGTGATTATGATTGCGCTTCTTGTTACCTTGCTCTTTATCTTTACCTTTCAGAGAAAGCAAAAGATTTATGGTCAGATCAGTCTTGCCGCGGTGATACCGATTGATGTATATGCAGGCTGGATTACCGTGGCGACGATTGCTAACATCACGGCATGGCTTGTGAAGGTGGGCTGGAATGGCTGGGGTATTGCTGCTGATGTCTGGACGATGCTCATGATGTCTGTTGGGGCTTTGATAGGGATTGTTGTTCTTTTGCGATATCAGGCCCTGGCTTATGCGGCGGTCATTGTGTGGGCGTACTTGGGTATTATTCTCAAAAGGTCAGCAAGTGCCCCTGTGTACCAGAACATTATTATGACGGCCTGGGTAGCCATTCTTTTGATCGTTATTATGATGCTCCAATCGGCGTTTGTTCTCTGGATGCAAAAAAGAAAGTCATAGAGGGGACTTGATTTTTCTTGTATTCTGTGCTATAATACTATTCGCAGAATGCGGGTGTAGTTCAGTGGTAGAGCGTCAGCTTCCCAAGCTGAATGTCGCGGGTTCGAATCCCGTCGCCCGCTATAACCCCGGAAGAAATTCTTCCGGGGTTTTTCTTTTTTTCCTTGACTTTTTTTGAAAGCTAAGTATAATTATAAACGGGAAAATGTATCCATGAGACGAAAATGGTTTTTTCTGCTGGTCTTGGGTGCCGTGGCAAGTGTCCTGTATGGTGGTGGGGGGACATTGGATCTCAGAGAGAGAGACTGGCATGAGACAGGTACGGTTCGCCTCTCAGGAGAATGGCAATTTTACCCTTTGCGGCTTTTAGAACCAGCAAAGACCCGCTGGGAAGAGTATGAGTCTATGTATATCAAGGTGCCGGATTCGTGGCACCGGTACACCTGGAAGGGGAAACCTCTCTCTCCTTATGGTTATGGAACGTATCGAATGGTGATTTTTTCTACAGATGAACCGCTTCTTTTGGGGCTACGGGTTCCTTTTCTCACCAGTTCTTATAACCTTTATATCAATGGGGTTCTCATGGTTTCAGAAGGAAAGGTGGGAACCAATAGAGAATCTTATATTCCCCATATGGTGCCTCGATATGTCACCTTTTCGAATACGCCAACCATAGAACTGGTGGTTCAGATTGCGAACTTTTACGATAATAAAGGGGGAATGTACAATACCATTGAACTTGGATTGTGGGATACCATTCATGCGAAACGAAATCTCAATATTGCGATTGATATCTTTTTGGTGGGGGCCTTGTTTATTATGGCCCTTTATCATTTAGCTCTCTTTACCCTTCAGAGAAGGGAGTGGGGTATTTTGTATTTTGCTCTTCTTGCGCTGAGTTTGGCGGTGAGAACGCTTATCAATCATGAATGTCTCTTTCACCTTTATATTCATGATCTTTCCTGGAGAACGTCTATCAAAATGGACTTCATCCTTGTCAATCTCATTACCATCTTTGTTGTGGCTTTTATGCGAACGGTGTTTTCTTCTCAGTGGTATCGAAATCTTTTGAAGTATGCGATTTGGTTTTATCTGTTTCTTACGGCGGTGGATCTTTTCTTCCCTGAGGAGATTTATTTTCATACCCAGATGGTGTATATATGGGTGACGGTGCCGTTAGGTTTTTCGCTTCTTTTTGCTTTGATACGAGAGGTGTGGCATCGCAATATGGAGGCACTTCTTTTGTTGATGGGTTTTTCGGCCTTTTTTTCTCACGGCTCTCAATGATATCTTTTATGCTATTCAGAAGTTTAATGTTTTTGAGATTTATCTTACCCCTTTTGGACAACTGGTTTTTGTGTTCTTTCAGGCTTTTGTTCTCTCACGACGGTTCTCGGTAGCTTACCAAACCTCAGAAAGGTTGAAACACAATCTTGAAGAAGAGGTTAAACGTCAAACCATCGAACTTCTCAGTGAAAAGAACAAGCTTCTTCAGAAAAATCATATGATTCAGGAGGAATTGGAACTCGCCCGTCAGATTCAGCTTCAATTTATCCCTTCGCTTCCACCGGCACAGAATTTTGCGTTTTATTTTCATCCTATGATACAGGTGGGAGGGGATTTTTTTGATATTCGGCAGATTGATACCCATAAGTGGGGGGTTTTCATCAGTGATGTTTCTGGACATGGAGTGCCAGCGGCCTTTATTACTTCTCTTATTAAGAGTTATCTCCTCCAGACAGGGGATATTCATGATCCGGCTGGTCTTCTTTATGGTCTCAATGATTTGATTACGTTTCCAACAGGAGACCTGAAAGAGAGAGAAAAGGATAAAGAAGTTACCCCTGGCTCAAAAGATTTTTGTCAACTGTAGTATACAGGGAACATTTTAGATAAACAGTTTTTTCTGAGGAAAAATCCCCCTTTCAGGCCATAAAACAGGGGAATAAGTACGTACTATTCCCATTTTTTTACATCACATCCTGCCAGTAGACACCATCGATAGCCTCATCACGGTTATAGTAGTAATGCAAACGTACAGCAAGAACATTGGTTGCCCCTTCTCTTTTCCATACACCTACATCCATTCTCTGGTTTATGGTTCTCATCACCCGTTCTGCCCTTGAGGTTGTTCCTGGTAAACCTTCTTCACTGTCACAGGCAAACATGTCTTTTTGAGCACGTAGAAGATAATAAAAACAATGTTTATGCCTTTTTTCTTGAAATAAAGAGAGAAGATTCTGGATATGCTGCTTTCGCTGACTTTGATAGCCAAGTTTTGTTTGCCAGTCATTTTTATACCCCAAGAAACAGGCTTTTCCTGTTTCAGCGACAATATTTGTCCACTCACGAGAACGATATCTCACTCCATCAAGACGAAGAAAATGCTTCAATTGATAACTCACATGCCACAAACATCGTTGAAAAACAATACCGGAATATTTGCCCTGGTTAATCCCTCTGTCTCCATCGACAACAAGAAAAAACCGAGAAAAAGAGTGTTTTTCTCGAATAGGCTTAAGAAGTTTGTCCCAACCTGCATGGTAATTATCCACAAGAAGGCCCGCTATTCTTGTATTTTTTCCTGTCAAAGGGGAGGCTTGTTGTCTCTCCTGCAAAAGAATTTTGACCTCTTCTCCTTTTTTCTTGCTCTGAACAGGAATACCCGTTCCATCGGCCTCCCCACAGGGTTTTTCTTTTTCCGATAGGCTGAAATGTATCTTTTTCCCAATATTTTGAAGGTTTTTCCAGAGGGTGCTGAGGCCGATTTTATAGCCTGTGAAGGAAAGAATCCGGGCAGCTACTCGATAGGTGGTAAGAGCCCCAGCTAAAGCCACTCTGTAGATATCTTTCAGGATTTGTCTTTTTCGCTTTTCTACACCAAGAAGAGATCTCGTAAGAAAAAGTTTTCTTCCACACTTTTTGCATTGAATCTGGAGTTGAGGAAGAGTGATCTTTCCAAAGGGCATCAGAACAAAAACAGTGTTTTTTCCATGCTTTGTTTTCCATATGAAGTGATGTTTTTCTCCGCAGGTACAGGTGATATGACCTTTTTTTATTTCTTTTTCTGCCGCTTCTACAGAAATCTGATACACAAATGACTCAAACACTCCTTTGATAGCCTGGAGAAAAACCGCTACCAGTGTCTCAAGTTTTGTATCAGGGTAGTCGATAGTCAAGGTGAAGGTAAATTCTTTACGCATGAGTTCCTCCTTGTGTCGTATTATCGGCCAGGGAGGAACTTTTTTTTGCTTTTCCTTATCTTTCTACAGCAGGTCTCCTGAAGAGAACGTTACCAATGATTTTCTTTTTCCCTATTTGGCGGGGAATTTTGTGACTTCTTTCTACATGGTGTACGATGAGGATAAGGCATCTTTGACCTATGCCAATGCTGGACACCTCGATCCTCTTCTTGTGCTTCCGTCGGGGGCTATTTCTCCTCTTCCCTCTTTTAAGCGGGGAGTGCCACTTGGGGTATTGTCTCATAACGAACTGCAGGTGATGGACAAGGGGTATAGCAACCATACCTATCGCTTTGAAGAGGGGAAACTGCTTCTCTTCACTGATGGGTTGATTGAGGCTGTGAGTCAGAGACTCCATGTGCCTTTTGAGGAGATTCTCTGGGGGCTTCCATGGAAAGAACTTTCTTCCCTTTCGGCAACGGACATTGTGGTGGCCATTGTAGAAAATTTCAAGACGCACATTCAACTTGAGAATGTGATTGATGATATCTGTCTTCTCTGCATAGAACCGGCAAAAACACCCTTGTTTGAATATAGTACCAGAGAGGTGAGTCTATGAAAAGAGTGTTGTTTTCGTTTTTGGTGATGGTTGTGTTAGGCGTATTTGGGTGTCAAAAACCGAAAAAAGCAGAGGTTCAGGGACCAAAACCCGGGGTTTTTGTGTTGGGGAATATCGTGCTTTTTGTATATCGGGCTCCCACCAACACCATCACCAATGTGGCTCTCACAGGGGATTTTTTTGGATGGAAGGAAGGGGGATTTTCTCTCACCTACGATGTTTCTATGAATCTCTGGCGTATTTCTCTGACACTCGAGCCTGGCATATATCAATACAAGTATATACTCAATGGAACTCTTCTCACCAATGATCCTTATAACCCTGCGGTGACTCCGGATGGGAAGGGAGGACTCAATTCTGTCGTTGAGGTAAAGCCATAAAAAACAGGACCCGCACCATGCGGACCCCGTTCGTTACCCTCATACACGAAGGACGAAGTACCGAAGATACACGTACAGCGAAGAAATGGCAAGACTGACTATCGTGTATAGCACTCCATACTTGGTAAAGTCCCAGAAACTCACTTGAATGCCGCTTTTTTTCGCCAGTCCTACACTCACCACATTTGCTGATGCCCCTACTAACGTTCCATTGCCTCCGAGGCATGCCCCAAGGGAAAGTGACCACCACACGGGCATAAGGGCGTCTGGTCCAATGGTTTGACCCATCTCTTTGATGAGAGGAATCATGGTGGCGACATAGGGGATGTTATCCACAATGGCTGAGAGAATTCCCGAAACCCAGATGAGAAAAAGAGAAGTAAGTGAGACACTGCCTTTTGTAAGGGCTATAATCTTTTCGGCGAGAATCTTCATAACCCCTACTTCGACGAGCCCTCCCACTAAAATAAAAAGCCCCACGAAGAAAAGAATGGTGGCCCATTCGACTTCATGGAGAAGATGGTCAATTTCATGGGGAGTGGCAAGAATCATGAGCAGAGAGGCGCCAAGCATGGCAATCATGGATGGTTCCAGTTGAAGAGTGCCATGGAGAAAAAAGCCAAGGATCACAAGGCCTAAAACCGCAAGAGACTTGATCATCAAGATGGGGTTTGTGAGCACCTTTTTTTCGTCAAAACTCATGATCCGGGCCCGTTTTTCGTTGGATACTCTCATCTGTTTGTGAAAAAGAAGCCATTGAAAACCAAAGAGAACGGCCATAAGCACAAGAACCACCGGAGTGAGGTGCACAAGAAAACTGTTGAAGGACAATCCCCCTGCACTGGCAATCATGATATTCGGTGGGTCTCCAATAAGCGTAGCCGTTCCACCAACGTTGGAAGCCATGGCAAGTGAGACCACATAGGGTATGGGAGAAATGTCCAGTTCCTGGGCAATCAGAATAGCCACTGGAACAAGAATAAGAACGGTCGTAACATTATCCAGAAAGGCTGAAAAGAGAGCAGTTACCGCTGAGAGAAGGATCATGATGGTCATTGGATTTCCACGGGCTACTTTGGCCATCCTGATAGCCACATACTGAAAGATACCCGTTTGTTTGGTGATAGCGACAATAATCATCATGCTGACTAAAAGAAAGATCACATTCCAGTCAACAGAAGCAAAAATTCTCTCTCCTTCTAAAAAGTGGAACGCAGCAAAAAGAGCCGCCCCAAAGAGAGCAAGAATCGTCTTGTTTATTTTTTCTGTGGAGATGGCGATATACACAACCACAAAAAGACCAAGGGCTATCCACATAATCCACGTCATAGGCTACCTCCTGAGCACCTTGTTGAGCATATCCATATAACTCACCACACCCACGATGGTTTCCCCATCTGCCACAGGAAGGTGTCGTCGCCTGTGATTGGTGAATTCAAAGACGGCTTCGACAATGCTGGTGTCTGGATGAAGGACCACCTCTGGTTTTCGCATGATCTGACGCACGAAAATATCCTTTTCATGTTTCAGAAGTTCCTCAAAGGGTTCAAAGGAAGAGAGAAAGTTCATAGTGGGAAGTCCACTGGTATAGGCTGGCATCCCAACCCGCATAATATCGATCATGTTGATTTCAGCGATGAATCGGTTTTGCGAGTTGACGACTGGAGCATAACTCAGCTGGTACTTCACAAAAAAATCCAGAACCTCTTCGAGATTTTGATCTTCATGAACCACATGAACCTCTGTGGACATAATATCCCGCAGAGTGAGGTCTTTTTTAATGTGGATGTTTCTTTCGTCAAGAAAATCACAAAAGTTTTCAAAATCGAGACCTTCTTGTACTTTTTTGCAAAATGTTGAATCTCCTACAACAGTGGAGAGAGCAGATAGAGCATTGAGATAGAGCGTGGAACGACTTGGTCCTGTGAGAATCAAAAATACCCCCTTGATATCATTTCCCCCTACAGCAAAGGGCTTTTTGGGGAAAGCCACGGCGATGATGAGATCCTCAAGATCGGGTATCCGGAAGTGGGGGACCCAGAAACATTCTCCCAAGATGGTTGGTCTTTCCTCTTCTCTCTGGAGAATTTTCTGGACAATCTCTTCGTCTGTCATAGAGAGAGCAAATTCATGACGGATACCTTTCACCATTTTTTCAAGTAAGACAATCTTATTGATGACCTCAATCTTTGTCCAGTACAACTCTGGTTGCAAAAATCCTGAAAATCGCATCTTATTCCTCCTTGTGGATATATCTATTCCGATAGTAGAGCGCTATGTCGATACTTACCATGGAGAGATTGAGAAGATAAAAAAACACCACCCCATCAAGTCCACGGACAAACTTGTTCAGGATACCAAAAATGTATCCTAACCACACAATCCAGAGAAAGATCACACTTTTGCCTGCGGTCGAACGGGAGATATAGGAACGATAAATAGAAAATGGCCATGCCGCCCCAAAACAGAGAAGCATGAGAATCTCAAAGAGAGCCATACTACCTTATCCCTCATCAGAAGAGAATACCATAAGTGTAATGAACGAAAAAGAAAAATGCAAGAAAGGAAAGGGAGAAAAAAAGAGTTATTTAGACCTTCTGTACAGAAAGAACAAGCCACATCACAAGTGTCATCAGGACGCTGCCAACGATCATGCCTATCCAGAAGGCTTTCCATGCGATGGCCTGAAATTCACAGTGCAGCACTGATTCAAGGGCACTTTTCCAGAAACTTTCGACAAAGTGGGCAAACTCCCCTGCTGTCATTTCGGCAAGCTCCGGAAAAACCTCAAGGAGGTTTTTTTTCTCGTTGCCTTCTTCCACCTCAAAGAACATGCGAAGTTCTTTTTCGGTTTCTTCGTAGGATGGTTTCTTGGGTTTCATGGCTTTCTCTTTTTTTGATACCTCTTATCGGCACATGGGAGGGAGATGTTTATTCCCAGATGACAATACATCCCTTTGTGAGGGGATAAACCCAGGCGTGGGGGATACCGGCTTCTTCAAGTTCTTTTTCGACTGACGTTCCCTTGAGAATATAGTATCGTTTTGCCCGGGGAGCGTGAGAGAGGGTCCATGTGAGGATACGGCTGATGGGACCATACGCTCGGGAGACAATATCACAGGGAGTGTCAAAAACCGTATGAGGGAGGATTTCTACTACCTGGGTATTGGAAAGGCCGAGTTTTGCCGTGATATAACGAAGAAAGGCGAGTTTTTTCTTATCGACTTCGGTGAGAATCACCTGACGATGGGGAAGCATGATGGCCAAAGGGATGCCTGGAAGACCACCTCCTGTGCCAATATCGATGAGGGGAAGATTTCCCTCCAGATAGGGGAGCATCTCTAAGCTATTGAGAAGGTGATCCTCTTTGAAACTCTCTGCCGTTGAACGACCAATGAGATTGGTGGTTTTATTCCAGCGAAGGATTTCCTGTTGATAGAGGTCAAGCTTTGCCTGTTGGTCTTTTGATATCTCAGGAAGCATAGGAGGTTTGACTCACAAGGTCACGGGCTATGGTTCTGGCTTTCTGTTCTGCAGGGAGAATGGAGTCGAGAGAGAGAGAAAGAAGGGATTCTTCTGTAGCGGCAAAGAGTTCAATTCCTTTTTGAATGAGACGTTCGATGTCAAGGAAATGAATAACCCCCTTCAAGAAAGCCGAGACAATCTCCTCATTGAGGGCGTTGAGGGCAAGGGGGAACAGTCCACCGACTTTGCCGACCTCATAGGCGAGAGAAAGAAGGGGGAACCGTTCATAGGGAACCGGGTAAAACTCAAGGGTTTTTCCAGCAAGGGCAAAGGTGTTTTCTCCCACTGGAGGAATATCTGGATAAAACATGGCCATGGCAATAGGATACTTCATATGGTTGGGAGAGGCCACCATGGTATGTGTGCCATCGGAGAGTTCTATCATACCATGCACGAGAGACTGGGGGTGGATAAGCACATCAATCTGTTCAAAAGGCAAACGAAAAAGGTAATGGGCCTCAATAACCTCAAAGCCTTTATTCAGCATGGTGGCGCTATTTACCGTGATATAACTCCCCATGTTCCAGGTGGGGTGATTCAGCACATCATTTACCGTCGTTTCTGGGGTAGCGGGGGTATGAAAAAAGGGTCCTCCTGAGGCTGTGAGGATGATTTTTTTCACCCGATTGAGGGGGAAACGAGAGAGGAGGGTGAAGATGGCGTTATGTTCACTATCGAGGGGGATAATCTGTTTTTCTGCTTCACTGAGCCACTGGTTAATGAGAGGTCCTGCCGCTACGATGGCTTCTTTGTTGGCTGAAAGAAGGTGTTTGTGAGCCTTGATGGCTTCTATGGTGGGGAGAAGACCGGCAAGCCCGGAAATCCCGATGATAATCATATCGGCTTCAGGGAGGGAGGCGAGTTTTCTGAGTCCCTTTTCTCCACTGAGGAACGTAGTTCCCGGGTAAAGAGAGGCCCAATTGGGAATCTCAGGAAGGCATACCACAGAAGGGTGAAACTCTTCCACCAGCGAACGGATTTTGTCGGTCTGGCTGTGTCCACTGAGTCCGATGAGAGAAAACTCTTCAGGATAACGGCGAATCACCTCGAGGGTCGAGGAGCCAATGGATCCTGTGGCCCCAAGGAGAACAACCTTCTTTGGCATACTTTACCCCTGAGGGAGGGTATCAAGGAGGGTTTGAACGCGTTTGAGGGCTTTTTCTTTGCCAATAAGAGGGAGGATGAAATAAATTTCAGGCCCTGACACACGTCCGGTGATCGCAATACGAAGGGGAAGGAAGAAATTTTTCCCCTTGACACCAATCTCTTTCATCATGGACATGGCCATATCACGAAAAACCAGTTCATCTATCTCACGGGACTCGTTTTTGAGAGCCTCATAGAAAGCCCTGAGCACTTTTGGAGTGGTGTCTAAAGCAAGAAAGGGTGTGGCTTCTGTTTCGATGGGGAAGTCCTCTCGAAGAAAATACACCAGGTGGTCCTTGAGATCAGCCAACCGGTGGCAATACCCCCTGATGAGGTCAAGTACTCCCATGTAGAAGGTTTTTTTCGCAGGGTCGTGGAGTTCTTCTTCACTCACCCAGCCGGTCTCTACAAAGAAGGGGATGGCCATTTCATAGAGTTTTTCAAGGGGCATCTGGATGATATAATGTTTTGAAATCCAGTCGAGTTTATCATAGTCAAAGACCGCGGGACTTGAAGAGAGCCTGTCAAGGTCAAAAAGACTCACCAGTTCTTCCATGGAGAGAATTTCTCTTCCATCAGGACTTGACCAGCCAAGAAGAGAAAGGTAGTTCAAAAGAGCCTCAGGCGGGTATCCTAACCGGCGAAATTCCTCAATACTGGTGACCCCATGGCGTTTGGAGAGTTTTTGTTTGTCGGGACCAAGGACGAGGGCCATATGGCCAAACACCGGCGGGGTAGCCCCTAAAGCCTGATAAATCATGAGCTGTCTCACCGTGTTGGAGAGATGATCATCTCCCCGGAGGACATGGGTGATCTTCATCAGATAATCATCAATGACCACCGCATAGTTATAGACCGGAAGCCCATTGGAACGAATGATGACAAAATCACCAACCATCCCCTGGGGAAAGACCACTTCTCCCTTCACCACATCGTTGAGGGTATAGGCCTGGTCATAGGCGACAAACCGGATGGCTGGTTTTCTGCCCTCTCTTTCAAAGGCCTCTCTCTGTGAGCGGGTGAGGTGACGACACCGGCCGTCATAATGAGGGGGTTTTCCCTCGGCTAACATTTTTTGCTTTGAGGCTTCCACCTCTTCAGGCGTACAGTAACAGTAATAAGCCCGGCCTTCATCGATGAGTTTTTGGGCGTACTCATGATAGATAGCAAGTCTCTCACTCTGGGCGTAGGGACCACAGGGACCTCCTACATCAGGGCCTTCATCCCAGGTGAGGCCGAGCCACTTGAGGTCGTCTATCAGTTTGGTGGTATATACCGCTTCAGAACGTTCAAGGTCGGTATCCTCTATACGAAGAAGAAACTGTCCTTTGTGTTTTTTGGCATAGAGATAGGCAAAAAGGGCTGTTCTCACATTTCCTACATGGAGTTGACCAGTAGGAGAAGGAGCAAAACGTGTTCTGACCATGCAAACTCCTTTGTATAAAAATAATAGATATTATAAGGAGAAAAATCTCAAAAAAGCAAACGGAGAGACGAAAGGAGCTGTTCTTGGTTTGTGTGAAGAGGAAATTTTTTTCTTCAGAATATTGCTTAAAATTCATCTTTATGCTACAATAAACTATATGTGAGTTTTCAAAAGAAGGGTGAAATATGAAGGTAAAGATTGAGGTCTTTTTGCGAGGGGATGTTTTTGATCCTCAGGGAAAAGCGATTCTGAATGCGGTTCATCACTTGGGGTATGAAAAAACTACCTCTGTTCAGGTTGGCAAAGTCTTTCTCCTTGATATTGAAGGAGACCGTAGCACGGTAGAGAAGCAGGCAAAGGAGATAGCTGATAAACTTTTGGCCAATCCGGTGATAGAGAACTTTACGGTTACTGTTCTCTAAATAAAAATTGGAACAAACCAAGGGGGTCCTATGTCTCATGTTCTGGTGTCGATTGATGAGATAGTGGATGAATGGGAGAAACACAGCTATTCTCAGGATTCCATAGGGATTATGTTCAACAATATCGGGCTTCTCAAGTTTGCTGAAAAGTTGAATGGCAAGCATGAAGGGGGGATTCCTCTTTTTGTTCTTCCTCTTCAGAAACAGAATGTGAGCAGTGTGCTTTTGAATATCGAGAAGCTTTTTCCCTACACCAAGGGGATTACCCTGAGGCTTGTTGCCCCTCAGAGTAAGCGAAAACTGGTGGGTTTTTTGCATGAGAAGATTCTCACCTATGTGAACCGGCGGGAGATTGAAAGTAGTATCAATATCCTCCATGAGCTTACCGCCAATGCGGAAAAAGCCAATCTTGAATATGTTGTCAAGAAGCACAATCTCATTCAGGATCGAATGGAACTCCCCCATCTTGTTCGAAAAGAGCGAGATATGCTTCTTGATGTCTGTCATAAAGAGGATAAATGGGTGAAGATTGGCTGGAAATTTACCCATTCTATCTTCAAGCTTGAGGTAAAGAATAATGTTCCTATCCCAGAGGAAGGGGTTTTTGGCATCAAGCAAAAGATAGGGACGAAACTGGATACCTTAGCCGATGGGTTTATAGGGGAAAGAGAGGATCAGATAGGGGCAGGACTGGGGCTGTATTTTGTGAATTTCTTTCGAGAGGAAATGAAGAGCCAGTATGATTTTGAGAGTATTTTCCGAATTTATGAAAACGATTTTGGAGAGACCATTGCCTCGCTTACGGTTCTTTTTGAGAGGGAATAGGCTCTTTCTTGTTTTCCTCTGTGGGCTTGCTCTGGGGTGTAGCAGTGCCCTCAAAGAGGATATTTCAAGAGAAAAAGAAAAGGTGAGGAAGCTTCTCTTTGATTTTTATGCGAGGGATTATCCCCTTGTGCTTTTTCCCTTTACCAATCAAAGTCGGGGGACAAACTTTGCCTATCTTGAAGAGGCGCTTCCTGAAACAGTGCTTCTTGTTATTCACTCCTTTGAAAAAGACTATACCCTTGTTGATGGGAAGGAATACTTATCACTTCGAGGGTTTCCTGTCGCTTTAGAAGACAAGATAGTCTCGGCCAAGGTTCCTTCCTGGGAATCGTACAAAACGCTTCTTCCTATGGCTATCACCCAGGTACAGGTGAAAATAGAGACCAATAATAGGGTGATTTTTACCAATCGTGTGACCAATATTACTACAACCAATGTGTTTCGTTTTCTGACCAACAGGTACGGGGATTTTCTTGAGAAGGAATTTCCTGGTTTGGTAGAAGAACTTTCTCGTTTTCCTTTTTCCTGGCGTGTAGAAAAGCCTCAGCCAAAGGCAACCAATCTACCCTCGAGTGTGGGATTTCAACCAACCAATACCGTTTTACCGGAATGGGTGTATGAGGGACGGGTATATGGGAGGTTTTCTGTGCGGGAAAACAGGATGGGACCATCAGAAGTGGAGGTAACCCTTGTCTTAGTGAAAATCAAAGCTTCTACTACCAATCAGCGTGAGCTCGTTATTCGAGCAAGGGAAGACAAACTCTATGAGGAGATTCTCAGGCGAAGGGGAGAGATCCGACAGTTCTATCTTGAGGGGGAGTTGGTGGATGTGGAGGTACTCTCTGAACCTGAAGATGCCAATCTCTATCTTGATGGGGTGTATATGGGGAGGACTCCCCTTGTCTATGAAGGGGTACGGCCGGGATACCATATCCTTCAGTTTGTCAAAGAGGGCTTTGAGACGGTGTCATATCGAACCCAGATCCAGAAGGGAGGAACAAATGTGGTGAGGGGTATTCTTCAACCAAGGGAGATGACAGGGACTATCACCCTCCTCGGAGAGAGTAATCGGTTAGTTTTTCTTGATTCCCTCTATGTGGGACTTACCCCGTTAGTCGTAAGCAATGTCTCTCTTTTTGATTCGCATGTTCTTCTCATTCGTTCTGAGGATAGGAATTATGAGGATATTTATTATTCCTTTACGCTCACGCGTGAGAAATCTGATATGGTGTTTGCGGTGGGAAGGGGAGAGTCTGTAGCGCAGCAGCAATGGAAGAGAAATATAGCCTGGGGGATGTGTTATGGAAGCTGGGGGCTCACCATAGGGTTTGTGGGAGCACATTTCTATACCTCGGCTTTGAGACGGTACTATGAGGACCAGCTGTATAACCCGTCGTTAACTGAGGCTCAGAGGGAAGCGTATGCCTCCCAGGTAGTATGGTATGGAGAATGGCAACAGAGGCTCTTTACCTATGGGATTTTGTCCTCTCTGGTTTCTATGGGAGTGACGGCCTATGCACTTTCTCAGGAAGAGGTGTATCTTGCCTATGATCCCCTGAGAGGACAATGGGGGCTGGGATATTCGGTTCGTTTTTAGCGAATATTGAGGAGTGGATGAATCTGAGGGAGGATGCGCACACTTCCATCGGGCACACTGAGAACCTTTTCATAGGCCCAGGTGAGAGCATCTCCTAAGAGGATTTCTTTTTTATGAGTCATGGGTTGAAAGATAAGGGTGATATCTTCTCGTTTCCTTTTCCAGTTCTGGAAAACGTTCCACAGGGTTTCCATTTCAGATAACAAAGTAGTTGGCGTGAGAATGACCTTGAGGATGATGGCCTTTGCTGGTTGAAGAGCGACAAAAAACCTTTCGTGGGATTCCCAGAGATCCAGACCGGTAGCCGAGGGGAGCTTGATATCCATGGACCAGACTTCGATCTTTTCCAGAAGGGTGGGGGAAACATGGGAGAAAAGGGTTCCGTTGGTCTCCATCCAGAAACGAAAGTGAGGGGCAAGATGAAGAAAGGATTCTATGTCTTCGTGTTGAAGGAGGGGTTCTCCCCCCGTGAAACTCAGCCAGTGTCCGGAGAAAGGCTGGAGAAGAGAAGCCACTCTTTCCACCGAGAGAGGGTTCGGGAGGGTTGTTTCATGGTGAGGGAGGTAAACGTGACAGAGGGGTGAAGGGCGGAGGGCTGCTGGTGTATCACAGTATTGACATCGAAGATTACATCCTGAGAGCCTCACAAAAACAAAAGGTATGCCGGCAAAGGGGGTTTCTCCCTGAAGAGAAAGAAAAATCTCATCGACCTTCATCGCTAATCCCAGAGGAAGGCTTTGTAGAGGGCAAAGGCTTCGCGCAGGAGAAGAAGGTTTTGATTATCCGTTGGGCGACGCTCCGTTGGAACAAACCAGGTAGAAAGAAGGTGATATTTTCGACAGAGGAGAGCGATTCGTCTGAGGTGGTAGTGCTGGCTTACTAAAATGAGATTGGCCTCTGGATAGCGTGTAGCAAGGTTTCGGATGGTGTGGGCTGTGGTTTTTCCCTCAGGATCCTCAACAATAGCTTCTTTGGGGAGACCATTTTTGAGGAGGTATTGTTTCATAATGATCACTTCAGGGCGGGTCCCACTCAGGTAAATGAGGGGTTTTTTCAGAGAAAAGAAAAGTTCTTTCCCTTTATCAAGTCGCATCTGGAGGGTGAGCGATGGTCGAGAGGAGTAAATCCCCGCTCCAAAAATAACAATAATACCCTCCTCGGGGAGATTTTGAGAAGGGGTAAATCCGGTAATCAAGAGGAGCATGGCTCCAAAAGAAAGAAGAAACAGGACAAAAAAAGAGCTCACTATCAGGAGAAGTTTATTTTTTTGTTTCATGCCAACGAGGATAGCTCCTTTTCTTAAACAAAGAGAATACCATTATACATAGAACAGGAAAAGAAAGTCAACTTTTCAAAAAATAAAAGGGACTGCTTGGCAGTCCCTTTTATGATGCGGGGTTGACGGGACTTGAACCCGCGGCCCCAGGCGTGACAGGCCTGTGCTCTGACCAGCTGAGCTACAACCCCTGGTATTGTCTTTATCTTAGCGGGGGGGGGACTCGAACCCTCGACCACCGGATTATGATTCCGCTGCTCTAACCAGCTGAGCTACCCCGCCGTCTTTGCGGGAGAAGGATTTGAACCTTCGACCTTCGGGTTATGAGCCCGACGAGCTACCAGACTGCTCTATCCCGCGTCGTCATCCCTTATTGAGACTAATATTATAAGGCAAAAGAAAGGGAAAGTCAAGAGGAAGAGAGAGGATTTTTTGAAAAGGAAATTTTTTCTTTTTTTAAGAAAACTATAGATTTTTTTTCAAAAATCCGTATAATATACATACATCTCAGGTAAAGGGGCGTTGTATGGGGTGGTTTGATCAATTCAAGAAACATACCCGTTTTCATGTGCGTTTTTATTACAATAACGAGGAAGTCAATGAAAATATTCGGGAGTTTATCAGTCAGATTTTTCTTGAGACCGGCAAAGAAGAATATATTGATCCCATCTATTCCTGTGTCAAGGAATTGGTGGTCAATGCCACAAAGGCCAACCTGAAACGAGTCTTTTTTCTCAAGAATCATTTGGATATCAATAACATGGGAGAGTATGTGAATGGTCTTATCCTTTTCAAGGAAATGCTTGATAAGCTTCAATATGCCGAGTATGAAAAGATGCTGAAAGAACATGATCTCTGGGTGGAGTTTCGGGCAAACTGGCACAAGGAAGCTATTGTTTTTGAGGTGATTAATAACTCGGAGATTATTCCCATTGAGGAATATAGAGTGCGGATGAAACTCAAACTCGCTATGGAATATACCGACCTTGCCCAATACTATGCGGAACAGATGGATACCACGGAAGGGGCAGGGCTTGGGATAGCGTTAGTTATTCTTCTGCTTCGTGGCATGGGCTTAGATCCGTCTCTCTTTCGGATAGGTTCGAAGCATGGGGTAACGATTGCCCGTATTGAGGTGCCATTGGTGGAAGGGTATGTGTCACCTCGTCGAAAGGGTGAATAACGTCAGAAAATATTTGTCTTTTTTGTGGAAGAAAAGTATATTTATTTTATGTAAGCCATACGAAGAATCAGCTGTATAAGGAGGATACGATGAAGAAGATATGGTTTCTGGTTTTGGTGGCGATGGCAGGTGTTGTCTTTGCTCAGGTGAATGTAAATACGGAGGCTTTGAAGCAGCAGGCAGCGCAGGCGGCAGGAAATGCTGAGCAGCAGGCCTATCAAAAGGTGCGAGAAGAGTTCAAGAAGCGGATTGCGGATATTCCTTTTGCGTACAATTCTGCAGAACTGCCCTTGAAGGATCCAAAGTATACTGTGATGGGGTATGATGTGGATACCTTCATGAAACAGGTGCTTATTCCCGCACTTTCTCAGGCTATCAATGCGCTTCCCACAGGCCGAAAGGTGGTGATTGAAGGACATGCCAACGCGGTAGGACCAGAGGATCCGCAGGATGGGAAACAGGGAAATATTGCTCTCTCCAAGGCGCGTGCTGAAGCAGTGCTTGCCTATATTCTGAAGAATTCTCAGCTTGACAAGAGTAAGTTTGTTATTCGTGCGGCCGGTTCTTCGAAGCCTCTTGCCGGCGTGGATCCAACCAGTCTCAAGAATTGTCGGGTAAGTTTGGACATAGAATAGTTTTTTCCATTCAGGAGAGGAGAACATGCAGGAAAACCTTCGATATCAGTTTGTGGTTCATGCCTATGAGGCTATCACCAAACAGATCCAGCAATTTGATGTGAAGGTTTCTGTTCTCCTTTCCTGGAATGGAGTGATTGCAGTCCTTTTGGGGCGGGAGGTGGTTCTTCTTTTCTCGGCGGCAAAGCCTACTGTGTTTATTCTTTTTCTTTTGTTTATCAGTGCTTTTTTTCTTCTTGTTTCCAGTGTGTTTTGTTACAGGCTTTTGCGCCCCCAGATCAAGGTCAATGAAGAGGGGGATGGTATTTTCTGGGCAGGGGATATCCTGAGACTTGGCAAGGATCATAGAGAACGGGTGGAGCGTTATATGAAGGTTCTGATGCAACTCCATCAGCCCGAAGATTATGCCAAGCAGATAGTCCATTCTGTTGTGGGGATATCTGAGATTTTTATGAGAAAGAACAGGTACTTCTTTTACGGACTTTTTGCCACCATTACTTCGTTTTTATTTCTGATTCTTTTAATTGTGAGAATAGGGCTTGGAAACCGATGAAGAGGTTGTGTGATGGTCGTGTCGTGGTGATGCAGGGAGATATCACCACAGTAGAGGCTGATGCCATTGTGAATGCGGCTAATTCTACCCTTCTTGGTGGAGGCGGGGTGGATGGGGCTATTCATCGTGTGGGTGGACCAGAGATCCTTGAGGCGTGCCGAAAAATCCGCGAGACGGAGTGGCCTGAGGGCCTTCCCCCGGGAAGGGCTGTGGTTACCACAGCAGGGAGACTCTCAGCAAAGTATGTGATTCACACGGTTGGGCCTATCTGGAGAGGGGGAAACCATGGCGAAGATGAAACACTTCTTTCCGCTTATCGTGAATCTTTGAAGCTTGCTTACAAACTTGGGTGTAAGAGTATCGCTTTTCCAGCCATTTCGACAGGGGTGTATGGCTTTCCCTTTGAACGCTCTGTACCACTTGTGTGTTCTGTGGTGAAGGAATACGTAAGCGTTTTTGAAAAAATTATTTTAGTTTTCTTTTCTTCCCGTGATTATGAGACGTTTCTTTTGCTTCAGACCTTGGAGAGATGAGAACATTTGAGGCTTTGACCAGGGCCAGGGTTATTGTTTTGTTTCTTTTGGAGAGGGCAGAAGAGAACGAAAGTCCAGGATCCGACTCACCTCTTCTCCAAAGGGTTCAAGCCACTCAAGTTCTGTGAAAGTGAAGCCTTTTTTGATAATGATAACCAGCAGAGCGTGGATTATTTCTTTATTGCTGATACCGACAGCATAGATATCTCCTACCCCAGCCATGTGTTCAAGAATCATGGTAACCATCGGGTTTACAGAGTAAAAGAAGAGTTCCTGAAGTCCCCCGGTAATTCTATTGAGTTTTCCTGAAAGCATGATACTTTTTTCCATTGCAAAATGAGGGGGAATACGAAGGGGAAGCGAAAAGAGAGAGCTTCCCAAGAGGTTTTCCACCTTTTCAATCAGTGTGGTGTCAAGGCCGCGCAAAGCCTTTGGGATAACAATTTCATTGTTTTGTACTTCTGAAAGAGAAACGATGTATCCCGTTGAGGGAAAAATCTCTACAAAGGTTTCAAGGATTTTCTCCCAGGGGGGAGAGTGAGGGGATTGAAGAATACTCATGGTGAGGCGATAAAGATGGCGATAGAATCGGCTCTCAAAGGAGAATCGTTCTCCGGCCGGAGACAGGGAAAGGGTATCCCGGAGCAAAAAGAGATAAGAATTTTCCATCTTTTTGACAAAAAATTCAATCACAGGGTTGTCTTTTCTCTGGCAATGGATCTTTTGCCATTCTCTTCCGCCGAAATCTATTTCGAGGAGAAACTTCTGGCTTTCTGCGGTTTTCATCTGGTCCATGATGATACGGGGAATGGGAAGAACACTTCCGACTAAAGGGGTACTTTCCGGGTTAAAACCGAGGAGTTTATAGGCAGCCCTGTTGATCTCTGTGATGGTCCAGGAGGAATCTGTGAGAAAAAGGGGAAGATCAATGGTCTGGAGAACTTCCTGATAAAGACAGTGGAGAGATTCAAACTTTTTGTGGAGTTTTACATGTTTTTCAGCAAGATGGGTGATTTTTTCGGATTCGAGTAGCGTAAAGGTAAAGACATAACCAGCGATGAGTTTTTTTGAAAGGGTGATAGCCTCGCCGTGGGTATAGAACGATCTATGTCCTTCTTCTGTTTTTATGGTAATAATCCTGTAGGTTGTGGGATTATCAGCTGAAAGACGTTCAAGCATGTCAAAAAACTCATCGCTATTGGCAAATAAATGGCCATATTCATGAAGAGAGGTATTCAAGAAAGAAGTTGAGAGGGGAGAAAAGAGTTTTTGCATGGCCTGGTTCATATACCAGATGGAGTGATTTTTTTTTCACAATGAGAACAGGAACAGAAAAATCCTTCAAAAGTTTTTGAAGGGCGTTAAAGGAAAAACTTTCTTCGAGCCAGAAATTCTTTCTATACAAAAGCCAGAGGGAAAGATAAGAAAGAAAGGCAAGAAATGGTTGCCAGAAAAACCACCCTCTCCAGTAGGTGCCTATATCAAAGGTCAGGAGAAATGTCCTGAGAAAGAAGCTCAGAAAAGAGAAAGTTATCAGAAGACTATCGGTAAGAGGATAACGATACACTATCAGAAGAGCAAGAGTGGCTATGATATAGACCAGTATATACCCGAGGTGAAGATACATAAAGAGGGGAGAGAAAAGACCATCCCAGACATATTGACCAATATAGATATACTTTGATGGCATGAGGGATGGAAAGGAAAAAAGGGCTATACAAACGAGGACCGGAATACTATAGGTCAGGATAATCCCGGTACGGTAATACACCTTTCCCGGTTGAGTTCTTCGTATTTCAATCACAAAATGGAGAAGAGAGGCTGGAAGAAGCCAGGAGACCGCCGTCATGATCTGTAGCCAGAAGCGAGTACTTTCCCACCCTATGCCGGAGACTAACATCAGTTTGGCAAAGATCCACACCAGAAAAAGAAACACATTGAGCGAGAGTACCCGGGCGGCGGGGAGTTTAGAGTTTGTCAAATTTGCCCAGAGGAACAGAAACAAGAGTCCAAACAGAACAAAGAAATACAACCCCGCAAACCCCATATATGCCTCCTTAAACAGTATTTACAGGTACTCTGTCATATACAATTCTCTTGCCTCCTGGACAGAGAGAGAGATGGTGCGTTTTCCGTAGGTGAGATGTATAGTATTATCGGAAGTGGTTGTTCCTAAGCGTGTGAGAGGAATATCATAGTGTTCACAGATGTTCTTGATAGTGTCTTCATACTGGGGCAAAGTAGAAATGACAAGACGGGACTGGGACTCTCCAAAGAAAAAGGCCTCAGGGGAAATATCTCCCTCTGTTTCTACACGGACACCCACTCCTCCCATAAGGGCGCATTCCGAGAGAGCGACGGCTAAGCCTCCATCAGACACATCCTGACAGGAAATTACGAGTTCCTTAGCAATCAGTTCACGGATACACTTCTGGAGACGCTTTTCTTCTTCTATGTCAAGGAAGGGACATTCGCCAGCAATTTTGCCGGTGAGAAGTTTGAGAGCCATACTCCCTCCAAGACCTTCTCGAGGTTTACCAAGCAGGTAAATGGTATGACCTGGGGCTTTGAAGGGAGAGAAGACGGCTTTTTTGTAGTCTTCAATGGCTCCTACCACTCCGACGATAAGGGTAGGAAGGATAGCCTCTCCATCGGTTTCATTGTAGAGGGAAGCGTTTCCGCCCGTCACAGGAACTTCTAATACTTCACAGGCTTTTCCCATGCCTTCCATGGCTTTGGCAATCTGGTAGTAGACGTGGGACTTTTCTGGATTACCGAAATTGAGACAATTGGTAATACCATAGGGTTCAGCCCCCATACAGCTGATGTTTCGGGTAGCTTCTGCTACAGCCTGCATTCCTCCCACATAGGGATCTAAGTAAGTATAGCGACCATTCCCATCGGTACTCATAGCAAGGCCTATGGTGGTTCCTTTGAGGCGGAGCATAGCGCCACCTGCTTCCATGGGTTCGGCTAACAGATTGGTCTGGACCATGTGATCGTACCGTTTGTATACCCAGCGCTTGGAGGCGATGGAAGGGTGTTTCAACAGATCTTTCAAGAGAGGTGTCATATCATGGGGAAGGTGAAGAGAAGGTAAAGATCGGACTTCGTCTAAGTAAGAAGGTTTTTTGACCTCTCGTATGTACGTGGGAACATCGTCCACCAAGTAGCGAATAGGAATATCAGCCACGACTTTTCCCTTTTCATAGACAACGACCCTTTCTGTTGAGGTTACCTTGCCAATAACAGCATAATCAAGCTCCCATTTTTGCATGATTTTTTCTACTTCAGGGAGTTTGGAGGGTTCAATACAGGCAAGCATTCGTTCCTGGCTTTCGGAGAGCAGAAACTCATACGCCGTCATGTTGGAGGCACGAGCGGGGACTTTGTCGATATCGATTTCGATCCCGCTTTTTCCACGGGCGGCCATTTCCACACTTGAGCTGGTGAGACCAGCCGCCCCCATATCCTGAATACCGATCACAAGGTTTTTCTCAATGAGTTCGAGGGTCGCTTCGAGAATCAGTTTCTCAGTAAAGGCATCCCCAACCTGAACAGAGGGACGCTGATCCTCCCCCTCACTGGAAAGTTCAGCAGAGGCAAAGGTAGCCCCACCCAGTCCATCCCGCCCGGTTTTGGAACCGTAGTAGAAGAGGAGATTTCCCTCCCCTTTGGCTACTGCCTTGATGATGTGTTCTGGCTTGGCTATACCCACACACATCACATTGACAAGGGGATTTTCCTCATAACTGTCCTCAAAAACCACCTCTCCTCCAACGGTGGGAATACCCACACGATTCCCATAATCACTGATACCTTTGATAACCCCACTGGCAAGATAACGGGTGCGGGGAGAATCCACTTTTCCAAATCGCAGGCTATCAAGAACAGCGATAGGACGTGCGCCCATAGCAAAGACATCTCGCAGAATTCCTCCCACTCCTGTAGCCGCTCCCTGGTAGGGTTCGACGGCCGAAGGGTGGTTGTGGCTTTCTATTTTGAAGGCAACAGCATATTCTCCCACTTTGATAACGCCGGCGTTTTCCCCTGGACCCTGGAGTAGGTGTTTGCCTTTGGTGGGGAGTTTTTTGATGAGGGGTTTTGTATTTTTATAGCCACAGTGTTCACTCCAGAGAGCACCAAACATACCGATTTCTTCGACGGTTGGGCTTCTGCCAAGATATTTTTCAATCAGCTGTAATTCGGCCTCGGAGAGATTAGAACGCTTGATAGCCGCTTCTCTATCCATGGTAGACTCCTTTGTTTCGCTCATGGTAATATATATTATGGCATAAAAAGAGGAGAAATGCAAAAAATGAAGGTGTTGGGTGAAGCTGGATAGTTGTTATTTGAATCTCTCTTGTTATAGGAGTTTTTTTACCACAAGTAAACAAGCCCTAGTTGAATTAGCCAGTGACACATTCCTGTACTATCCAGAATACCATGTCTCTCATAGTGTTGCAAACGAAAAATAATCTCCGTTTGAATGCCATAGTGAGGACAAAAAAACCATGTTTGTCCGAAAAGAAAAGCCGGTTGAAAGTACCACTCATAGAGAGCAAAAAAATCCTTATACCATTTTTCTACCACAGGACTTTCAAAATCGGTAAAAATATGCTGATAAAATATCCCGATCCCTCCATAAAAATCCACGCCAATATTTCTGTTCCAGAGATTTGTTGCATAACCATGACACGTCAGAAAAGACCCAATACCAGAGAAAGTGAGGCGCCATTTCCAGTTAACATACTCTCCTTCTCTGGTATAAAAGAAAGATCGAAGAGCTATCCCAATGGCAAGAGGTTCTTTAGCCATCATAATACCTTCAAACCCGGGATATACACGATACCAGGGACCTTCTCCTGGCCAGATGATGGAGGGAAAGGGAATAACATACAAAGGAAAAAAAGCATCCATAGAGAAGTCTATCACAGGGTAAGCTACACTCAAAAGCAATGAACCTTTTCGGTATCCTGACCAGTTTGCGCTATTTGAGACAGATGTTGCGAATAAAGGAGGAATCAAACATAAAATAAGTCCCGCGTATTTTATTGTCTTTCCACCGAGACATAACCTCTTTGCTTTGCCTGTCATTTTGATCCTCCTTCTTACTATAATCTTTTGACTGCCCTCTGGCACTTTTTGTTCTGGTTGATCTATTCTTCGTACAGGTTCTACTTTTTTCTCACCACATCAAATGGCGCAAAAGGTTGTAGAACAAGTCCTGATGTTTCGACGGATTGTGTGGAACAGGCACAGGCCACCAGAAAGAAAGTTATCATGCTCCCTGTAATCCATTTCCTCATGATTGTACCTCTTCTCTTGACTTTTTTAAAAATTTAATTGCATGTGTAAACAATTAAAGCCATATATCCTTTATATAGTTAGAACAATTTGTAATATAATAAACACGAATTCTATTTTCCCATCGTTTGTGCCCAATTGGTTTTCTTACATAAATTTTATCGTATCGAATAATAGGAGGACCATCATAAGATAAGATTCCGATGTCACGGAAAGTATTGAGATCTATAAGATGCCAGGTAAATTCTGGTTCACCTGGCATTTTTGTATTTGTCCAGTACATAACCTCAACAAAAAGCCAATTAGAGGGGGGATATATATCAATAAAATAAGCATGGCAGGAAGAAGGAAATATCTCAAGATTGGAAAGAAAAATATTTGTTACTGCCTGATTATTTGAAAAATTGTATATTTCCAGAGATACAAAGGGAGGAGAAGTTACAGGATATACAAGATAATTTTGAACTTTGTGAAAGACCTTGTATCTTTCACTTTCACTCCAGGAAGGAAATATTCCGATTTCCTGACCTTTGATCATCAGCATCTTTTGTACCTTTTCCTCTGGAGAGGCAGGTCTCCACTTTACTACTTCATTATTTTCACATATACCGTAAAGTTCGTATTCTTCCTCTCCTAACCAGATAGGTTCAACAGATAAAAAGGATGTTTTTGTCCACTCATTTTTCATATAACCAAGGTAGGTATCATTCTCTCCATCAAAAATCATATAGACTCCCATCCATGCTTCTCCTATCAAAAATCGCCTGGCTTTCTTTGCATAGAGGACACTCAACGGTTGAATTCCTATGATTCCCCCTTTTGGGGTTTTCCCCATAGAGATGGTTTTTCCTTTTCCCTGAGCAGGATAAACTACATAAATCTCTGTTGCGGGATAACGAGGATTTCCCTCATTGATCACATAGATTCTGCCATTGCCGATAGCCGCGCCACTTACGTACCCACCATTGACACCGCTGAATCGTATTTTTCCTGCCACCGTATCTGTCACGGGATCTATGACAACAATCTCTCCTCCACCACTGGAATAATCTATTTCTCCCATGGTGATCAACATATCATCCCGCACCTCAAATGGCGCAAAAGGTTGTAGAACAAGTCCTGATGTTTCAACAGATTGTGTGGAACAGGCACAGGCCACTAAGAAGAAAGTTATCATGCTCCCTGTAATCCATTTATTCATCGCTTCTCTTTTTTTCCTCCTCACTTCCGGCTTTTATTGCTATTCCCTTTGACTTACTCCTTTGGGTACCTCTAAAAATTGTACCCCTTTCCTTTTTCCTACAGGTTATTCAAAAGGAAATAGTAGCAATCTTCTCATCCAAATTCGTGATCGAATATACCTCGATCCTGTCTGACCATTTTACATATATTTTGCTTCCTTGAACGAGAAAACGATCCTCATAAGGAAGAACTCTTGTATCTTTCATAGTATTCAAATCGATTAAGTGACATACAGCACTATCTTGCCCTGTCTGCCAATTAGTTCGAATGCCTACAAAAATCCAATTTGAAGGAGCATAACAATCCAGAACATAAGCACACGACGGTGTTGAAATATAACTCTCTTCATTAGAAATGCATACTTGGGTGAGAAGTGTTTTATCATTCCTTGAATAAATATACAAATAGTGATTTCCAAAAAATGCACAACAAAGATAATTCGAAGTTAAAACAAGAGAAGAATGTCTCAAGTTAGCGACCCATGCGTCAAGATAATAGTACCATTGACGATTTCCAGCTATTTCTCCTTCTTCAATCTCTCTCCAAGGAAAAATTTCTTGAGATATAACATCAAACTTAACAATGTAATTTTTCTTCTTCTCATTTATACTATAACCGTAAATTATTCCCTCTTCATCTTCCCAACTCCAGAAGGGAAGTACATTGAATAGAACTCCTTTTGTCCACTCATTTTTTATATAGCCAAGGTAGGTATCATTCTCTCCATCAAAAATCATATAGGTCCCCATCCATGCTTCTTCTATAAAAAATCGCTTAAACTTTTTCGCATACATTACACTGAATGGATGAATTCCTATGATTCCCCCTTTTGGAGTTTTTCCCATGGAGATAGTTTTTCCCTTGCCCTGAGCAGGATAAACCACGTAAATTTCTGTGGCCGGATAACGAGGATTTCCCTCATTGATCACATAGATTTTGCCATTACCAATAGCAGCTCCTATGATATATCCCCCATTTCTTGAAGCAAAAGAAATTTCTCCCGCAATCTTATCCTGAGAAGGGTCAAATATTTTAAGTGTAGTACCGCCCCAATTTTGAATTAAAGGTATCATATCATCCCGCACCTCAAATGGCGCAAAAGGTTGCAGAACAAGTCCTGATGTTTCAACAGGTTGCGTGGAACAGGCGCAGGCCACCAGGAAGAAAGTTATCATGCTCCCTGTAATCCATTTATTCATATCTACCTCCCCCACTGACAGATTTTTTGTACTTTTGATGAGGCAAGCATGTCACGAACGGATACCGTATCCCAGGAATATCGTTGCGATGCTAACCAGACAAGAAATGATCCAAGACCGATAATAAGAAGGCCCACTACAATAAGAAAACCTCCTAAGGCGAAACTGACAGACAGACTGACTACACCAAAACCACCCCAGGCCAAACCCATTCCAAGCCAGGTGAGCAAAGAGGCTACATTGGCATACGTTACCTCTGTTGGTACCTCGTCAATATCTACACCCGTATATATTTGGCCATTTTCATCTCTCACCTCTTCTGACCACGTTTTCCAGGTAATGGCATTACAGTACATTCCGGTCTCCCGATTAAGATTCTGTTTACTCACATTTATAGCCAGATTATATGGCGCTCCACCATATTTTTCAAAGGCTTTTTCTACCCGCAGTCTTCCTTCTCCTGGTGTTTTCTCCTTCACACGCAGGATACCGCCTTCCCATGTGTTGATAGCATGTCCTTCTAAGTTATAGAAATGAACACAATCAGCCTTTCCTCCATCGAGTCGGTAGACCGTGTTTTTCCATCCCGGTGGAGTACTACTGCTGCTGGAACTACCTGTTATGAGACCCACAGCCCCATCTTTTTCATGCCCAAAGGCCGTGAGAACACCAATCCTATCCAAGGTACGGCTGCCATTTATTTTTATCGTCTTTAGCTCACCCGGTTTTATAATAACGCCACTATGTCCTCCAAGAGGAGAGATCGGTTGATCATACTCGCACCAGATAATATCCCCGTCACGGGCATTACTATAAATCCAGTCTACTGTCCTGTTGAATGGCACATAGACCACGCCATTATTGGTAAATTCTTCAGGATAGAGATCTACGATGATATTGGTTGTATAACTATGTCCATTGGTTGTTCGGGTTATACAATACTCTGAGGCACGAGCAAAACGAATTGTCATTTGTTCGCCTGTGACGGGAGGAAAGGCGGTGATCATTCCCAGCCAGTTGGTATAGACACTATACTCCACGCCGTTAACATTGGTATAACGGTAGATTACTACCGTATCATATACCAGAAAAGGCAAAGAACCATCTATGGTTTTCCATGGCCACCAGGAAGTATATTGGTGACAGACCTGAATAACCTGATAGAGTGGAAACATAAAAATGCCATATTTCATGGCCATCCAGCTTTCAAAAGAATAGGCTTTATTGGTGACAAAATTTGTATGGTAATAAGTCGTCCATGGTTCCTGTGTCATGGTATAACTCCACGTATTGGTGGTAATAGAAATCACTCCATCCGAATTCTTGTATACCTGATAAAAGTTATTACTGAAATCTTTGATTCTGGCAGCTAATTCCAGAGTATCCTGAATACTTCCGTAAAATCGTCCATCAAGCTGTCGAAGCTTCTCTATACTAACCCCGTTTTCTCTCATATAATTTGTGAGATCCACAATAAAATATGCTACAGTATTGGATGAATTTTTGATGACAAATCCATATGGTTCTGAAGAAAGATGTTGAGGAGGGGGATCTTTTACCTCTAAGAAATCAGGATAAGGAAGAACGTCCTTGTAGCAATGAAGTTCTTTCGGGACCCGATGGATACTGTAATTTGTAGTTTCTTCATAGAGAGTGGTCGAGGGAGGGGTATTCATCTCTTCATAAGCAATGGTTGCTTCGTGAGTTTTGACTTCTTCTACTACTTCCTCTAAATTTTTCATCAGGGCTTCTTTGAACCGTGGAACCATATACCGGGCTACAAGGTTGGATATGGCTCCAACCGACAGATTGGTGTACTCTATTTTTCCTGTGGGACTCTGTTTTACTAACGTTTCATAGAGAAATGTCTTGCGAAACTCTTTTGCTGATTCACTTTCATCTGTATTCACATCAAAACTGTATTCAGAAAAATTCCATATCTTATTGGAAATAGCCTCTTGGTCTCGGAGCATGCTCTTCTCTGCTATTTTTCTCATAATCTGTCTGTGCATCTTATCTTCTTCTAGCCAGAGAAAATTGCCTCTATCATACAGAAAAGGGATGGTGTTTTCGTACACAATTTCTACGTTAGAAGGATGGCTGACAGTGTTTTTGATGTCTTCTGGCATATCTTCTATATGGCCGGCAAGAAAATTAGAAATCTGCAATATTTCATTTTTGAGATCCTCTGGTACTTCGTCGAGAGAAACTCTTTGCATCTGAAAATCTGATAATTGAGGAATACTTGTGATCTGGTTGGTAGGAATAACTTTTATAGACACCACATGCACTTCTATTCCATTATCAGGTAAAGGTGAAACTGGCAACACAACTATTCTTGGTTTTTCATCTTTGGTTGCGGGAATAGATAATCTCAAAGTACAGCCGGTAAGCATTCCGTAGATCAGTACTACACTTAAAGTCATTCGATTTACCCATTGCAAGTTCTCCCAGGAGAAAAATTTCTTCATTGTGGACCTCCTGTTCTTATTGTTTTCAGCGATAGTGTAATTTTTATTTAGGTTTTTGTCAATAGGCATTTGTCACATTTTTCTGGAAACCTTTCAAATCAAAGGTAGCTGTCTGGGGGATGTTCTTTCTTTTGTAATTTTGTTGTATCTTCAAACCCAATAAGGGTTGTATTTTCAGATATTTTTTCTCTCACTTCTTCCACGAAAGTTGCTTCTGAATCTCCTGAAGCATCTTTTGAATGAGGGGATCCTGGACCCCCTGCAAAACCTGTTTCAACAGGGGAACGTCTTTTTGAGAACCTACTTCGATGAGTCCCCATGCCATAACCCCTCGTTTGGTTTCTTCGGGTCGCACAAACCTCTCTAACATGCGCTGGAAAAGATTCTCTTCTTTGTACTGTCTTTTGAAAAGATACACAGCCGCTAAGGTCATAATCCAGGAATCGGGATGTGAGAGAAGTCTCACCAAAAGATCCTTCACCTCTGGTTCCTGATATCCCCCTAAGGCCTGAATGGCCGCGGATTGAACCCAGGTATTGGGGTCGTGTTCGGCTATTTTGAGAAGCACGGGAAGAGCTCTTTGGTCCTTGATTTCTCCTAAGATTTCCACACAGCTTGCTCTCGTGACCGTATGGGGGGAGGAGTTGAGCATCTCCAGGATCTGGGGTACAGCCGGTACGCCTATCTTGACAAGTCCATACATGGCAAAAATAGACACATCCTCACTATCGGAAAGAGCCTGCAAAAAAAAGGGAATCATTTCGGGAGAAGGATTTTTGCTTAAGGTAATAGCGGCGTTTCGACGAACTTCTAAACTCTCTGCATAGAGCATTTGATCCTCAAGAGAAAGTGCCATTCCCATCTCCTTCCCAAAACGTGCCCTTCTATTATACCAGGTTTATGAAGAAATGCAAGCCCTTTTTTCATATTTTTTGAGGATTTTTTCAATATGGGAGAGGAAACGCTTGTCCTGGCGTTCGATAGCAAGGGGGGTGAGAGAAACATAGCCTGCATCGACCACACTCATATCGGTTCCATCTTCAGGGACAAAGTGAGGCCATTCTCCTTCAATGATAACATAATTTTTCCCTTCTTGAGAGGCCACTCTCACGGTATCCCGATAAATTCGTTTGCCAAGGTGGGTAATCCTCAGACCACGATACGCTGGCGTGTGAGGGAAATTGATATTGAGGAGAAGACCTGGCTGAAGGATATCTTCATCAAAACAGGCCAAAAGACCGGCAAAAAGTTCTGCTGCCTGCCGGAAATAGAGAGGATTTTCCCACTCATTGAGAGAGAGAGCCACACTAGGAAGACCATTGAGAGCCGCCTCCCGTGCTCCGGCTACGGTTCCCGAATAAAAAATATCCTCACCCATGTTTGGACCGTGGTTGATACCGGAGACTACAAGATCGAATTTCACATCCCGAAAGAAATGAATGAGACCTGTTTTGACACAATCAGCCGGGGTGCCATCTACAGCATAGGCTTTTTCTCCTACCTGTCGGAATTCCAGTGGCTGAAAAAGGGTGATGGCATGTCCCGTTCCACTCTGCTGGGAAAGAGGAGCACAGAGATACACCTCGTGAGAAAGGGATAACACCTCGGCCAAGGTGTTTATACCCTGAGCCTGGTATCCGTCGTCGTTGGTGAGCAGAAGTTTCATTGAGCCCTCTCTTTTCTTTCACGAAGGCTATGAAAATTTGCAGTAAAGGGAATCTCAAGGCGGGCAACGGTGGTGTCATTGGAGGTATTGCCAATACGGAAGTAGGCTGGATCTACCTCAATCCCTTTGAGAAGCATCACAATCAGAGCAATCCCCATGCCGGCTCCCTCAAGTTCATCTCCCTGTTCGATGTAATAAGTAGCAATATCCTCATACTGCATCGCTTTTTTGAGCTTATCCCTCAGGCGTTTGTTTTCAAGATCCGTCATACGGGCATGATTGAATACCTCAATCCTCACCCCGTCTTCACTATACTCAAAGCGAATCTCTACCCAGTAGCCACGGTTTTTCAAAGCGGGAAGATGCTCTGCATAGGAAGCCTCGTTGAGATAGTTCCTGAAGGAGATCATTCCCTGGACATACGACTCTTCGTTATTGATATCAAGGTGGCTATCCTCAAAGAGAACCCTTTTGAGATTGGCTTTGGTGGCATTGATTATGAGTTCTTTAATACAGGTGTAAATAACCCCCACCATCTCTCCATGCCCATAATAGGAAAACACATAGTTGGTAGCCTCTTCCACCCGTCTTTCCACATCCTCATTGAGTACATAGAAACGAAGTTTGAAAGGCTGTTTCTGCTCGACAATCTCGGCAATGGTATGGGAAAAGAGTTCCATTTCCATGTTATCCCCCTATTCTCTGGCGTTTCTATAGTGGAGGGTAAACGGTACCTCAATCCTGGCAAAGGTCTGATCATCAAGAGTGGTTCCTATACGAAAGAGGGCCGGGTCAAGTTCCATTCCTTTGAGAAGCATCACAATGAGTGCGATTCCCATACCCGCTCCTTCCATCTCATCTCCCTGCTCAAGATAAAACTCGGCTAAACTTTCATACTGCATCGCTTTCTTGAGTTTTTCTCTCAGACGACGGTTTTCAATGGGGGCCATACAGGCGTTATTGATAACCTCAATCTTGACTCCATCAGGGGAATGGTTCAGACGGACCGTCACCCAGAAATTCTTTTCTTTCAACTGGGGGAGAAAGGTATGATAACTCTTTTCTGCTAAAAGATTTCGAAAGGCAAGCATTCCCTCAAGATAGTGATTCTCGTTGTGGATATCAAGATGATTCATCTCAAAAAGAACACGCTTGAGATTTGCCTTGGTGGCATTGATCATCAGTTCCTTCACACAGGTATAAATTACCCCTGTGTATTCCTGGCGGTTATAAAACTCGAAAACAGTATGAAGGGCTGTTTCTACTTTTCTTTCGATATCCTCGTTGATGACATAGAACTTCAAACTGAAGGGCTGGCCCTTTTCCAGAAGACCTCGAACAACCGTGGCAAACTCTTTATCCATTGGGTGTCTCCTTGAGAGGATAGGTCATGAGTTTCGTATATCGTGCCCCCCGTGGATGAAGTTCACTCTGATAGAGATGAAAGGCGTCGATGTGGACTTCCTTTGCCGGTATGCTTACCGTCTGGAGAAGTTTCTTTTCCTCAAGCGAAAGGACTTTTTTGATACGGGCAAGGGTGAGATGGGGGTGAAAACCCCTTTCATCAGGGGAGAAACCTTCTGTCTTGAGGATATCCCACAGATGGGCATAGAGATTTTGCATGTCTTCGCTTTCAGAGACACCGGCCCAGAATACCCGTGGACTTGCCCAATGGGGGAAAACCCCTGTTCCTCCTATCTTCAGGACGAAAGGAAAGGCTTTCACCTCAGCAAGCCTTTTTTGAAGAGAAAGGGCAAGAGAGGTTTCTACTTCTCCTAAAAAGGCAAGGGTGAGGTGCCACTGCTCTGGCGTGGTCCAGGAAAGGTCTTTGAGTTTTTGTTGGGGTGATCTCACAGCTTCGGCAAGAGTCTTTTTGGTGGATTCATCAATATCGATAGCGATAAAAAGCCTCATTTTTTCTTCATCCCTATTTTTTGAATACGGCTACCCTTGACGTCAAGAATCGTGAACACAAGCCCATTGTATTCGATAGTCTCCCCTAAAGAAGGCACATAACCCTTTTCTCCCATCAAAAAGCCCCCGATGGTTTCAAAATTATCTTCGGGAATTTTTTGTTTGAAAACCTCGTTGAAACGACTGATGGCCATTTTGGGAGAAAGGATAACACTTTCATCCGGGAGAATCTCATACTCCTTTTCCGTTGTTTTGGTGTCAAATTCGTCTTCAATTTCTCCCACCAGTTCCTCTAAGATATCCTCAAGGGAGACAATACCCACCATCGTTCCAAATTCATCGACCACGATACCCAAATGAATATGGGTCTGACGAAATTCGGAGAGAAGCTGGGATACCTTTTTATTTTCGGATACAAAGATGGGTTTTCTTAAGATTTTCTTGAGAGAAAGTTCCTCGGATACCATCTGTCCCAGGAGATCCTTGGCATAGAGAACCCCTATGATATTATCCACGTGATTTTCGTACACGGGATATCGAGAATACCCCTCTTTTCGGATAATATCCACAATCTCCTGAAAAGACGAGGCTGCATCAATCAGGATCACCTCTGAACGGGGGACCATGATAGAAGACACGGTTAAATGATCAAGAAAACGGTGGATTTCCCTGAGAAGTGTGTCTCTTGTCATTGAAGAGGGTCCTCCTCGAGAGTAAACTTACCAAGTCCCTGGAAACGTGCCGAAAGGGTAAAAATCCCCTGTCGGAGAAAGGGTACGGTTCCCTGGAATTGAAAACTTCCTTCTTTGGACAAAAGACGATGAGATTTTCTGCCGAGTTTGGTTTCCATCTGCATCTCCACGGTAGCCAATGGAAATGCCTTTTCCTTGTAGGCTGTATAGCTATACTGCTGGGAGATCGTATAACTTTCGGAAGAGCTTCCCACAAGCCGCTGAAAAAGGGTGGTATCCACGGTGATTTCCTGATTCTGGAAAAGGGCTGAGAAATTGGTGGCTTTTTCTTCTCCCTTTCCTGTGAGTTCATCCCACTGGGAGACATCCACAATCACCATATTGGCAAACCACTGGAGGGGGTAGAGGGGAAGATTCCGATAGTACACCGTGATCTTCCCTGTAGGTGTCATATACCATTCGTAAAAGGTGGCACTCAGGTAGTTGATGTAGCCGTAAATCCCTCCTGAGAGGCTTCTGTCGGCATTTTCTACGGTGACATCCTTGATCAGCATGTGAAAGAGATACTCTCCGTTGGTAAAGGCTACAGGGGTGAGATACAAAGCCCCGGTTATGATGATCGTTCCCTGATAACCGACAAGCCCGGCCTCAAGGGACATCTGGCTTTCGACTCGAAAACGATACCGAAGGGTTTGACCTATATCAAACCGGTAGAAAAAAGGCTCAAGTCGTCGGACCGCTTTCCCACATCCTGAGAAAAGCCCGAGAAGAATCCCACTACAGACGATAAGGAGCCATCTCTTTCTCATACCAGTCCTCAAAAACCTTTTCCACCTCATCGAGGGCTACCAGGTGCTTTTCCTCAGAACGACGGAGTTTGAGTTCCACCTTCTTTTCTTCGGTAAAGGATTTGCCAATGGTGATACGAATAGGAATACCAATCAGATCGGCATCCTTGAATTTCACCCCGGGTCGTTCATCCCTATCATCAAGCAGTATCTCAAAGTGTGTAGAAAGCTTCTGATACAGTTTTTCGGCGGCTTCAACGGTAGCGGGATCAGACATGTTAACGGGGACAATGATGCCATGGAAGGGGGCTATGCTCATTGGCCAAATAATACCATTGGCATCATGATTCTGTTCTATCACGCTGGCAATGGTACGACCCACACCAATACCATAACACCCCATAATTGGCGTAATACTCTGGCCATTTTTGTCCAGTACTCTGACGTTCATAGCCTCTGTGTATTTGTAGCCAAGTTTGAAGATATGTCCCACCTCAATACCCTTATAACTCTTGAGTTCCTGGCTACAGTAGGGACATTTTTCGCCTTCTTGGACCTCGTGGATATCAGCCACGACATCCCATGAGAAATCTCTTCCAGGGTTTATGTTTTTGAGATGATAGTCTTTTTTGTTAGCCCCGGAGATAGCATTGCGCAAGGGGGGGATAGATTCGTCAGCAATGATGCGCACCTTTTGCCTGAGACGAACAGGAGAGACGAATCCAATCGGAGCGCCGGTCACTTTTTCTACCTCTTCTTCTGTGGCCGGTTCAAGTTCAATACACCCTATGGCATGTTTGAGTTTGGTCTCATTGACCATGAAATCTCCGCGGATCAGCACCATCACTATCTCGTTTTCTGTGCGATAGACCAGGCTTTTGATAAACTTCTCGGCGGAAACCTTGAGAAAAGCCACCAGTTCTTCAATGGTCCGGATATTTGGGGTAGCGATTTCCTCAAGGGGAAGCATCTCTTCAGAAGAAGGAGAAAACTCTCGCTTTGCCTGAGCCCGTTCTACATTGGCCACATACCCACAACTCCGGCAATGGATGATAGTTTCTTCTCCCACAGAAGAAGGTACCATGAATTCTTCGGAGTTTGATCCACCCATATTTCCGGTATCTGCCTCCACAGGAATAACCTCAAGCCCGCATCGGGTGAAAATCCGTCTGTAAGCTTCTCTCATGGCCTGATAGTTTTTCTCAAGCCCGGCTTCGTCAATATCAAAGGAGTAGGCATCTTTCATGATGAATTCTCGACATCGCATCACCCCATATCGAGGACGGATCTCATCCCTGAATTTGGTATTTATCTGATAGAGATTGAGAGGGAGATCGCGATAGGACTGTACATTTTCTCTCACAATGTGGGTGAAAACCTCTTCATGAGTGGGACCAAGGACCATATCATTTTCGTGGCGATCCTGGAGTCTCATCATCTCCTTGCCCATGATGTCGTAACGTCCGGATTCTCTCCAGAGACTTGCCGGGATCAGAATAGGGGGAAGAAGCTCCTGAGCCCCGGCTCTATTCATCTCTTCGCGAATGATCTGAATAACCTTGAGAAGGACACGATGGCCAAGAGGCAAAAAGGTATAAAGTCCTGCATCCAGTTTTCGGATAATCCCTGCCCGCATCATGAGAATATGAGAGGCAATCTCTGCATCCTTGGGATCTTCTCGAAGTGTGGGAAGAAGCATCTGGCTTCGTCGCATGATTTCTCCTCCATAAAAAATTAAGGTACGATATTATAGCATAGGTGAAGGAAAAAAACAAAAAAGAGTATTGGAGAAATCTTTTTTCAGAAAACCGTTACCCTTCTCTTGACGTTGAAGGGGACTGCCTCGAAATGAGACCTTTGCATGAATGTGCAAAGGTCTCAAGAAAGTGATAAAAAAGCAAAAAGAGTATAAAAATATTTCCTTTCTATAATAAATAAGCCTATTTTTTGGATAAAAAAAGACAAATAGACCCTTGGAAACAGAAAAAGCGGGGTTTCAGGGGCGTAGCCCCTGACACAAACAAGGGAAGAAAATACCCGTGCAAAGGTCTCGAAATGGAAATTTTCTTTATTTTTCTTTACTTTTTCCAGATTTGTGTTATAATATGCTTGGGAGAAAAAGGAAGAAAACAAGGAGGGGTTTATGAGGATTGAGGATATTCTGCATAGCACGGTGGCGCTTGACAGGATTCAAAAGCAGAAACAGACGGAATCACGGGGGGTTTCAGCCCGTCTTCTGAAAACGTCTCAGGATGAGGTTGGTCTTCTTCGACAGACAGATGAAAAACTTCTTGCCATTCGTGATAGAGAGCAGAATTTTATGCGGCATGAGGTGGTGCTTTCTGGTTTAGAACTTCTCAAAAAGCGCGTGGCGGAGTTTTCTCGTACGGCTGTGGAACAGCGAAACTATGAGGCTTTTTCTCAGGAACTCCAGCAGATAGTGAGTGGCACCCGTTTTCAGGGAGAGACCCCGCTTGCCTATATGAGTGTGAAGGTCTCTGATGAGAAAACGCTCTATACCCTTTCTCAACAGATCGATCAGGAGATGACGGTTCATCAGAACAGGCTGAAACAGGAAAGAAAACAGATTGCCGCTTTTTTGGTCACGCAGGAAAATCAGGAGGCTCTGGGAGGAAAGTCTTCAGAGGCTTTGCTTGCAGAGGTGAAGGATGCCATGACGAAAGAGGGTATCTATCCTTTGCGAAGAGAGCATTCGTTTGCGCAGATTGTCAAAATACTCTAAAGATATGAGAGGAATATGGAGTGGTATCGTGCCTTTGATCCCACAGATGTGCGGGTTCTGGTCGTTGCTGAGATTGGTATTAATCATCTCGGGAGTGAGGAATATGCCCTGAGATTGATTGATGAGGCGGTGAAATGTGGTGCCGATGCGGTGAAGTTTCAGATTTATCGGACCACAGAATTTTATCATCCGGATTCTCCTGTGAGGGAAATCTTTGCGAAGTACGAACTTTCGTATGAGGCTTTTGGACGTCTCAGACAATATGCGGAGAAGAAGGGAGTTTTGTTTTTTGCTACTCCCTTAGACTTTTCTTCTCTTCGATGGATGATAAGCGAGAAGATTCCTGTGATCAAGGTAGCCAGTGCCGATATTACTTTTGAACCTTTTCTGCGAGAGATAGGGAATTATGTGAGAAGAGAGAAGGCCTATGCTATTCTTTCGACAGGCTTTGTGGGTCTTTCGGAGATTCAGAAAGCGGTGCGGTTTTTCCCAAAAGAAAGGTTGGGGCTTCTCTATTGTGTGTCTCGCTATCCTTCTGAGGCCGGGGATATGGATTTGGCGTTTATCAAAACCCTTTCTGAAAGGTTTCGTACCACGGTTGGGTTCTCGGACCATTCCTTGGAAACAGTATTCAGTGTAGCGGCTGTAGCCTTAGGGGCAAGAATCATCGAAAGGCATTTTACGGATAACGCTAAACTTCAGGAGGCGGATCACCCCGTGTCTCTTGATCCTGAAAGGTTTGGCAAAATGGTGGCAGAGATACGGCAACTTGAGGTGGCCATAGGATGCGGAAAGAAAAAAATCACGGATTTTGAGCAAAAGATTCGTCCCCTTTCGATGCGAGGTCTCTATGCGGCAAGGGATATTCACTCTGGTGAAATGATCACCGGGAGTGATGTGCTATGTGCCAGACCGGGTGAAGGGATTACGCTACGAAAGTATGATACCTATGTAGGAAAAAGGGCAAGAAAAGATTACAGGGCGTATGAGAAATTATGAACCACAGAAGACGGTTTCCGCTTACCGTCAAGGATGAACTTCTGGATTTCACGTTGACACGAAATGTCTGGTTCACGCTCAATAACCAGAATGGGCCTTTTTATCGTTTTGCCAGGAGTTTTGATAAGTATTCGCTTCGGGTGGGTATTGATCTCTGGGATAATCCTTTTTATGATTATGAAGCTTTGCCTGAGCATTTGCCTGATGTGCTCACGTATCATGAAGGGGTGGTAAAGGTAGCTCGACGGAAAAAGGTGTATTATTATGTGGGGACGTGTGATGTACCGTTCAGACCGGTGGATATAGACCACTCCTTTCGGGTCAATGAGGGAGAGATTCTGCTTGCTTTAGATCAGCCACTTGAGAGGGAACTTCTTATCTCCCGGCCAAAAAAAGAATGTGAACTTGTGGCGGATGAGGCACTCAGTTTTCTCCAGAGGTATTTTCGGCGGAATTTTCGAGGGGTCTCTCTTCTTTATGTGATGCAGTTTTTACCAGCGGAAAAGTACACGTTTTTCATTCAATCATCCCTTGGGGCGGTTGGTCTTACTACCGAGATGTTCAAGAATAAACTCCTTGGCTATCAATGCGATGAACACTGGCATATTGAAACGGTGATTCACGAGGCTCTGGTGAATGCCATCACCTATGGGAGTCAGATGGACTATAGCAAGAAGATTTCTATCGCCTATGAGATTGGTCCTGAAGCACTACGGGTGTTTATTCAGGATCCGGGAGAGGGATTTGATGTACGAAGGCATGTACCCGTATCCCTTATTGACAATGAGACCATCACGGGACGGGGAATACGCCTGATGAAGCATCTCACATCGGCTTTGACCTATAATGCGAACGGGAATGCCCTTTCTCTGTTGTTTAATTTTCGGGAAAATTATACCTGATGAGGGAGACGAGTATGCTGCATTCTATACCACTTTCAGAACTTTCCTGGAATGTGTTTGAATGGATAGGGGAAAAATGGATGCTTGTCGTGGGAGGAACTCTTGAGTCCTATAATATGATGACGGCAAGCTGGGGTGGGGTTGGAGTGGTATGGAATGAACCCATGGCCTTTGTTTTTGTGCGGCCGAGTCGTTATACCCACGAGTTTTTGATGAAATATCCTTCGTTTACGCTTGTCTTTTTGCCTGAATCTCATCGAGATATTCTCGAAATCTGTGGGGCAAAATCTGGTCGAGAAATAGAAAAGATGCGTTTAGCGGGGCTTACCCCGTTTTCTCTGGAAGAGGGGGGAGTGGCTTTTGAGGAGGCGGAGATGGCGCTTTCCTGTACCACAGCCTGTCGGCAACCCATAGAACCTTCTTCTCTCTTGAGGGAGGACATCAGGCGGGCTTTTTATGCGCAGGGTGATTATCATGATCTTTTTATAGCCCGGATTGAAGGAGTGTGGAGGAGAAAATGAAAAAACATACCTATACCCTGATTTCCCTTGGAATTTTTGCAGGGCCTTTTCTTCTTTCGTTTCATCCGTTGGCTTTCTTTATTCAGTATCTCCCGGCTGTGTTCGCAAGTGTGGTTATCGTTGGAGGACTCTATATTGTGTGGGATATGTTAGCGGTCAAGTGGGGACACTGGCGGTTTAACAACGAGTATGTGGGTGAGGTGAGATGGTTCGGGCTTCCACCGGGGGAGTGGCTTTTCTTTGTGGTGGTTCCGTATGCCTGTCTTTTTGTGTATGAAGTGAGTCGTGTTCTTTTTCCTGTGACGGAAGATATTCCTTCTCTGTGGTGGATTCAACTTGTTTTTGGGTTTCTATTTATGGTTCTTGCCTGGGTCTGGCGAAAACAGGGCTATACCCTTTTAGCCATGGGAAGTGTGGCTTTTTTCTGGTTTCTTTCGGCCTTTTTTTCTCCTGGGATCATCACTTCTTCGACGTTCTGGATTTTCATGGGGTTTTCTATGGTGGCGTTTGTGATTTTTGATGGGTTGTATGTGAATCTCCCAACGATTTTCTATAATGACAGGGCAATATGGGGGATAAAGATTTGGCATATCCCCCTTGAGGATTTCTTGTATAATTTTTCGCTTTTAGGACTGGCTCTCGTGGTGTATCTCCAGTTCCGATAGGAGGTTTGTCAGGTGGGGTGGCTGATTGGTTTGGGAATTTTTCTTCTCCTTGTTTTTGTCGTGATCAATGAGACCCTGTTCTGGGTACGCTGGTTAGCCAAGGGAAAGGGGAAGGTTTTTCTCCCTTCTCTTGAGATGCTTCATCCCTACAACACGAAAAAAGCGGTGCTTCTTCTTCATGAGTTTTCTGGTCTTCCCTTGTCGTTGGAGGAATTGGGGAAGAGGTTGTATGAAGAGGGATGGGATGTGTATATTCCAGCTATGCCAGAAACGGTGGCTACGAAAGAAGACCTTGGCAAGCTGGAAGTAGGGCCTTTGTACTTTCTCTGGTATGAGGAAGCAGAAAAAAGTCTTCAAAATCTTTTAGGAAAGTATGAGAAAGTTGCCGTAGGAGGGGCGAGTATTGGGGGAAGTATAGCCTTGCACCTTGCTTCCTGGTATGAGGTGAGGGCCGTTTTTGCTGTAGCGGCTCCTTATGGGCTTTTTGGCTGGCATTATTTTCGGCCTTTTTCGAGAAATCTTTTTCTTCTTCTCTCCGGATGGATTGGGCTTTTTTGTCCATGGTGGGAGGTAAAAAAAATTCCCCCGTCCTCGTCTATTGAAAAACGTTATGGGATTGAGGGTGTGATATGGGCAAGGGCTGTTCATACTCAGAGAATAGGTCTTCGACAGATGAGAAAGCGTTTGGCTTTCGTCAAAGCTCCTTGTCTTTTGGTACAATCGAATAGGGATCGGACGGTGAATCCTTCGAGTATTTTTCATTTTATGAGGGCTCTGAAGGGGGCACATCGAGAGGCTACTATTTTTGATATGCGCTGGGATAAGGAAAGTCGAAGGCATCTCCTTCTCAATCATGAGGGGGTAAAAGAGAGAGTCATGGAACTTATTATGGGGTTTTTGCGGAGGGTGGACAATGATTGAGACAGCAAGCCTTTTTCTGGTGGCTTTTGTGCTTGTTGTGCTGGCGCTGGATATGCTTGTGATGAATTTCAATCGAGTGACCTTGATAGCCGCTCTCTGGAATGGCACTTTGGCTCTCTATGCTCTTCTCTGGGGGCTCAAACTGTATGTGGCTCAAAACAATAATATGGTGCTTTTGGGCTGGATTCAGAGAATACAGGATGTGCTCTGGGTCCATCAGGGGTGGATGGGCTGGCTTTTTGTGTTGTGGTTGACACAGGAGGAAAAGGCCTTTCCCCGTCGGGTAATTCCGCTCATGGGTATCAGTCTTTTGTTTTCTGTTTTTGGTTTTTTTGGTGGTTTGTATGATTCTCTCTATCTTTATTCTCTTCCGACAAATTCTCGTAATGTAATGGTAGTCCCATCGGTTGGGAGAATCCTTGCTGTTGTCTATACGGTGATTATTTTTGTGTTTGCTGGTATAGAGGCTCTCATGAGGTATATGGCTGTGCCATACGCCTTTCAACAGCGACGGATTCGCTATCTTCTTGCAGGGAGTGGTGTGGCTCTTGTGATGTTTCTTGCAGGGGAAGAAAAGGTAGCTTTTCTCTCAGTCAAGGCCTTGTCTCTTTTGGTGTTGGGGGGAGTGGTCTTTTATGTAGCCAATACCTTTCGGACACTCAAACTCAGGGAAAAGGTGATACGGTTTGTGTCTTTAGCCCTTTTTGGGTTCTTTTTGATGGGATTGCCAGCGATGTTGTTTTATATCTTTCGTCGGTGGTTTATGGAACTGGCGGCGGAGGTGTTTTTGTTTGTTTTTTCGGGGAGTATGGCTCTTTATTTCGTCTTTGCAGTGCTTTTGCTCACTTTTTTGAGAAAACTTTTTCAAAACCAGGCTATTGAGGAAGAGAGATTTCCTCTTTTAGTGAGACATCTTGGTCAAAACAAGAGTCGAGATGAGTTTTATGAAGCCTTGGCTCTTTTTTTGAAGGATATGATAGAAAGGGATGTGGATATTGTAGAAAGGCACGGGGAGGAATTTTTTGCTGTTTTTTCCACGAGAGGCCTGCGGGGAAAAATAGAGGTGGATTTTTCTCTTGTGAAGCATTTTGAGAGTGGTGAGGGGTATTTTGACAGGGAGCTTGTGCTTCATCAGAGGCCATTTCGACGTGATGTGGAGGCTTTTTTCAGGTATTTTGATGCCGCAAAGTGTGAGGCGGTACTTTCAGTGATGCGAGAGGGTCAGGTAGAGGTGCTTGTCCAGTTTGCCACGGTTGGTGATGAGGAGGGCTTTTCTCTTCGTGAGATAAAGGAACTCAGGGCCATTCTTCGGTTGATTGAGGTATTGTATCAGAATGTGATCTTTTTTGAGAAAGCAGAGGAGACACAGCAGACAGAGAGAGAACTCGCTTTGGCTTCGGAGATTCAGGAAACACTTTTTCAGCGGGAGATCCCAAGAGTTCGGGGGCTTGATATTGCTTTTTATCAGGAACCGGCAAAGTGGTTGAGTGGGGATTATCTGTGGCTTGAGGTGGTGTCTTCTCATGAACTTGGCTTTGTGGTGGCTGATGTTTCAGGGAAAGGGGTTTCTGCAGCGTTGATTACTATGATGATTCATAGTACGGTTCAAGGGTATCAGTTTGGATCGTCCACGGTCAATGCTCTCCTTCATCGATTGAATACCATGCTTTCTCGAAAAAAACCGGAGCATGAATGGAGAACCTTGAGTTTTGCTACGCTGTTTGCTGGTTTTGTGGACACAGAGATTCAGACGCTTTTTTTTAGTAACGCCGGGCATTATCCCCTTTTGGTATGGGATAGGGAAAAAAGGGAGTTTATTGAGCTTTCTACACCGGGAAAGCCGGTTGGGCTTTTTGCTGAGGCAACGTATGTCACAGAAACCTATCGCTACGAGAGTGATCAGATCTTTGTGTTGTATTCTGATGGAATGACGGAATGTATCAATCCAGCCGAGGAAGAATTTGGTATTCAGCGTTTGAAGGCTCTTATTCAACGATATGATTATCTCTCTGCTGGAGAGATTCAGCAAAAGATCCTTGAGGAGATTCGGGATTTCACCGCCGGGGCTGAGATTTATGATGATATGACGCTTGTCATTATCAAGACGTAGCAAGCACCTAAAAAAGAAGAGGCTCTTTCCCTGTTTTAGCAAAGAGACGTTCTCTTGAGGCAAGGTGATAGCCGAGATTTTTTTGCCTTTATAATTCGAGACCCCTGCACGAGTGTTTTCTTCCCCTGTTTGGGTCAGGGGCTGCGCCCCTGAAACCCCGATTTTTCCGTTCACAAGGGCTGGTTTGTCTTTTTTATTCAAAAATAGAGAATTATTTATTATGAAAGTGAATACTTTTATATCATTTTTCGTTTTGTATTACTTTTTTGAGACCTTTGCACGAAAGTGCAAAGGTCTCAATTCAGGAAAGAGAAGGGTTGCTTTTGGTTTCAGGAGGTGAGTTTTTCCCAGGCTTTTGTGAGGCTTTGAGAGAGGGTTTCCCGGGAAATGTTTTTCCACTCGCAGATTTGTTTGGCCACCAGGGCAAGATCAGAGAGCCGTGAAAGAGAAGAGAGGCCTGTTTTTAGGGTATAAAGAGGAATATCAGGGGCATCTGTTTCGATCAGGATGGTTTCAAGAGGTATTTCTGTGATGATTCTCTGATAACGGGACTGGTTCCATGGCCGAAGGATATGGCAGGCAAAGGAGACAAAGCCGCCGTAGGAGGCAATCTGCATGGCTATATCACGATTTTGTGAGTAGGCATGGATAACAAAGCCCGGTATCTTGTTGATAGCCGGTTTCAACAGGGGAAAAAGCCTGTGCCATGCCTTTCGGCAATGGATATTGAGGGGTCTTCCTAATTCAATAGCCATGCGTATCTGGGTAGCAAAGATGGTTTCTTGAATCTCTTGAGGGGGTTTTTCAAAGTCAAGGCCGCATTCTCCCACAAAACAGGTGTGGTTTTTCAGGTAGTCGAACAATTGGCTTTCCCACTGAGGGGGAAGGTTGTCTATATACCAGGGATGGACACCAAAGGCTGGGAAAAGAGCATCGTCCTGCAAAGAGAGAGAAAGCACTTTCTCCCAGTCTTCCGGTCCTGTAGAACAGACCACCCATCGGGAAATGGGTATTTCTTTTGCCTGATGGAGTTGCTGGGGAAGATCGGTGATCCGTGAGTCGTGAAGGTGACAGTGTGCATCCCACATCATGGGTATAGTGTAAGGGAAAGAAAAGGGTTTCGCAAAAAAGCTAATGGTGGTTGCCTAGACAAAAAAGGACCTTTGCTTTTCGCAAAGGTCCTGGATTTTTCGTACGAGAAAACTCTTCTACGCAGGTAGAAGTTCTTTGGCTTTGGCGAGGGCGTCATCGATATCCTTGAAGAGATTTTCCTTTCCAATCTTGTCAGCAAGACCGCTTCGAATAAGGATATCGAGTGGCTGGGCATGAACACCGGAGAGGATGAGGCGGGTTTTTTCCTGTTTACATTTGTTATAGAGGTCTTCAAGCACAGCAAGCCCTGTAGCATCAAGAGCATAGACATGACGCATCCGGAGAATAAGCACTTTGGGAGGCTTCTGGATATTCCGAATACGGCTTTTGAAGGTTTCTGCAGCGCCGAAGAAGAGAGAACCCTGGATTTCAAAAACCTCAATACCCTTCGGAATATCCCTTGTTCTAATAGATTTAGGGTCGGCAGTTTCTTCTTCTTCCATTTCCTCGGTGAGGTGAGAGACCTGGGTGACATTTGACATTCGATACATGAAAAGCAGAGCGGCAAGAACAATACCAACTTCAATAGCCACGGTGAGATCAATAAACACCGTGAGGAGGAAGGTGGTCATAAGGACAGCGATGTCAGATTTGGTGGTTTTGAAGATGGCAGCAAAGACATGGTATTCGCTCATATTGAGAGCCACCTTCATAAGGACGGCCGCTAAAGATGCTAAGGGAATGAGAGATGCCCATTTGCCAAAGAACATCAGAATCAATAAGAGTGTGATAGCATGAATCATACCAGCCACGGGAGTACGACCACCGTTTTTGATATTGGTGGCTGTACGTGCAATGGCCCCTGTGGCAGGAATACCACCAAAAATAGGAGAGGCGATATTGGCTATTCCCTGGGCAATGAGTTCCATATTGGAACGATGACGAGTACCGAGCATACCATCAGCCACCACCGCCGAAAGCAGACTTTCGATACCGGCGAGAAGAGCGATGGTGAGGGCAGGAGAAAACATTTTCTGTACAATCTCTAACGAGACGTGAGGGATCCTTGGGGCAGGAAGCATGTTGGGAACACTTCCATATCGTTGTCCAATCGTTTCGACAGGGAGATTGAAAATCTGCACGAGAATGGTGGAGACAAGAATAGCCACTAAAGATCCCGGAATCTTTCTGGAAACTTTTGGCCAGAGGATGATAATCAGAAATGATACTCCGCCAATAATAACGGCCCAGGGATTGATGGTTCCTATACTGTGGAGGTAGGCTTCAATCTTTCCTACGAATTCAGCAGGCAGGTTTGGTATCGCAAGACCAAGAAAATCCTTGATCTGGGAAGTGAAGATAATCACGGCAATACCAGCCGTAAATCCGACGGTGACAGGGTGGGGAATGAAACGAATGACACTACCCAATCGAAGAAGCCCCATCAGAATGAGAAGAAAACCGGCAATAAAGGTAGCAACAGCCAGCCCATCATAGCCATATTGCTGCATGATACCAGCGACAATCACGACAAAAGCTCCGGTAGGGCCACCTATCTGAACACGGCTTCCCCCGAGAAAAGAGATGAGAAACCCTGCGACAATGGCCGTATAGAGCCCCTGTTCCGGTTTGACCCCGGAGGCAATCGCAAAGGCGATAGCAAGAGGGAGAGCAACAATACCCACAAGAACCCCGGCCGAAAGATCCTGCCAGAACATTTTGAGGGTGTATCCTTCTCTCATGACCGTAAAGAATTTTGGGGTAAGTTTGGGCATAGAGGTACTCCTGAGAAAAATTTTTTAGTATATTATGAAGCAAAAAGAGAAAAAAAACAAAAAAGAGACCCTTGCACGGGTATTTTCTTCCCTTGTTTGTTTCAGGGGCTACGCCCCTGAAACCCCGTTTTTTCCATTTACAAGGGCTTATTTGTCTTTTTTTGTTCAAAGGAATAGGTTTATTTATTACGTTAAGGAACATTTTTATACTATTTTTTGTTTTTTTACCACTTTTTTGAGACCTTCGCACATTCGTGCAAAGGTCTCAAAAAGGGGCTTTTGTATGGGGAAAGGTGGCTTTTCTCAAAGCCAAAAAAAACAAAGCCCCCTGCTAACAACGCAAGGGGCTGAACAATGGTCTTGAAACCAAGGGCTTCAGGTTTTCAAGGAAGAAGCCAAAGGTTTCCTTCAGCCAGTTCCCCGGCTCTCCCATGAGGATCAAGCTCTTTAGCTTTGAGCCACTCTGCTTTGGCTTTTGCATACTTTTTCAGTCTATAGTAGATCACTCCCCTGTCGTGGTAAGCGAGGGCGTAGCGGGGGTTTATTTTGATAGCTTTGTTGAAGTCTTTGAGGGCTTGTCTATATTGCTTGCGGTTGAGATACGCATTGCCGCGGCTATAGTAGGCATAAGCATAGTGAGGGCTTATTTTTATGGCCTGAGTGTAGTCCTGGATAGCGTTGTTCTCCTGGTCGAGGTCGTAATAGAGATCACCGCGATCAATGTAGGCCAAGGCAAATTGAGGGTCTTTTTCGATAGCCTTGGAATAGGCATCGAGGGCTTGAGGGGAGTTCTTTTCAAATGTCTTGTAGAAAAAACCGAGGGCTCTGTAGTCCCAGGCATTTTGTGGAGAGAGTCTCTGGATGTTGGTTCGACACAGAGCAAGAAGCGACTCATTGGTGAGGGCTCTTGCTACACGCATCTGTTCTACCCAGAGGGCAAGGGAATCAGGGAAACGTGCAAGGGCCTTCTCACATACGGTGAGGGCTTCTTGGTACTCTTCTCCTTCTTGCAGAGAAGTGGCGTGCATGATGGCGGCTTCAATTGGCCTGTCGTTCTCTGAAAAGGCCTGTGCAAAGGCTTCGATGGCGCTTGTGTAGTTCTGCTGGTAGAAAAAGCTCATTCCTCTGTCAAAGGGTTTTTGGGGTGTCTGACATGAGAGAAGCATACTCCACACCACACCTGCCATGAAAAAAGCAAAAAAGTTTCTTTTCATAGGTATCCCCCTTTTGCTTTTTTTATCGATTTTATCATACAGTTAAACAGGAAAAAAAGCAAACGAAGATTTTTTCGTGAGGAGATGGCTATTCCCTTGTTGTAGTTTCACATTCATCAAAAAGTTTTGCCCTCGCGGCGATAGACGGGTGCAGAATGGCGTTGTCCTCGTCGCATGCTACGCATGCGCCTCGGACGAACTATGGGCCGGTTTTGCGGGCAAGCAGACACCTTTTCTTTAGGGTAAAGTCCTTTCTCCGTGGGCGACATCAACTCGTCATCCTGACTTCGGAAAAAGCGCTCCCGCACGGGGCAAAAGGGGCTCCGCCCCTTTTGAAAACCCCGTCCCCGCCCCTGCGGCGGTTTCTGTAGCCACCGACCTGTCTCCCACGGTGCGGGCTGAAACAAAAGCCTGTAGCCCCGCTCTCTTCTGTAGCCGCCCGGGGACAGCCCTCCCTGTCTGACCCCGGGCTTCCTCGCCACCTCCTGTGGCTCGGCCAGTGGTGAAAAGACGATGACTTCCGTTACCAGCCCGCAGGGCTTTCCCTCCCGCCGGGGCTTCTCCGACGGCGCACCGCAGTCAGGGGCGGGAAGGCTATGGCGATGTTTCAGCAAGAAGCGAGCTTTCTGAGACCGCAGGACACCGGGGCTATGACCTTGTTTCAGCAAACACACCACCTGGTTAAACGTTTAACCTATGTCTACACAAATCCCCTCCCCCTCTGGCTATTCCCCTGTCTCAGCTAACCACCTCATTGGTTAAACGTTTAACCAACCTCCATACAAACTCAAGTGGTGGCTATCACCTTGTTTCAGGGAGAAAAACCACCCACGGCTATTACTCTGTCTCAGCAAAAGCCCCGCGGCTATGCTTCGGTGGGCTTTTAGGGAAAAGCAACAGAAGATGTCGCCTCGGGTGCTTCCTGCATCCTCACTTCGGAAGGACTTTCCCGCCACAGGCCAAGAGTACACAACCGCAAAAGCGGCCCGGTGGGGTACAGAAAAAAGAGAGGAATAACAAGACCTTCTCTCACCAACTCGCAGGGTTTCTCTTCCAGCAGAGGTTAGATATAGCACCGCTGTTGGGACGATGGCTATGACTTTGTTTCAGCAAAGAACAAAGGTTTATCTGAAACAGGGTAATAGCCCTATCTTGTCGTTATATGTTTGCAAGCACGACTTTTTTCAATAGGTACCAGAACAGAAAGCTTTTATGTTATGTCCCTTCACAGGAAAGGTGAAAATAGGTATTCAGTTTCCTATGTGGGACGACATTTGGAACGAAAAGACTTTCTCTTTTTTGCACAAAAAAGTTGATTTTTTGAGAAAAAGAGGGTATAGTAAATCAGAAAAAAAGGAGTAGCGTATGCGAAGGATGGTTTGGAGTGGAGTGCTTTTTGTTATAGCATGGGGTTTATGTTTTGGGAGTGAAAGCAAAACGGTAGCGGTTCTTGATTTCAAGAATCTCAGTCAGCAAAGCGGGTATGACTTTCTCTCTTCGGGTTTAGCGGAGAGTTTTGTCACCGCATTTTCAAAAAACAAGGACATCAGGGTGGTGGAACGCCAACAACTCAAATCTCTCATTCAGGAACAGAAACTGGTGCTTACAGGGTTAGTGGAAACTGATGTCTCAAACTCTCTTCGGATAGGGGCACTTGTGTCGGCCCAGTACCTTCTGTTAGGGAGTTATACCGTGGTGAAAGACAGGGTAGAGGTCAACGCCCGACTGGTGGAGGTTTCCTCTGGTGTCATAATCTTGGCAGAGAAAAGAGAAGCCCCGTTGGGGGATGCACTTTTTGCCTCTGTTCAGGAAATGGCTGAAAAAATGAGTTTGGGGATCACAGGAAGTGAAGTGGGATATCTTTCTCTTGAGACTTCGCCTTCTGGGGCAGAGGTGAGAGTAGGGGATGAGATTTTGGGTTATACCCCTATTGCCAAAAGGATGATGAAGCCGGGCACCTATGACCTCACCATAACGCTCAAAAATTATGAGGTGTATCGAAAAACCGTGACCATAAAAGCCAAGGAAACGACCAAGGTCTCCGTGGCTTTAACAAAACAGACTGGTGAGGTGAGACCCTTCCGAACAACGATTGGGCTTCATTTTCTTCCATTGCTTTCAGCAGATCCTTACCAACCCTTTTTCAATATAGGGGTAGTCGAATACCTCAACAAGGGTTTTATTGTGGGGGTGGAGTATGGAGGAAATCTCATCACCCACAAATATAGTACCAATCTTCCCGGCGGCAAGACCTTTGAAGAAACCCAGTTTCTTTACTATCACCGGCTGGATCTTGTGGTGAAGTATGCCTTTTCCTATCAGAGTCGGTATGTTTCCCCTTACCTTGGAGCGGGCGCTGGTATTGTCTTTCCTGGGGATCGGGATACCTCGTGGGATGATGTTCGTTTCTATGCCAAAGGGGTAGGAGGACTCACCCTCTTTCCCACAGGTCAGGTTTCGCCCTTTGTCGAGATGACCTATTATACGACAAGTCCTTCAGAGGTGGTTCTGCGTTATCGGGTGGTGAATCTCTTTGGAGACTATAATATCGCCGAGAAAACCGTGGTGATGCAAAACCTTTTCATAGGTGTTGGTCTCCAGTTTGCCTATTAAGGAGGAGGGCTATGAAGCAAAATATATTTTTTGTGATATTGACCATGACCCTGATAGGAGGGTGTTCTTCTCTCTCACAGGAAAACCCTCTTTTCGAGGGAACAAGGCTTATTGTGGTTACCTCTCCTAAAACCACCGCGACATCTACTCCCACCTTTGTCTGGAATTCTCCAGAGGGGATTTATTACCAGGTGGTGGGGGTGTTTACCAATCATCTCAAGATTGAGGGAAAAAAGATCGTGAATACCCAGGACTGTATTGCCATGTGGACGAGTGGGATGAGTGGGCAGGCGGGCAATGTGGAGTATAGTAACTTCAAGGACTATCCAGCCTTGCAAAATGCGGCCCCGTCATTGGTTTCTGGAAAGACCTATTACTGGGCGGTATGGGCTTACAATAGCGATATGGAAGTGACACACTCCAGTGCCGAGATTTCATTCACGGTCCAGTAGGAAAATGGTGGCTGGTAGAAGAGGTTCTACCGGCTTTTTTTATTTTTTCCTGAGCAGAGCCAACATCTCTATATGATGGGTCTGTGGGAACATATCCACCATCCAAAGTTGATCAATATGATACATATCAGAGAGAGAACGAATATCACGTGCCATGGTGGCTGGTTTACATGAAGAGTAGATGATTTTCTCTGGTTGCATTTGGCGGAGAACCTCAATCACATGGGGATCCATACCTTTTCGCGGAGGATCAATAATCATAACATCAGCATAGCCGAGTTTTTCAAGGGTGTCATCGACTGAAGCCTGGATGAATTCAATCTTGCTCTGGATACCGTTGATATGAAGGTTGTGCCAGGCATCCTCTACAGAGGCTTTCTGTACCTCTACCCCAATGGTTTCCTTGGCAAATTCTCCCACAAAGAGGGTGATGAGTCCTATCCCACAGTAGAGGTCAAAGATACGTTCATGTTTGTCCTCGGCAAGGAAGCTGATGATTTTCTCAAGCCAGAGGGGAATAACATAGGTATTGACCTGAAAGAAACTATCCTTGGAGATTTTGAATTTGAACTCCTTTCCGGCGGCTTTGACCACCTCATAGACAGGTTTATCCTCATAGTAAGGGGAACGCACCCAGTGGACGACAGTTTCCCCGGGAACGGTCGTACGTACCTTGAAATTGTGGGGAGGAAATGGGTCCTGATGGCGGAGCTTGGAGAGAGCCTCATTGATACCGGGCATGGCCAACATACATTTTTCGATATCTACAATGAACTTGGTATCCTTTCTGAAAAAGCCGATGAGCCGTTTTCGTTCATTGACCTTGAAGGTCTCCGTATTGCGGTAGTAAAAAGGTTCAGGACTTTCAATAATGCCTGTGAGTTCAAGATTCTGGAATTTGCCCACGCGGGCAAAGGTTTCAAGCACAAGATTCTTTTTCACCTCAAGCTGGGTTTTATAATCAAGCATCTGATAATCACATCCACCGCAGAAGGCAAAATAGGGGCAGGGAGGGTTTTGTCTCTGGGGTGAGGTTTCAAGCCATTCGAGGGGGTCGGCCATAGCATAATCTTTGGTTTCCCTGTAAATCTTGGCCCGTATTCGTTCACCGGGGAGGACGTAGCGGGCGAAGACGATTTTTCCTTCGTTATTCCCTTCTTCGTAGGCAATACACATCCCTTCTCCAGCATAGCGATCTACCCTGAGAATAACTTCTCTGTCGGCAATCTTTGTCTTGCGGGGGTTGATGTCTTCAACGAATGGTACTGGTTTCACGGTTCTTTCTCCCTTTGATTTTTTTGTTTCGTTTTGGTTGGATTTTGATTCTCACAATGCGAGTAGCCGTAGCATGTTCTATTTCAAAGGTGAAATGAGTGTCTTCATAGCTGTCCCCTACGGTTGGAATACGCCCGAAAACCGTGAGAAGATAACCAGCGATGGTTTCAAAGTCTTGTTTTTCTATTTTTGTTCCTACTATGTCATTGACATCATCAATGTTGGCCATTCCGTTCACGTGCCAGACCCCATTCTCATAGTGGAACATTTCTTCCCTGCTGTCAATCCAGTTTCCCACAATCTCTCCAATGATATCATGGTTGGTGACAGCCCCGACTACACCACCATATTCATCCACAATAAAAAGCATCTGAACACTATGCCTTTGCATTTCCAGGAGAGCCTGGGTGATGGAAACGGTATCCGGGATAAAGATGGCTTTTTTTATGTATTTTTTTACCGGGTCTTCACTTGGCTTGTTGAGAATATCCTTGTGGTCGAGGTACCCGACCATGTTATCAACACGCATTTTGAACACAGGAATACGGGTATGTTTGGTGGTTATCATGAGGGCGGCGGCTAATTGAACGCTATCGTTTTCTTCGACGCAACTCATACGAATGAGAGGAACCATGATTTCTTTTACTTTCACATTTTTGAAATTGACGACGCTTTCGATAAAATCTTTTTCACTCTTTCGTAGTTCCCCGCTCTGTTCTGCCATATGGATAAGGGATTCAAACTCATCTCGGCTGAAGATTTCTCTTTTTCGGCGAATACCCACCATCCAGAGAAGGGTAGTGATAATCCTGTGAAAAAGAAATTGGACAGGCAAAAGAAGAAGAAATACAACAAAGATGAGCCAGCCAAAGAGTTTCAAATAAAGGGTGTAGAGTTCTTTGGCCACTATTTTTGGCAGAATTTCTCCAAAGAAGAGAAGAAGAGGGGTTAAAACACCCATCGTGAGGAGAGAAATGACAAAAGGATCCTGCCACCACCTGCTAAAAAGATGGGTAAACAGGACAGCCAAAAGGACATTGACAAGGTTATTTCCAACAAGAAGGCTTCCGATCACACTATCTAAATGTTTGAGAAGGAAAAAGAGAAGCCGTTCATGTTTGGCATTGTTCTCAAGTTTTGCGTAGAGCTTGAGTCGATTCATAGAAAGAAGGGCTGTCTCACTTCCACTGAAAAAGGCAGAGAGGAGAAAAAGGAGTACAATGGCCCATATCATGGCTTTTTCCTTTTTTTGATGTCCACAAGAATAGACTCAATCTGCTTGTCATTTGATTTCTGGATGGTGAAAGTAAAATTTTCCGTGGCAATGACGGTTCCCCTTTCGGGGATATCCCCATGTTTCTCAATGAGGTATCCCGCAAGGGTTTCATAGGTTTCACTTTGCAGATGAGCATCAAAATAGTCGTTGAAATCCATGAGGCTAATATCTCCACTTACCTGGAAACGGTTCCCTGTGAGTTTGATAATCTTTTTGTGAAGCCCAAAAGTCTCGTCCATCACCTCTCCGGCGATATCTCCTAACACATCGGCAATAGTGACGATACCTACAGCCAGTCCATATTCATCAACCACGGCCGCTATACGAAGTTTCTTTTGCTTGAAGTCCTCTAACATATCGGAGAGTTTTTTGGTCTCAGGAACATAATAGAGGGGTTGCATGATGTCTTTGGCGACTTTTCCCTGCTTTTTTTCTCGATGGACATACTCTAAAAGATCCTGGATATATACTACCCCAATGAGGTTGTCTTCTGTTTCTTCATATACCGGTATTTTGGAGTAGTGGCTTTTTTCACATATCTTGAGAATCTCAGGAATGGGTGTATCTACAGGGACACTCACGATACGGTTTCTGGGTGTCATAATGTTCCAGACTTCTCGTTTAGCAAAGTTCAGGACGGATTCAATCATGTCCTTTTCTTCATCAGAGAAGAGGTTTTCTCGTGAGACAATACTGAGCAGGGCTTCGATTTTTACTTCTTTTGTGTCTTCGTCTGTCGGGGGCCTGAGTTTGTGAATCAGACGGATGAGCTTCTCGATACCTTTATAGACAATTTGTCCTACCGGTTCAAAAACTCGAAAGAGGGGATAGAACCAGGTATTGTTTATCAGAATCATGGCATCGGGTTTGAAGAGGGAAAGTGTTTTGGGAAGCATCTCTCCAAAAAAGAGGACAATACCTGTGATGATGAGAGAAGAAACAAGAGGGCTAAAAGAGGGAAGTGTCTGGGAGATGAGAGAGGAGAAGAGAATATTGACCATATTATTGAGGAGAAGAATGATCACCAGGACGGCTCCCCCTCTTTTGGAGAGATGGCGGAGGTTCTTTCGTATCTTTGAGAATTTTCCAGTCCTTATACGGGTCTCGTCTAATCCGACAAAGACCGTTTCACTGGAGGAAAAGAGGGCTGACATGATGAGAAGCACGATACCAATCGCTGAGAAAACCAGAGTTGTCTCCATCACTGGACCGCTTGTTTCACCGTATTCACAATAAAGTGTATGGTTTCTTCAGTGAGGAAGGGATGCATGGGAAGGCTGACCACTTCTTCAGCTGCCTTTTCCGCGTGGGGGAAATCTCCCTTCTTGTAACCAAGGTTAGCATACGCCTCCTGCAAGTGGAGGGGAATGGGGTAGTGTACAGCTGTTGGAATCCCGTTTTCTTTGAGTTTAGCGATGAAGTGGTCTCTGTTTTTAACCCGGATGGTGTACTGAGCATACACACTTCTCGTAGTGGTGGGTTCAAGAACCGGCGTGGTAACGGTGTCTTTCAAAAGTTCTGTGTAAAAATTCCCAATTTTATGCCGGGCATTGGCTTCCTCCTCAAAGTGTGGCCATTTGGCTAAAAGGATGGAAGCTTGAAGGGTATCGAGTCGGGCATTCATTCCCACATATCGGTGCTGATAGCGAACATGCTGGCCATGATTGGCTATCTGACGCATCTGTGTAGCTAAGTCATCATCGTTGGTGAAAATCATACCACCATCTCCATAACAGCCAAGAGGCTTGGATGGGAAAAAGGAAGTAGCCGCCACATCACAGAGTCCACAGGATTTTCTTCCCTTGTACAGCGCACCGAACGACTGAGCGGCATCTTCCATTACCCAGAGGTTATGTTTTTTGGCAATGGCATTGATGGCATCCATATCAGGCGTTTGTCCATAGAGAGAAACAGGAATGATACCCTTTGTCCGTGGAGTGATGGCTTTTTCAATCTGATTGATATCTATGAGATAGGTCTTGGGATCAATGTCCACAAAAACAGGTTTGGCTCCTACCAAGGCAATGACCTCGATAGTCGCGACAAAGGTAAATGGGGTGGTGATAATCTCATCTCCAGGTCCAACGCCATAGGCAAGAAGGGGAATCCAGAGGGCATCCGTTCCAGAGGCGACTCCGATGGCGTGTTTGACTCCTACGTAGGAGGCAAGGGTTTTCTCAAGTTCGGCGACATCGGGTCCAAGAATAAAGGTGGCGTTTTCCATGTTTTTTGAAAGCCTTGACCAGATAGCTTCCTTGTCTCGTTGATATTGGGTTTTCAGGTCAATGAAATCCACAGTTTTCTCCTTTTTGTGTGCCGAGCACACCGTGATAGATTTTTATTATAAGGAGAAACAAGCGAAAATTCAAATGGCGGGGTTTTTCTTCTCCAGAGGGGAGTAAATTTTTTTCAGGTCGTTTCTGCTTGAACAAGGCTTTTGATTCTCTTTTGACTTTTCCTTTTGCCTGCGTTATAATACAATCCTCAACCTCTGAAAATAAAACAGGAGCAAGGTATGTCATCAGCATCTGAAAAGAGAAAACTCTTGGTTCAACGTATTCGTTATGCGGCTTTGGTTCTTTTTACCTCTCTTATCATCATTTCTTTTGTGGTGAGCTTGGCGTATAATCCCTTTTCTTCTCAGGGACGTATGCGCTCAAAGTTGGTGAAGGTGAACGGAAAATGGTTTTATGAGGGTATTGATACAGGCTTTGCCTACTGGTATGATGAGCAGAAGAATCGGCTTCAACAGCAGGGGGTGAATTTTGCTGATAATGAGGTAGAGCGACTCTTTTATGAAGAATCGGTGAAAAACTATGGCAAAACCCTGAGTGTTGTTGAGTATGCTCGTCGTCTTGGGGTGAAACCTTCTGATTTCTTTTATAGCCAGCTTGCTCAAGCGATGTATCGGACAGCCAAACCTACCTTTGGGGAAAAAGAGTACTTGGATATCTTTTATACCCGTGATATGTTTTTAGGAAGCTGGGGAGACATTCAGAATACCCTTCTTCTTTCTCCTTCTTCTGTGGCACTTCTTTATCAGGATACCAAAAATCTTGCCTATGATGTGGAAATTGTTTTTACTGAAAAGACAAATTTTGTTGCCCGTTTTCTTGAGAAAGGAGATCTTGAGGCGTACTATCAGCAAAACCTGACCAATTTCCTGGATACTGTGGTGGTGGACAGGATTACCTTTACCAACAAAAATACAGTATCAAACAGAATGCTTGCTGAGATGACCTTGGCGACTATCCAGGCAAAGGGATGGGATGAGGCTCTTGCTACTCTTCCTGCAGAGGCAGTGGTGGCAAAGAACATGAGTCTCACTAAGGAGAAACATCCTCGGGTGTTTGAATTTCTCTCCACGGTTTCATCAAATATGGTGCTTCCCAAGCCTGTTTTTGAGAATAAACAGTACCATGTGATTCGGGTTCAGAGGGTATCTTCGTTTGAGGAACTGTCCGGGTTTGCTCAGCAGCGGCTTTTGAAGGCCTACCTTGCCCTTCATTTTGAGAATCTCTGGACAAAGTATTCCAATGATCTTGTGCAGACGATGGCTTCTCTTCAGGCGAACCCTTCAGCCGATTGGAAGTCCATGGTTTCCAATAAGCCCTTTGGATATGTACGACTTCCAAAGATGTCTCTTGTGGATCTGTACTCTGAGGATGCAGAGGGAAATGTTTTTCCCTATCAACTCTCCCAGCATCCTGACGTATTGTCTTTTCTTGTGTCTTCTGGGGCTTCTGTGAAACAGTTTGAGTTTGGGGGCGTGTATCTTCTGATCCGCAAGAATGGAATAGCGAAGAGTGAGGCAAAACCGAAGACTCCGATGACATCGGAAGCTTCCTACTACATTATGAATGCCTGGAATCAGGACTGGCAGAGGATGGTTGAGGCCAAAATCAAAGTGGCTTACAAGAACAAGAAGAAATAAAGGACACACCCCCTGGAGAAAATTGTAGGTTTTCCTCTGTGAAGATGGGGAGAAAAGTTCTCAGCCAAATGTTGGGCAGGGGGTAATGGATATGGAAAAGACGGTATATGATCTGATTATCATTGGTGCGGGGCCAGCGGGTATTTTCACGGCGCTTCGGTATCGTGAACGCTGGCCAGATCGCTCTATTCTCCTTCTTGAAAAGGGTCGGCCTATTGAAAAGAGAGTCTGTCCTAAACGTGAAGGAAAACCATGCCAGCATTGTTCACCCTGTAATATTACCACGGGTTTTTCCGGAGCAGGTGCCTATAGTGATGGCAAGCTCTCTCTTTCTCCTTTTATAGGTGGGGATCTCGTTGATCTTTTTGATGTTTCTGTGGTACAAGAGGCTATTCGCTCTGTTGATGATATCTATGTTCAGTATGGGGCGGATAAACGGATTTATGGGCTTGAAAATCCAGATCGTATTGAGGTTATTCGTGCCAGGGCCATTCGGAGCCATATTCAGCTGGTAGAGAATCCCCTTCGTCATCTTGGAACGGAAAAGAGTGCAGAGATTTATGCTCTCCTTCAGAAGCGATTGAGAGAAGAGGGTGTGAACATTCGTTTTGAGTGTCCAGCGAGGGATCTTGTGGTCGAAGATGGTCGTGTCGTGGGAGTAGTCGCGGATCGTGTGTACCGGGCAAAGGCGGTAGTCTTAGCGGTAGGACGTGAGGGTTCTGAATGGTTGAGTATGCTTATCAGAAAGTATCAGATAGCCTATGATGTTGGGCCTGTAGATATCGGGGTGAGAGTTGAGGTCCGCAACGAGGTGATGAAAGAGATCAATGAAACCATGTATGAGGGTAAGTTTATCTACTATACGCCTACCTTCGATGACAAGGTTCGTACTTTTTGCCAGAATCCCGGCGGAGTCGTCGCTACGGAACACTATGAGGGGAATATTGCCGTTGTCAATGGGCATAGTTATAAATCCGAAGAACTCAAAACAGAAAATACCAATCTTGCTATTCTTGTTTCCCATGCCTTTACCCGACCTTTTAATCAACCGGTGGAGTATGGAAAGTATATAGCCGGGCTTGGCAATATGCTTTCAGGGAATCGTATCATCGTCCAGCGATTTGGGGATCTGAAACGAGGAAGACGTACCACCCCAGAGAGGCTCTTTCGAGGGAATCTCAAGCCAACCTTACCAGATGCCCTTCCCGGGGATTTGAGTCTGGTTCTTCCCTATCGGACCATGACAGATATCATTGAGATGCTTTTGGCCCTGGATCATGTGGCTCCGGGTATTGCCAGTTCTGAGACACTTCTTTATGGTGTGGAGGTCAAATTTTATTCCCAGCGTCTTGTGGTTCAGAATTTCGAGACTTCTCTTCCGGGGCTCTATGCTATTGGGGATGGGGCGGGATGGACCCGGGGACTTATGCAGGCCAGTGTGAGTGGTTATCTTTTAGGAAGTAGGCTTGAGTGAGAGCATTGCACATTCGTGCAATGCTCTCAAAGAAAGTAATAAAAAACAAAATAAGACAAAAATATCTTTTTGTACCCGTGAAAAGAAGTTCTATTCGAGGGCAGAAAAAGCGGGGAAGAGGGGCGTAGCCCCTGACCAGGACAGGGCAAGAAAATGCTCGTGTATGAGTTTTGAATGGTTTTTTGCTGTTTTTTTGATTTTGTTCTATAATAAAGAGCGATTTTTCTCAAAACATGGAGGAAACCATGAGAAGTTATGAGGCAGTCATAGGCCTTGAGGTACATGTTCAACTCAACACAAAAACGAAAATCTTTTGTGGCTGTTCTACCGAATTTGGTGCACCGGCCAATACCCACGTGTGTCCTGTGTGTATGGGACAACCGGGAGTACTTCCTGTGTTCAATGAGGAGGTGCTTCACAAGGCGATTTTGGCAGGACTCGCTATTCAGGCCAATATTGCTGAATTTTCCAAGTTTGATAGAAAAAATTACTTCTACCCGGACCTTCCCAAGGGGTATCAGATTTCTCAGTATGATTATCCCATTTGTCAAAAAGGGGTGATAGAGATCGTTCTCTCTGATGGTTCTACCAAGAAGATCGGGGTTACCCGTATTCATATGGAGGAAGATGCAGGGAAGTCTATTCACTTAGAGGGGGAACCCTATTCGGCCGTTGATCTCAATCGCGCTGGTGTACCCCTTCTGGAGATTGTTTCTGAACCGGATATGCGTTCCAGTGAGGAGGCGTATCTCTATCTCAAGGAGCTTCGCAGTATCATGAAATACTTGGGCGTCTCTGATGTGAATATGGAGGAAGGGAGTCTTCGCTGTGATGTTAATGTCTCCGTGCGCCCGGTTGGTCAGAAGGAGTTTGGAACCAAGGTAGAGGTCAAAAATCTCAACTCATTCAACGGGGTGAAAAAGGCTATTGAATACGAGATTGAACGCCAGATTGCCCTTTTGGAAAATGGAGAGAAGGTGGTTCAGGAGACCCGTCTCTATGATGCCAAGCAGAATAAGACCTTTCCCATGCGGGACAAGGAAGAGGCGAACGATTACCGTTATTTTCCGGAGCCGGATCTTCCCCCGCTTCGTGTGAGCCGGGATCAGGTGGAGAAAATTCGTCAGGAACTTCCTGAACTTCCCCAGCAGAAGCGGGAGAGGTTTGTACGACAGTATGGAATTACGCTTTCTGATGCCGAGGTACTCACCGAAGAAAAGGAAATGGCAGATTATTTTGAGGATGTGTTGAAACAGACTAAAATTGAGCCGAAGAAGGTGGCAAACTGGATCCAGAGTGAGCTCATGGCGGTTCTCAATGAATTGAACTGGGATATTACCCGACTTGCGAAGGAAAGGATATCTGCCCAGAAGTTAGCAGAGCTCATGAATCTCATTCATGATAATGTGATCAGTGGCAAAATGGCCAAGGATGTGTTTGCCGAGATGGTGGATACAGGAGAATCTCCTTCTGCGATTGTGGAGAAAAAAGGACTGAAGCAGATCACCGATACCTCAGCCCTTGAATCTCTCATCGATGAGATTTTGGCAAAAAATCCGGGTGAGGTGCAGCGTTACAAAGAAGGCAAGAAGAATCTCATGGGCTTTTTTGTGGGTGAGGTGATGAAGGCTACCAAAGGGCAGGCCAATCCAAAGCTTGTGAATGAGATTCTTCAGAAGAAGTTGGGGTAGGTTTATGAGGGTAGCCATCATTGGTGGAGGTGGATGGGGGACGGCGCTTGCCCTTCAGATTCGGCGAAACCATGAGGTGAAGATCTGGTCGTACGATAAGGCAGAGGCCGATCTTTTCAATAAAGAACGGGAGAATGTGTACTATCTTCCTGGTGTGAAATTGCCTGAGGATATTGTGTTTACCACGGATGATGCCATCGTTGATGGGGCTGATATAGTGGTTTTTGTGACTCCTTCCAAGTTTTTCCGTTCGGTGGTGAAGCGATTTGCTCCCCGGTTGAAGCCACATCAGATTGTGGTGAGTGCTACCAAAGGGCTTGAGTTTCCTTCTGAAAAGCGTATGACGGAGATTCTCACCGAGGAACTTCCAGGATGTGAAAATATTGTAGCCCTTTCCGGGCCCACCCATGCAGAAGAGGTGAGTCGGGATGTGCCTACGGCTATTGTGGCGGCTTCTCTCAGAGAAGAGGCGGCGAAGCAGGTTCAACAGGCCTTTTCGACAGAGTTTTTTCGTGTTTACCGCAATACGGATGTGATAGGGGTAGAACTCTGTGCGGCCATCAAGAACGTGATTGCTATTGCCGCCGGCATGGTTCGGGGACTTGGCTTTGGTGATAATACCATGGCCGCCCTTATCACCCGAGGGCTTGCTGAAATGCGGCGACTTGGACTCAAAATGGGGGCTCAGGAAGCCACCTTTTCCGGATTAGCTGGGGTTGGGGATCTTATTGTGACCTGTACCAGCCGCCATAGTCGTAATGGAAGAGTGGGTGAGGCTTTGGCTACCGGAAAATCGATCGAAGAAATTCTTGCTGGGATGAAAATGGTGGCGGAGGGTGTAGAGACAGTGAGACCTGCTCTCAAGATGGCTGCAGAGGTGGGGATTGATATGCCTATATGCCAGGCTGTGCATTCTGTGATTTATGACCAACAGCATCCCCTGGAAGTGATGAAACAACTCATGGTGAGGCCACTCAAAGATGAAACCATCTAAATACCTTTTGGCCATAGATATAGGCAATACCAATGTTAGCATGGGACTTTTTCAAAGGGGAATGAATCGTCCTCTACATCATGCCCATTTTCTCACCCAGAAGGCGATGACCCATGATGACTGGATGGTTCGCTATGAGGTTCTCAGAAAACGCTGGGGGCTCAGGGAAAACGAAAAGGAGGAGGTGGTGATCGCCAGTGTAGTCCCTGAGGTGAACTATGAGATGGGGCATCTTTTTGAAAAGTACTATGAGATCCTTCCCCGTTTTCTCTGTACGGCCGATGTGCCACTTGAGATCCATTATGATTACCCCTATGAGATAGGGATTGACAGGCTTGTCAATGTGTATGCTGTGGCGAGGGAATATCCCTCTCGTGATGCCATTGTCGTGGATTTTGGGACAGCTACTACTATTGATATTCTTTCAGACGGAAAAGCCTATGAGGGGGGAGTAATTATTCCCGGGATGATCACCTCTCTTCGGGCATTGACTGAGAGGGCTTCGAAACTCCCTCATATTGATCTTTCTCTCCCACCGACGGTGGTGACCAAAAACACCATAGATGGGATTCGAAGCGGAATCCTGCATGGTCATGGAGCCATGATTGATGAACTCGTGAGACGTATCACGGCAGAACTTCAATGGGAGAATCCTCTGGTCATAGCTACCGGAGGGCTTGCTAAGTTGGTGCAACAATCGAGTCATCGTATTGACCTTGTCGATACCCATCTCATGCTCAAGGGAATTTATTATCTCTGGATGGCTCATGCGTAGCATATGGCGTTTCTTGGTAGTGGGACTTTGCTATGGTCTTGTGGTAGCTGGGGTTTCGCTTGAGGAAGTGGCCGGGGAGTATGGGCTTTCCCTTCGCTACGACTGGAATTTGGGCTATGGGGAACTCAAAAGCGAAAACACCAATCGTTTTTGTCGTGTTTACTTCAATATGCCCTACGTGATTGTGGATGGCAGGGTGTATTATTTTGAGGAGGGAGTAGGATGGGAGACCAATGGTCGGCTTGTCCTTTCTCCATTGATGGAAAAAGTGGTGAAGGAATTTGCCCGGGATGTCAAAAACCAGCGAAGCCTTGCTATTCTCCAGAGTAATTTTCAGAGGAATAGTGAGACAAATCAGATAAAAGAGGTTTTTCCACAAAACACGAAGCCCCTTTCTGTGGTTTCCAATGCTTTGGTTTCCAATAGAGAAAATCTTGTCTCCAGAGAAGTGAAAACGAACCAGATCACCTCATCCACGGGAAAGGTAACCACGAATCGTATCGAACAAAATACCAACAAAGAAACAGCTGCATCCTCTCAACAAACCCCTCTTCCCGGGGGAAGAGATCTCTTTCGTCCTATCAAAACCGTCATTCTTGATCCGGGCCATGGAGGAAAGGACCCTGGAGGCATTGGAAAGGGAGGGATAAAAGAAAAGGAAATTGTTTTGCAACTTGCCCAGAGTCTCAAAGAAGCACTGGAAAATATGGGCTATCGGGTGCTTTTGACCCGTTCGCTTGATAGGTATGTGTCCCTCTCCGAAAGGGTGGAACTTGCCTATGATCGCTGGAATGGGGGAGAGGGGGCGATCTTTGTGTCTATTCATGGGAATATCTCCCTCAATCCCCGGATAAGGGGAATTGAGGTGTATTATCTTTCTGATAAGGCCAGTGATGCAGGGGCTTCAGCGGTGGAGATAGCCGAAAATGCCGGCTTCAGTATGGACGATGTGAAACACACGGAGGGTTTCTACAGTGTTCTCAATGTGCTTATGCGGGAGGGGGTATCAAAGGTTTCAAAAGCCTTGGCGAAGGATGTAAAAATAGCGCTGGAATCTCAGTTTTCCCGCGTTTCGGTGAAAAGTGCTAATTTTTATGTCTTGCGTTTCAGTCCTCTTCCAGCTATTCTCTGGGAGATAGGGTATCTTTCTCATGCAGAAGAGGGAAATCAGCTTACTTCTCAATCTTATCAGAGACAGTTAGCGAAATTTATGGCTTCTGGACTTGATAGATTTATCCGCCGTTATAATGCAAGGAGGGGAAATATATGAGAGATCGTAAAAAACTTTTTTTATGGATTGGAGGAATAGCTGGCATAGGAGTAATCATAAGTGCTTTGATCTGGTTTTTTACGGCACCTCCTCGAGTGAAGATGATTTACTATTCTTCTTCTGCCGCTGCTAAAAAGGTAGTGGATTACCAGTATCTTCAGATGGGTTTTGTGAAGCACTACGGGAAGGACGTAGCCATTGCTCGTCAGTATTTTGAGGGACCGCTTTCCTATGCCCCTGAAGTGTGGTTTTTGGATGGAAAGGTATTAGGAGCCTGGACAATCACCCCCAAAAAACCTACTCATCTTGTGATCAATTTTAGTCGTGAGTTTGTTGGGGATATCCAGCGTCATCCTTTGCTTGTGCAGCGGTGGATAGAAGGGCTTTTTCAGACCCTTCGGGAGAATGGGAGACCCATTGAGAGGTGTAGTTTTCTGGTTGAGGGAAGTTATCAAAAGGTGGTGGTAGGGAGATGGAATCTCTTTTATCCTGTTCCTGTAAAAAGATAAGAGGAGAAAAAAAATTTTGATTTTTTTCTTTTTTGATTAAACTTCTGAGAGGGGAGTATCCGATAGTATGAATACCTGAAATAACCCCTCGATATATCGGAAAAAAGAAAAAAACCTTGAGGGGCTTGACAGGAGAAAAATCTCCTGTATACTAAAGAGAACAAAATACCTTTTGAAAGGAGTGGATATATGAGGAAAGGAGTGGCGTTTCTATCTATTGTCAGTGTATTATGGATAACCGCAAGCGGATTTGGCGCTATCCAGAAAAAATTGATTCATTTCCCCACCTTTGAACAGAATATAGCCAAGGTGGTGGAAAAGGATAACGCGATCCGGGAGCAAGCTTCCAATGTCATTAACCTGGCAGACTACGGTTATCCGACGGTGAAGTTCACAGGTTCTGATTGGGCTCTCTCGAACTGGCGTATTATTTTGGCTCCTTCGGCCAATACGACGAAAAACAATGTGCTTTCCTACACCAAGCCAGTGAAGAGTAAAAAGTGGGAGAGTGAAGGTGGAACGGTGCTTGGTGCACGTATCCATTTTATTCAGGGTCGTTTCCTCTCCTGGGCTCTCATCAAGCCACCTTTTGATATCTTTGCTTACTATGATGATAGGTCTTTTGTCAACGCTGAGGGTGGTGAAGAGAACTCTCTTGTGATGGGACTCCTTGCCAATGTTGGTCAGATCAAGAGTATTTCTACCTGGGTGTATGGTCTCAACTATCAGATGCAGGTTGGTATTCGTCTTCGCGACCGCATGGATCAGACCAGGGATTACTTCATGGGATCTGTGTGGTTCGAGGGATGGAGAAAACTTCTCTGGCAAAATCCTGAGTACACTGATGATGTGAGAGATCGTGTGCTTCAGAGAATCCCTCTCTATCCAAGAAGCTACCCTTATGTGGTGTTTGATAGCTACATTGTGTACAAACCTGAGATTGAACAGGGCGGTGATTTTGTGATCTACTTCAAGGATATTGATATGGAGTTTGACCGGGCTATTATCCGTGAGGAGATGGATATCGATGATGAGGCTCAGTGGGGTATCCTTGCCAAGGAAAGACTTGATAGACGTATCCTTGAACTCAAGCGCTTGAGTGATATCCAGCAGCTCTACGAACAGGCCAAGGCTCAGCAGAGAGCCAATGCTCCAGCCAAGTAATCTTTGAAAGTGAAACCAAAGGGCTACCGTAAGGTAGCCCTTTTTTTAGGTTCTAAAGAAAAGGTATGGGTTAATATCTAGAGACCCTTGCACGGGTGTTTTCTTCCCTTGTTTGGGTCAGGAGCTACGCCCCTCTTCCCCGCTTTTTCTGTTTACAAGGGTTTATTTGTCTTTTTTATTCAAAAAAGTAAAATTATTTATTATGATAAGGAATATTTTTATACTATTTTTGTTTTTTTACTACTTTTTTGAGACCTTCGCACATTCGTGCAAAGGTCTCATCTAGTCAATTTTTGGTCTTAAAAGAGTTTTTCCCCAATTGACATATTCTTTTTTTTGGCTTAGAATATAGGGACTTTCTTTTGGGTTGGAAGGATGAAATACGAAGAGAGAGCGACTATTCGAAGTCTTCGGAGGGAGGGGAAATACCTTCTTCTTTCGCTTTTTTCTCCCCGTATTGCCAGAGAGGCAAGGCCTGGGCAGTTTGTGAATGTGCGGGTTTCAGACACCCTTGACCCGCTTCTCAGGCGTCCTCTCAGTATAGCCGATGTCGTGGGAGAAGAGGTGAGGTTATTGGTTCAAATTCGGGGAAAGGGAACGCGGCTTTTGGCTGAGAAGGTGGTGGGGGATACTCTTTCATTAGTTGGGCCTTTAGGCAATGGGTTTCCGATGATGGAAAGAGAGGTCATTTTTGTAGCGGGGGGAGTGGGGGTCGCTCCCTTTGCCTGGCTTATGCGGCTTTTTCCTTCGGCAAGGCTTTTGGTGGGGTTTCGCTCGTGTGAGATGATACCCCCTCTGGACTGGTTTGATGAAAAGAGGGTTATGATAGCCACAGATGATGGTTCTGCAGGAGAGAAGGGGACGGTTCTTGACATGATGAAGAAGGTCTCGCTCAAGGACAAGGTGATTTTTGCCTGTGGCCCCCATCGGATGCTTGCGGCTCTTTCAGATTTTCTTGAGAAAAATTCTCCTGATATCGAGGCCTATTTTTCTACAGAGAGTATGATGGCCTGTGGGTTTGGGGCCTGCAAGGGGTGTGTGCTTCCCAAAAGGGATGGGGAGTATGCGTTGTGTTGTAGTGATGGGCCGGTTTTTGCCTGGAGGGAAATGGTATGGGAAACTCGATAAAAACGCTTTTTGTGATAGGGTGTCTGTTTGTTATGGTTCCGGCTTTTTTTGAACAGATGGGAGTATGGCTTGTGTTATCCCTTTTGGGGTATGGTTTTTTTGCCCTTCTCTTCTGGAATGATAGTGAGCAGAGACGGGAAATAACCTTAGTCTTCTATGCACTCATGGTTTTCTCGGCTATGATGGGACTTGGTGTCTGGCACAGGGTGTTTCGAGTGGGCTTCTGGGTGGCTATGGTTTTTTCGGAGGGGTTAAGACACAGGCAGGAAAAATTCTGGTATCTTCAGATGGTGGCTTTTTTTCTGTGGGGAGTGTCCCTTGTGTTTTCGTTCAGTAGCTGGCAATGGTGGGTTGGGCTTGTAGATGTCTTTGGTTGGCTGAGTATGGCGACAATGCTTGTGTTGCGAAATCAAGAAGAGGTGAGTGATAACGTCTAAAATAAAAAAGAGAGGGGGATACTCATGGATTGGTATGAGTATCTTGATGTGGTACTCGTTGGGCTCGCTCTTTCCTTTGGCTGGATGGTGTACCGGCTTGTAATGAAAGGGCGGGAGTTTCAAGAAAAGTGGGAAGACCTGCCAGAGGAAACCAAGGTTTATATTCGGGATCATTACAGGCATCCCTTTTGGCGGATGCTGAAAAATACCATTCGTCAGGATATGGACCTTGTTTTAGCAGGGCTGATGATTGTGGTGATGGTGATAGTTCTCTTTTGGATGTTATAAAAGGGAGGAAAGGTATGGTGATTCATCAGAGCTGGGATACGTCAGGTTATACCGACAAGCAGAACCATATCAGGGATCTTGTGATTTCTCCGGCCCTTGAGGTGATTGAAAATATTTATCAGGACAGAGACTTTGTCGTTGAACTGGTAACCGATGAGTTTTCATCAGTCTGTCCCAAAACTGGACTCCCTGATTTTGCCACGGTGATTATTCGGTATATTCCTGATGCGTATCTTGTTGAAGAGAAGTCCTTGAAGCTTTATTTGACTTCTTATCGAAATCTTGGTATTTTTCAGGAGAACGCCATCAATAAGATCTTGGATGATTTTGTGGCCAAGGTGTCTCCTCGATGGGTGAAAGTGATAGGCAACTGGAAGAGTCGTGGGGGGATACGTGTGAATGTGGAGGTGGAGTGGAAAAAGTCCTAAGAAAAGGAGGTGGATATGCAAAGGGTTGTGTGGGGATTTATTTTCGTGTGGAGTGTTTTGGCTTATGCTCAGAATGAGGTCTTTTTGCCTGAGCCACCAGAAATAGAGGTGGAAATCTGGGCCAGTAACCTTGTTGTTCCCTGGTCTCTCGTCTTTCTTTCCAGAGAGGAAGCATTGGTAAGCGAACGAGGGGGAAGGATTCTTCTTTTGAAAAAGGGAGTGGCTCCTTCTGTGTATCTTACCCTGCCAGTCTATGCCGAGGGTGAGGCAGGTCTTTTGGGGCTTGCTCTTCATCCAGAATTTCCTGCGAAGCCATATGTCTATGCGATGTACACTTACCGCACGGAAGAGGGGGTTTTGGATAGGGTGGTGAGGATTCTCCACTCTGGAAGCAAGGGGGCGGTAGAGAGGGTCATTGTTGACAGGATTCCGGCCGCACGTTTTCACGCAGGGGGAAGGATTGCTTTTGGACCTGACAAAAAACTCTATATCACCACCGGCGATGCCTTGAAGCCTGATTTAGCACAAGAGAGAGACTCTTTAGCAGGAAAGATTTTGAGAGTAAATGATGATGGGACTATCCCCGCTGAAAACCCCTATAGAAATGTGGTGTGGTCTCTTGGGCATAGAAATCCTCAAGGACTTGCGTGGCATTCTATTTTCGGTATGTGGGCCAGTGAACATGGACCATCAGGAGAGAAAGGCTGGTATGGGCATGATGAGATCAATCGTATTTTTCCCGGGAAAAACTACGGGTGGCCTCTGGTGAAAGGGAGGGCAGGGAACGCCCTGTATGAAGATCCTTTGATCTTCTGGGAACAGGCTACCCCTCCTTCCGGGATGACCTTTTGGGGCGACGATCTTTTTGTGGCGACACTGCGGAGTCAGGCTTTGATTCGTCTTGTGCTTGAGAAAAAAGGAGAAGAGGTGGTGGTCAAGAGAGTAGAACGATGGTTTTCTTCTTCGTCTGGGGGAAAGTACGGACGGCTTCGGGATGCCGTGGTGGGTCCAGATGGAGCTCTCTATGTTCTCACCAGCAATAGAGATGGAAGGGGAAAACCGCAGCAGGGAGATGATAAGATTTTACGACTTCGCTGGAAAACCTCACGATAGGGAAAATTGGCTTTTGGCAGTAATAGAACTTTTTTGTTTACAAAAAAACGAAAAAGAGACTTAATTTTCTTTCATAACCTGCCGATAAAAAAGATAGGGATTTTTTGACTTTTTTTGGGAAGTATGGTATAGTATAGAAGAGAGAGGGGGCGAATGGTTTTCGATTGGAAATGGGAGGTTATAGACTTCAGGCAGGGCTGAAGTATCCCTTAAAACTGCTTCACACAAATAGACGCAGATAATTCTGCTCTCCTGGCTGCTTAAGCCGGCCAGCCTTCTTAGCTGTGGCTCCTCTGCATAGCTAACGAAGGTCAGACACAGAGGATAGGGCAGAAAAAGCCGGGGTTTCTGCCTGAAACAAACCGGCTCTTTCTTCTGAGGGTTTGTCCTGCCTCCTTCGGAAGAAGAACACCAAAGCAGGACCAAGCCTGTGGATAAGGTCTATGGCATCTCTTTCCAGGACGTGGGTTCGATTCCCACCGCCTCCACATTGAAGACAGGAGGGAAGTATGCAGATACAGAGACTGCAACCTTCTGATTTTCCGCCCGCCCGTGAGCCACAATATCTGACAGCAAAGACTTCTCTACCACCTGTTCTTCCTATGCGGGAAAAGACGACAGAGATTCAACCCATGGTTCTCAATCGTGAGATGATAGAGAAGTTTTCTGAGTGGTACCTGCGAATGGGAAAAGCTTATGAAAGCACAAAGAGTTATCGGCAAGCCATCTCTGCCTATGAAAAGTCGTATGCCGTGGCTCCAGCCTTTAGCAAAGCGGCTTCTATTGAGAGTCTTCGGGGGAAGATATTAGAAAAATAGGAGGATTTATGAAGTGGTCTTTTGTTCTTTGTGGTATGCTTTGGGTAGGGATGATGTTTGCCGAAATGGTAGAGGTAAATGGAATACGTTTTGCCTATGAAGTGGTTTCCAATGAGGTTATTTTCACGATGGAGGCTCCCACGACAGGATGGGTGGCTGTTGGCTGGGGGGCTACCGCTCGTATGAAAGATGCGGATTATTTGATGGGATATGTGACCAATGGCAACGTGGGAGTGGTAGAGGATCATTTTGGGGTGAGTGTTACAGGTCATCGCCGTGATACAGAACTTGGGGGGGTGGATAATTTTCGTCTCATTGAGGCGTCTGAGAGTAATGGCAGAACTCGATTGGTGATTGCCCGTCTGTTGAATACCAAGGACACCTATGATGTGGTATTGGCGCTTGATAAACCTATAGATATTATCCTTGCCTATGGAAGGTTTGACAATACCAGTAGTAAGCATGTCAGTATTGGAAAAACAAAAATGATACTCAAAAGGAAGTAGTTGATGCGTTATTCTTTTTTTGTCTTGTGGGTGGTGATAGCGGGGGCTCTCTGGGGCCAGTTAGTACGTTTGCCTGTCATGGATATTTACTCTGAAATGGGAACCAATAGCAAAATTATAACAAGACATCGGGTCTTGTTCTCGTTGGATGGGGGAGCAAAATACGGTTTTCGGGTAGATATGGCTCTCCATGGGATTTTTACCAATGCTCCTCTGCCAGGAACCAATATCATTCCCTCGTTGGACACCTTTTTTTTCCGAACAGAGCCTTTTGGTTTTGTAGAGGTTGATTATTTTGTAGGGAACTGGCGAACGCTCGCAAGGAAGGAATATGGCTATCGAGGGCTTCAGTTTTTCTCCGATCCATTTCTTTGTTATGAAGGGGCCTATGATCTGCGGGGAACAGGAGTAGCTTTTGGCAAGAGTTTTTTGGGAGGGATGATATATCCCCATCTTCTCATCTATCAGCCTGCAACAGAAAATCGTGTTGGGTTTGATGTGGTAGTGGATAGTCGTATAGGGAATACGGTGCTTGAATTTTCTGTTGGTTTTTCGGATATCAATCTTTATCAGGCTGTGGTGGATAATACTCTTCAAAAGCGTTATAGCATGTTGATTCGGTCGGTGTACGGGAAGTTGGATTTTGAGGTAGGGATAGGATTTCCCAATAGTCATCTCACCAACCTTCCTCTTTTTGAAGAGGCCTATGTTCATCTTGCCGAGCATCTTGTGGTGGGATATTTTGAGCAGAATTTGGCCATCTTTGCCCGTCCTACCATGTACAATGGGATTGAGGAACCTTTGAGGCAGGATATTGACTTTTATTTTTCGGCGGGAGCCAAGGTTCTCTCTTATGGGGTAGGGTTTGAAAATACCTTTCTTATGTCCACGAATTATGCCCTTTCTGATAGGATGGGGCTCTATGTGTATAACGATCTGAGTACGGTGCGTTTCAAAATGGGAGTGTTTTATAATGTGCTTGATGGCATATGGCATAATCCCTTTGGGATGTATTTTCATATATTGGGGAAAATATAACACCTTTGGTGGGAGGGAGATATGAAGCATCTGGTGCTCAGGTGTAATCTTATGCGGTGTAATATTGATGGAAGTGAAGAGATGAGTCTTGAGAAGTGTGTTCTTCGAAATGGTTCTCCCTGTTATTATCTTCTCTATCAAAGTCGGGAAGAGGGGCATCCCGATCAGGCATGGCAAAGGTTTGGTAGTTTTGTCAATAGTCAGGTCAAGGGAGTGGGAAAGTAGGGACTACCACTTCAGGGTAAGTCCATCATAGGCAAGAAAAACACCAGGGGGGAGTTCCTTTGAAACCCTTTCGTGGAGAAAGGCATCGGTCATGTGAATGAGGTAAGAGCGTTTTGGTTTTACCTCCTGGATGAACGCAAGGGCCTGTTCAAGGTTGAAATGGGTGGCATGGGGTTTGTACCTGAGGGCATTGATAACGAGGGTATCAATGCCCCGAATGAGATCGATGGTCTCAGAGGGTACGGAACTTGCATCGGTGATGTAGGCGAAGTTTTCTATTCGGTACCCAACGATGGGAAGAATACCGTGCAGAATGGGAAGAGGGGTAATTTTCGTAGTTCCCACAGAGAAAGGCAAGCCACCAATCTGATGAAGGGTGATCTGAGGGATACCTCCTCCAATCTGGGTGGGATTGAAAATATAGCCGAAACGGTTTCGTATGTCCTTTATGGCTTCTTCTGTTCCATAAACATCAATCGCTTTTTTCATCAGGAAGTTGATTTGCCTCACCTCATCAAGTCCCCCAATATGATCATAGTGGGAATGGGTAATGAGGATAGCATCAATATGGGTGATATGATGAGAAAGGGCCTGTTGTCGAAAATCAGGGCCTATGTCAATGAGAATCCGGGTTCCATTGTCTGTGATGTAGTAGCCGCTACACCTGAGCCGTTTGTCCCGTGGGTCCGGTGAGGTACAGACTTCACAGTTGCATCCAATAACGGGCACACCATTGGAGGTTCCGGTTCCAAGGAAGATAAAGGTGCTCATTTTTCCTCCGTGGATTTTGTGAGGTTTTCTATCCAGGTTTTGAGTTTTTGTTCAAAACCAAGATTGCCCGGTTCATAGAAATGAACAGGCTTGAGAGTGTAGGATTGTTTGACATAGTGTTTGGGATAGTCGTGGGGATACTTGTATCCTATTCCCCTTCCTAAGGCTTGGGCTCCCGAAAAATGGGATTCTCTCAGGTGGGAGGGTACTCCTTCAGGTTTGTGGGTCTTGATATGCTCAAGGGCTTTGTCAATGGCTCTATAGGCGGAATTGCTCTTGGGAACGCAGGACAAAAGGACAGTGGTTTCAGCAAGAATAATGCGAGCCTCAGGCATTCCGATGTTATTCACGGCTTCGTAGCAGGCAACGGCATGAGGCAGAGCTTCTGGATAGGCGAGACCAATATCTTCGGCGGCGAGAATCACAAGACGGCGAGCGATGAAGAGGGGATCTTCTCCCGATTCAATCATCCAGGCGAGGTAATAGAGAGCGGCGTCAGGATCGCTTCCCCTCACAGATTTGATAAAAGCGGAAATCACATCATAATGCATGTCTTCGCTATAAGCTGTATCGGGTTTTTTGGCAAGACTCATGAGATGGTCTTTGCTTATGAGAGGATTGACCTGGAGGGGAAGGGTGAGCACAGCCATTTCGAGCATATTGAGCATCACACGAGCATCACTGGATACGGAGAGGAGGTAATCTTCAGCATCCGGGGCGAGTTTAACTTCGCTTTTTTTGAGAAAATCATCTTTTTCAAACGCTCGATACAGAATAGTTTTCAGTTCTTCTCTGGTATGGGGTTTGAATTCATAAATAAAGAGACGAGAACGCATAGCTGGTTGAAGCACGAAGTAAGGATTTTCTGTGGTGGCACCAATGAGGATGATATCCCCTTCTTCCATGCTGGCAAGAAAAAGATCCTGTTTTGGTCTGGTAAGACGATGGATTTCGTCAACAAAAACAAGGGTGGGGCTTGAGGAGAGAAAGCTTTTTGCTTCGTCCAATACCTTTTTTATCTCTTCGTTGGAAATGGTGGCCGCGTGAGTCCGGGCATAACGGTAGTGAAAATGTCTGGCTAACAACTCTGCCAGACTTGTTTTTCCACAGGCAGGAGGACCATAGAAAATCATGGAGTGGAGACGGCCATTGTTAATCATAGCCCTGATAGGGCCTTCTGGACCAAGAAGATGAGTTTGCCCCACAAAATCCTCAAGAGAAGTTGGCATCATCCTGCGTGAGAGGGGTTGTTGAGAGAGGGACATTAGCGCCTCAAAAGACGCACAAAATCATCAAAAAGGTAGTGAGAATCATGAGGACCAGGAGAAGCCTCGGGGTGATACTGCACAGAGAAAACCGGGTACTTTTTGTGACGGATACCCTCAATGGTATTGTCATTGAGATTGATATGAGTTACTTCTACATCCGGGGGAAGGGTATTTTCGACAATCGAGAAGCCATGATTTTGAGCAGAGATTTCCACACGACCGGTGAGAAGGTTTTTGACTGGCTGGTTACCACCATGATGACCAAATTTCAGTTTGTAGGTCTTTGCCCCAAGGGCAAGCCCAAGCATTTGATGGCCAAGACAGATACCAAACATAGGAAGCTTTCCCATGAGTTCTTGGATTGTTTGAATGATATAGGTGACGGCTGCTGGATCTCCAGGGCCATTCGAGATAAAGACACCATCTGGCTTGAGTTCGAGGATCTGTTTTGCACTGAAAGTCGCTGGCACCAGGGTGATATTGATCTCTCTCTCTGAGAGAAGGCGAAGGATGTTTTCTTTGATACCAGCATGGATGGCCACAACGTGGGGACGACCACTCACAAATGGTCGATACTGGCGAGGAGTATCAATAGTAACTCCTGGAACAAGATCAAGGCCTTCCATTGATGGAAGCTTTGAAAGTTTTTTCTTGAGACTTTCTCTATCAAAGTCAATGGTAGAAATAATACCATTCATGGAGCCTTTTATCCGGAGAATCCGGGTGAGTTTTCTGGTGTCTATGCCTTCAATAGCCACGATGTTGTGTTTGGCTAAATATTCCTGCAGGGTCATTTCACTTGACCAGTTGGAGGCAATTTTTGAGGCCTGTCTCACCACAAAACCACACGCCTGGATTTTGTCTGATTCCACAGCGAAGCGGTTGATACCATAATTGCCAATTTCAGGATAGGTCATTGTGACGATCTGTCCACGATAGGATGGGTCGGTAAGGATTTCCTGATATCCTGTCATTGAGGTGTTGAAAACCACCTCTCCCATGGTTTCTCCTTCGCTTCCTAACGACTTGCCAAGAAAGTATTCGCCATTTTCCAAGAGAAGAATTGCCTTTGCCATGAATCCCTCCTGAAGAAATAGTATAAAGGGAAAAGGAGGAAAAAGCAATTTTTGGGTTCTTTCAAGAAAAGGAAGATGGTATTCTTTTGTCGTTCCACATTCATACAGAATGGTTATCTTTACGCAAAAACTGAATACCCGTTTAACCCTCTTTTTTCTTTCAGTTTGGGCTCTTTTTGTTACCCATCTTCCTTTTTTCCACGAAGCGCTTCTGCGCGGGACAAAAGGGGCTCCCGCCCCTTTTGAAATCCCCAACCCGCCCCTGCGACGGTTTCTATAGCATTTCGTCTTCCGTCTTACCATCCGGGCTGGAACAAAAAACTGTAGCCTTGCTCTCTTCTGTAGCCGCTCAAGGACAACCCTCCTTGTCTGACCTTGAGCTTCCTCGCCACCTCCTGTGGCTCGGCCATCCGTAGGAGAATGAGGCCTTCTGTCACCAGCCCACAGGGCTTCTGTTCCCACGGGGCTTCTATGACGGCGCACCGCGGCAGGGGCGAAGGCTATGACTTTGTTTCAGCAAAAAAGTACTTTCCGGAACACCAGGGACCAGGGCTATTACCTTGTTTCAGCAAATACACACTTGGTTAAACGTTTAACCAACCTCCATACAAACTCAAGCAGTGGCTGCCACCTTGTTTCAGGGAGAAAAGCCAACCACGGCTATTACTATGTCTCAGCAAAGCCCCCGCGGCTTTGCTTCGGTGGGCTTGGGGGAAAAGCAACAAAAGATGTCGCCCCGGGTGCCTCCTGCACCCTCACTTCGGAAAGACTTCCCCGTTAGCAGTACAAAAAGTTCTTTTCACCACAGCAAAAGCGGCCAGGTGGGGCTCCTGAGCGAAGTCAAAGTGGCTCCTGAGCGAAGTCGAAGGGAATACTGAGCGAAGTCGAAGTGGGTGTCTGAGCGAAGTCGAAGTGGGGTACAGAAAAAAAAGATAAAAGAACAGAACCTTCTCTTACCAGCCCGCGGAGATTGTTTTTCCCAGAGGAAAGACATCACCGTCGAATCGGTTTTTATTCAAATGTTTTTCTTTTCTTCCGATACAATAAAAAGATATCCTCAAAAGGAGAGCAAGGTGATACCTATCTACACGGAGGTCAGTAATAGAGAAAGGGCTTTTCTTCGAATGCCTAAACAACTCTCTTTGGTTTTGTATTTGAAGCCTTTGGCAAATCCTGTAGCCACACTCAATAGTCTTTATCAACTTCTTCAGGGGAGAGAGGATATTGAACTCATCCTCATTGCCGAGGAAAAGGATGCCTACCAGTATGAAAATCTCATGGATAGATTTCCTGTGCTTCGAGTGATTTTTCCGGAGAATACGCTTTCCTTTCCCCAGGTTATTCGGATAGGGTGTCAGGAGAGTTTTTCTCAAAATGTCATGTTTCTTGATGATAGGGTTTCTCTGGAAACCCTTCCGATGGAGATTTTTTCGCTCTATTTTGAGGATCCTCAGTATGGGGTGATGGTGCCTCACTGTTTTTCTGAGAAGGGAGAGGTCATACCCTCTCAGGTGAAACCTGTTCTTCGAAATGGTTTTTTAGAAACGGTAAGCCGGGACAAACCTCAGAATGCGATTCCTGTCCTGTATCCTGTTCACTTTTGCTTTATTGTCAATAAGGAAATGTTTCTCTCAAGGGAACTGGGTATCATCGAGTATGACAATCCCCTTTATACCCTTGCTGAGTTTGGCTGGCGGGTATGGAAGAATGGGTTCTGGGTTATCCAGGTGCGTCAATGGAAAGTGATCCTTGATACGGTGTCTCAAACGGAGATGGCTTTTTCTGAAAAAGATGGAGAGTACCTTCTTTTTCACTATCGAAATATTACCCACAGATCAGCGGTGAGAAAACAAAATACGGTTCTTTTTTCTCTGTTGGTACGGTCTCTTTTGACCCTGAAATGGGGAATAACAGGAAAGATCTGGGGTTATCTCACTTCAAGAAAAAGAATTCGTCAAGAATTAGGGGTCTTTCCTATTGAGGATCTTGCAATTTTTTCGATAATAAATAATGAGAAAGCATAGGAGGAAGACTATGCGTAAGATTGATATCATTCTTCAGGCCCGTTTGGATTCGGAGAGACTACCAAGGAAGGTACTGGCCCTTATCGAAGGAAAGCCACTTATTGCCCATATTGTCGAAAGGCTTCGCCTCTCTCATTATGCGAGACGTATTATTGTGGCGACGACCTCTGATTCGTATCCTGCCATAGCCGAGGTACTGAAGCCTTATCCAGAGGTACAATTTTTCATCGGGAGTAAGCCCAATGTGCTTGAGCGTTATTATATGGCCATGACGTTCTTTGATAGTGATGTGGTGGTTCGGGCGACGGGGGATAATCCGCTTGTTTCTCCTGAATTTATGGATATGGCCATTGAATACCATTTAGAGAGTATGGCTGATCTCACCCATTATTTGGGGATACCGCTAGGAACTGGGGTGGAGGTGATTTCCAGGAGTGCCTTAGAAGCAGCCTACAAGAATGCTAAGACGGATTATGAGAAGGAACATGTCACTCCTTTTCTCTACAAGAATAGAGACTCTTTTACTATTCTTGAACCTGTGTCAACAGGGCTTTATTATGCCCCTGAGATCAGGGTTACCGTGGATACCTATGAAGATTTGCAGAGGGTTCGTGGAGTGTTTGCCCATTACCGGGAAAAGCCCTTTATCTCCATGGTGGATATTATCCAGTACTTTGCTACGGAATCTTCTGAGTCTCTTCCCCTTTCCCTTGCCCGGGCAAGTGTGTGAAAACATTTTCGAAAAGAAAAAGCCTGATGGGAGTTTGGAAGCCCCATCAGGCTTTTTTTGTTGGCTTTTTCTTTGCTTGAAGAAAATTCCAGGAGAAACCACGAACAGAGAGGACAGAAAACGTCCAGAGAAGGGTACGGAAACGAACCTGATGTTTGCCTGGCACGGGGGGGATTTTGGGGATCCAGAAGAAAGCAACGGCAAAACGAAGAAAACCACTGGTGAGAAAGACAAGATAGTAGGGGGAGATGGGAAGAGGAAACGATTGGGCGAGAGAAATAATCCTATCTCCCATCAGGGCTCCAGCAAGGTAAGCAAGGGCATTGACACTATTCAGGACGATACTGTATTTCATTCGGGATTTCTCTGAGGTTAGGTCATAGAGAGTGTTGAAAGAACTCAGATCATAGGCGGCCCAGAGGAAGCCAGAAAGTACCTGGACAAAGACAATAAAGCTCACATCTGGAGAGACTGTCCAGAGAATGGGGAGAGTGCCCAAAAAAGTGCCAGAAAAGGCAAGGACGTTGCGGTTTCCGTAGATATCGCAGATTTTTCCCCAAATAGGCATGGCAAGGGCTTTGACAAGCATGGGGATAGCTAAAACGTAGGTAAAGGTCCAGTAGGAGAAATGGAGTTCTTCGAGCATATAGGGGGTAAAATAGGGTCCGGAAAGGTAGACGGCCATGTTCATCAGGACACTTTGCATTAAAAAAGGGAAGAATGGGGTTTTGGGGAGTTTTCGTAAAGCGAGTCCGACCTTTGTTTCTGAGAGGAGAGGGCCGGGCGGAGGAACGTTGACTTCTTGTACCTGCAAAAGGAAGTAGAAAGAAAAAATCCTTGAGATAAAAGCAAGCAAAAAGAGAATCCCATATCCCCACCAGAGGAGATGGTTTTTGTCCATAAGTTGAAGAAAAAGCCCTGCAGCAAGAAAAGAAAAAAGTGAAAAGAAGCCCGTAATGCTATTTCTGAGGCCATAGTATCGTCCACGGAGAGGAGAGGGTACAAGAAATCCCATCCAGTCAATCCAGGCGGGAACAACCACCATACCAAGGGTAAAGTAGAGGGTAATACTGAGAACAATCAAGATGATGCCAAGAGGGGAGGGTAACATCATTCCCATCATGATGGGAAAATAGAGAAAAGCCTGGATGAAAACAAGGGTGGTAACCATTTTTTTGCGGCTTCGGAAGAGCCTGACCATCTGAATACTGAGGAGTTGGGCTAAAGATCCCATAGCCTGGGGGAGAGATCCAACCAATCCAATCACAAAATGGCTTGCCTTGAGAGCCACCACATAAGCTCCAAAAAAAGACTCTCCAAAGCCCACCATCATCGTATAAAAACAGCCATCAATAATCGAAGCGCGTAGCGAAGCTGAGAGTTTTTGTTTGCGGGATAAAGAGGACTTATCTTCTTGAGAACTCATATGCTTTTATTATAGGGAAAAGAGGGAAAAAAAGCAAATATTCGAGACCCTTGCACGGGTGCTTTCTTGCCCTTTTTAGGTCAGGGGCTACGCCCCTCTTCCCCGTTTTTCTGTTTACAAGGGCTTATTTGTCTTTTCTATTCAAAAAGTAGAATTGAGACCCTTGCACGGGTGCTTTCTTGCCCTTTCTGGGTCAGGGGCTACGCCCCTGAAACCCCGTTTTTTCTGTTTACAAGGGCTTATTTGTCTTTTCTATTCAAAAAAGTAGAATTATTGATTATGGAAAGAAATATTTTTATACTATTTTTTGCTTTTTTATTACTTTTTTGAGACCTTCGCACATTCGTGCAAAGGTCTCTATCCTTAAAAAAATTCCGCCCATCGGTTTGATGGGCGGAGAAAGAGGCTTTAGTGGAGAATCTCTTCATAGTCCTGAACAGAACCATTGTCGAGACAACATTCAATGATACGTCTCCCTGTAGAGGAGAGATCGCGGGTAAGGAACTGCTTGAGCTCTTCTTTGAAGAATGCCTGAAGCATTTCAGCTCCCTTGTCATAGGCTTCGTCACCAACGTCGGATTGAAGATTGACCTGGAGAAGACTCTTGGGAATATAGATACCTTCAAATTTCATGTACTCAAGGGCATAACCGAGGAGTGAACATCGAGCGGGTACAAGTTGCGATGGTTTGATTCTGGCGCTTCCACGTTTTGCAAGATATTCTCTCACCACCCATTCCGGCATAAAACCAACTTTGTAAGCTCCAATATGCTGGTTGGGGATCAAAAGATACAGGGTATCCGTAAAATCCTGGAACTGCTCTAAGAGAAGGTTGGCATGACGGACCATTTTCCCTGTAGCAAATGGCCAGAATGAGCCTACCCCTTCACTGGAGAGAGCGGCTGTATTACTGGTGATGCTGGGATTGGCATGTCCACGCGGGCTTACAAGTCTCCACAGCCAGGCAAGAGCTGGAGGAAGCACATGGGCAATACCAATAATACCGTAGGAGGGAGCATCATCGAAACAAGGAGGAGTGCGTACCCCAAAGGAACGCACGTCAACAGCCACAGCCTGATCAATAACATCGGGAATAAGTCGCTTTGGAAGAATTACACGGGGATTGGGACATTTTTTACCCGGGGCGTCTTCAATATGTTCCCAGATCAGGGCTGTAGAGTTGGGAACGGCATCAATATTGAGGAAAACTAAAGGTTCAGCTGGTTGGGTACAGATACTTTCAAGGTGAGGATCTGTACCGTAATGAGGAATATTGTCGACTCGCACAAACCATCCCTGTTCAGCATCTTTGATCACCATTTTCTTGTGGTTTTTCTGAAACTTGGGATGAACAAGGGTAATATCGTCTGTAATGGGCATCAGATCACAGGATTCATTGAGTTCTAAGTAAATTTTATCCTGGGTACGAAGGTGGGTAGCAAGGACAATCTTGTTGTCTTTTTCTCGGCGAATCTGTTGATGAAGTTCACTCTTTCCACCGCCCGAGGCGCCTTCATGAAGCATGACAAGTTCATTATCATAGGGAGTAATCACCTTGACAGAGGAGGCATGGACGGAAAGCCAGCCTTCTTTTTCTCCGATATCAAGGAGAACACTATATACTCCTTTTTTGGCGCTTGGGCCGGGATAGAGGTTATAAGAGAAAACTTCGTGGATATGGTTGAGACGATTGTGCACAACAATCTGTTTGCCATCAAAATGGGTATGACGGAAGGTTGGAGCCACATACACAATAGCAAGGGGTTTGAAGTCTTTGGGGAGAGAATCAAAAGGAATAAATCCCTGAATATCCCCTAACATCAAAGCAAAGAAGGCGGCATTTTTGGGGGCAATCAGAAGGGAGTAATAGTCCAGAGATTCATCCCCGCTCACGAAGGGCATAATAAGAAGCTCTTGTTTCGAAAGCCATTCAAAAGTCGCTTTTCGCACTTCGTCAAAGGGACGACCGTACTTTTCCTGGAAAGTTGGTTTGTCAGTTTCTTCTTCGTCGCCAATAACCATGCTGTTTGGGTCCCGTCGGCGCATGTATGGATCTGGATAGTTCACAACAATCCCATTTTTGCAGCGAATCACGGTGGCTTCTGTAGTTTCTGTTGGGGTTGTATTATCAAGGGTATATTTCACTTCATAAAGGTTGTTCCCGGGAAAGCCAAGGGAAAGCTCAATAAGCTCCTGGCGAGTGTTGAAGGTGGTGATACCCGGGCAATCCTGAAGAATGTCCCCGATTTCTTTGGGGAGGTGGAGGCGGTGGATAATGTCCTTCATAGACACTCCTTTGTATAAAATTTGTTTAGCCTACGCTAAAACTTGATTATTTTAGGGAAAGAAAAAATATTTTTCAAGTTTTGAAAAATATGTTCTCGCAACTCAATGGAAATGATTTGTCGTTCCACATAGGAAACTGAATAGCTATTTTCACATTATAGTTGGTAATGTTTCTTTTGAAAAAGACAAAAAAGAAAATAGTTGCGAAAAATCGTCTTTTGCTTCATACTATATCTCCCTTTGAGAAGAGGGAAAGATACATACAAGGAGGAAAGGCTATGATGAAGCGTTTTCTGTGTGCACCCGGGCCAACGGCTGTTCCCAGTGAAGTGCTGGTGGAGATGGCACGCCCTTTGATGCACCACAGAACCCCCCAATTTTCTGAGGTAGTGGCTGAAAACTCAGAGATGCTCAAAAAGGTTTTCAAGACATCCTCTCCCGTCTTGACACTGACATCGTCTGGTACTGGTGGGATGGAGGCTTCCATTACGAATTTTATGTCCCCTGGTGATACGATTATTGTGCTTTCTGCTGGAAAGTTCGGTGAACGGTTTGCCGAGATTGGTCGAGCGTATGGACTCAATGTGGTTGAACTCAAGAATGAGTACGGCAAGGATATCAAACCAGAGCAGGTACGTGAGGCTTTGAAGCAGTATCCTCAGGCAAAAGGGGTGTATACTGAGTACAGTGAGACTTCAACCGCCGTCGCCTTTGATGTCAAGGGGATTGCCGCTGTGGTGAGAGAAACGCCGGCGATTATGGTTGTGGATGGTATTACGGCTATTGGAGCCATGGAGTTTGAGATGGACAATTGGGGTATTGATGTGGCTATTGCCGGGGCTCAGAAGTCGTTTATGATTCCTCCCGGACTTGCTTTTGTGGCCTATTCTGCCAAGGCTGAAAATCTCATGAAAGAGGCGAAACTGCCCCGTTTCTACTTTGATCTTGCCAAGGAAAAGAAAAACCTCGAGAAGAAAACCACAGCCTGGACACCGGCTATCAGTCTTTTTATGGGACTGAATGTGGCTCTCAAGATGATGCTGGAAGAAGGGATTGACAATGTCATCAAGCGTCATTACCTTGTCGCTGAGACTTTCCGTCAAGCGGTACAGGCTATTGGACTGAAACTCTTTGCTGATGTGCCCAATGTGAGGCCTTCTGATTCTGTAACGGCTATTCGGGTACCCGATGGGATTGATGGAGCGAAGATTCCTGCTTATATGCGGGACAAATATGGGGTAACCATCGCCGGTGGTCAAGGAACCATGAAAGGCAAAATCTTCCGCCTTGGGCATCTTGGCTATGTGGACAAGTCGGATATTCTTGTGGAACTCCAGGCTATGGAGCTTGCTTTGAAAGAGTTAGGCTATAAGTTTGAGCTCGGGAAATCTGTGGCTGTGGCTCAGGAGTATATTCTCAAAAACTTCCCTATCCCTGATGTTGCCGTTTCTGAAGCTGGCGATTAAAGAGACAAGCCCCTCTCTCATGAGAGGGGCTTTTTGTTTTCTCTCAGATGGGGAGTTTGAAATAGGAAACTTTGAAGCCATCTCCGATGTTCTGGAGTACCCCAAGTAGCAGAGCTTCTCTTACCTTATCATAGAAGAAATCAAGTCCTTCAATAGGATCTGAAGTAGAAAGAGTTTGGACACAGATCTTTTTGAGAGAATTGTGGGTATAGGTATAGGCATGGATTTCTATGGTTTTTTCTCCTGCTGCAGTGGCTACAAAGAGAGCCTGGCTTCCGACGACTATGATATCGGCGAGGGACTGAATTTCGGCAAGTGACATGATCGGAAATGAATCTACCGATTTCCACTGGTTATTGGTCATGTGCCATAGGTTAATACGGAGACCCGTTGGAGCCTGAGCTAAGAGAAAGAGAGATTCTCCTATGCCTACGCCACGGACAAATACCCCATTTCCGTTGGTAGGGAGAGTTAAATTCTTCTCGGGGAGAATGGCACCATTCTGGCTAAAAAATTGAAGAGTCATCGTGTTTTCGTTGGTGAGAAGCATAACTCCTAATTTTTCTTTGACTTCAGGATTGTCAATTGAGGCAAGAGAAGGAATTTTACTTACGAGAATACCAAAGGCGGGAGATCCGTTGAGTTTTAATCCTTGTACTCTGGTGGGAGAAGTATAGAGAAGAATGTCGCCTAGAGAGCATATTTTTTGTACTTCTTCTCCTGCGGGATAAGAATATTTAGAAAGATCGTAGAAGGTTACTGTCCATTTATCAGAAGGAGCGATGGCACAAAACAGGATTTTTTCCTGGTTCTTGTCAACAAAAAGACGTGGAGTAGGAACTATGGCACCTGAACCTGATAAATATTCATCAATAGTGTCCACCTGATTTTGATTGTGAATGTTGAGATAACGAGGATAATCGTAGGTGTTTTGGTAAAGATAATATACAATGAATTGTGGTGATGGATCTGTTTTGAGGGCATAGACCTGGATCCCATGAACCATCGTTGTGTTTATCGTGTATATAGTGCCTCTCCATTCGCCTACATCAATTTTCTCCCATTTGCCGTTCATAGCCGCTTCCAGGCTTAAAGAAGCAAGGGGACCCAAGATTAAATCACATCCGGTCAAAAAAGTGGTTATGAAGAGGAAAAACATCTTTTCCATGAAAGTTTTTTTCATTATGCGCCTCCTGAAGCCTTCTCACAATATATACGGAAAAAAAGAGAATAAACTGAAATAGAATGGGAAAATTTAGCAAATTAACAGGAATAAAAGAAATAATGAGACCCTTGGACGGGTGTGCAAAGGTCTCATAATAAAGATGCTTGAGATTTTGGTATTTTTGTCGATAGGAAAAAGGGATGTTTTTATGTGGAGATTATTCCAGCATCTTTTTCGTTTTTTTCTTCCAGAAGTGAAAATTGAGGAAAAAGGGCTTTTGTTGGGAGAGCCTGCTCTTGTTGTTTCCAATCATGTGGGATCTATTGGCCCTGTGTGGCTTCTCTCTTTCTGGCCTGAAAGGCTTTTTCCCTGGATTGTTTCGGAAATGCTTACGCTCAGAAAAGCCCCTCTCTACCTATTTGAAGATTTTGTCAAAAAGGAGATGCACCTCAAGGGGAGTATAGGCAAAGCGGTTTCCTTGTGTCTTGCTTTGATCGTGGTTCCTTTTTTGAGATTTTTAGGGTGCATTCCTGTCTATAGAAAAAGTCGTTTGATAACACTCACTATGGAAAGGAGTCTCAAGGTACTTCTTGGAGGGGGAAAGGTGGTGGTATTTGCTGAAGAGGCTTCTCAGCCAACGAAGGAGGGAGTTGCTCCTTTGAGACATGGTTTTTTGAAATTAGCTGCTTTGTACTGGGAGAAAACAGGAAAACCCCTTCGTGTGATTCCTGTGGCTATTTGTCCTTCTTCACGTAGGATTCTGGTTGGGGAGTCCTTCTCTATAGGAGAGGAAGCGCTTTCTCTTGAGAAGCGGAAACAAAAGGTTTTGGAAATCGAAAGGATTATTCGAGAGCGTTATGTTCGGGGGAGGGGAAATTCCCCTCCCCTGTGAGGAGTTAGGGTAGGGTAGAGCGAAGTTTTTGTGCTGCCTTCACCATATGGGAAAGACTTTCATAGGCTTCGTGTTCCTGACGGGTCTTGAGCCCACAGTCTGGGTTTATCCAGAGGTGTTCGGCAGGTATAACGGTAAGGAGTTTCTGGATAGTAGTCGATATTTCTTCTTCTGAAGGGATACGGGGTGAGTGAATGTCGTACACCCCTGGCCCAATGTCTCTTTTCTGGCTATAGGTACGAAGTGATTCAATGACATCAAGGTCAGAGCGTGAGGCTTCAATGGTCAAAACATCAGCATCCATAGCTTCAATGGCGTCAGCGATTTCTGAAAACTCACTGTAGCACATGTGGGTATGGAGTTGTACTTCTGGTTTTATGCCACTTGTGGCAAGCCTGAAGGCAGAAGTGGCTATCTCCAAATATTCCTTCCAGTCTTTTTTTCTGAGAGGGAGTTTTTCTCTCAGAGCGGCTTCATCGACTTGAATGATAGGAATGCTCTCCTTCTGGAGTTCATCGATCTCTTCTCTCAAAGCTAACGCTATCTGATACGCAATTTCACGAAGAGAGATATCTTCGCGACAAAAAGACCAGTTGATGATAGTAATAGGTCCGGTCAAAATGGCTTTCATGGGTTTTTTTGTGAGGGATTGGGCATACGTTATCCAGGGAACCGTCATGGCTTTGAGTCGCTTGATATTTCCATAAATAATCGGTGGTTTTGTTGCTCTGGAGCCATAGGATTGTACCCATCCATTTTTTGTGGTCCAGAAACCACTCAGAAAATGAGCAAAATATTCTACCATGTCGTTTCGTTCATATTCCCCATGAACGAGAACATCTAAGCCTATTTCTTCCTGTCTGGTTATACACTCCCGAATCATGTGGCGGAGGTGTTCTTCGTACTCCTTGTGCGATAAATTGCCTTCCTGGTAGGCTTTTCGGATTTTTCTGAGTTCTCTGGTTTGAGGGAAAGATCCAATGGTTGTCGTTGGAAAAAGCGGAAGTTTGAGAAGTTGCTTTTGGAGAGGAAGTCTCTCTTCAACTGGGAGACGACGATTGAAAGCGTTATCACCGAGACTTTCTATCGCCTTTTGAAGTTCAGGACTTAGAGAAGAAGATGGAGACGAAGCATGAGTCTGGAGATACTCAGAAGGGCTTTGAGTATTGTATTGAGAGGCGATTTGTTTGAGTTCTTCTATTTTTTCAAGGGCAAAGGAGAAATGGTTTCCTCCAGTGGTGGGGAGGGTTTCTCCTTCAAGAGTATAGGGCACATGGAGAAGAGAGCAGGAGGTAGAAACCATGATATTTTCGGGTTTCGTGTAGCGACAAAGAGAGTTCAAAAGGCGGGAAAGAGTGGTCATATCAGACTTCCAGATGTTTCGACCTGAAAGAATACCGGCATACAGAATTTTGTCCGCTGGGAAGCCATACTGTTCAAGGAGGGAGAGGTTTTGCTTTCCATCGACAAAATCCAAGCCTATGCTATGAATAGGGAGAGAGATAACCTCTTGGTAGATATCTCGAATGTCGCCAAAGTAGGTTTGAAGATGGAGAGATTTCCCATAGGAGGGAGCAAGTTGCTGGTAGAAAAAAGAAAAGACTTCTTTTTCATGGGCATTCATATCCATAACTAAGGCGGGTTCGTCTAATTGCCAGAGAAGAGTAGCATAGGAGTCAAGGAGTTTCTGGTAAGCGGCAAGAAGTCTTTCTCTGAGAAGTGTTTCAGAAAGGTTTTCTCTTCGGCTGAGTTTGTAGAAGGTGTAAGGTCCTACGAGAGTGATTCTGGTAGGCCTCTTTTCTTCGGAAGCCAATTGTATTTTCTGGGAGAGAAAGGAAAGATCAGGTTTCCAGCAGATCTCCGGAGTGAGCTTGGGAACCACATAGTGGTAATTGGTGAAAAACCATTTTTTCATAGGCCAGGCCTTGATATCCATGGTATCTGATTGAAACCCTCGTGCTAAAGCAAAATACTTATCAAGAGATGAGAGAGGGAGGGAAGAGACACTCTCAGGAATAACCCCGAGGAGAAAACAGGTTTCAAGCATATGATCATACAGGGCAAAATCAAGGGGAATTTCGTCCAGAGAAGACATCATGGCGAGATGTTGTTTTTGAAGGGCGTAAGCCTGAGTGAAAAATTCTTCCTGGGAGATATGTTTAGCCCAGTATTCTTCAAGGGCTTTTTTCCATTCTCGATTTCGTCCAATTCTGGGAAAACCTACAACGGTAATACGCATACAATCCTCCTTTTTGAAGAGAATACAAAAGACAACACCAGCGAAAAACCTGGAAGAGAAGAAAAAAGGGAAAAGTTTAAGGAGAAAGAGAGACCATAGTCGAACCCTCCGTTCGTGGATTTTCAGGCAAGTCTCCTGGCTTGGCTTCATCCTACTCTCCACGCCTTCCCGGTTTCCCAGTGGCATCTGTGGATTTCGTCTGCCTTACAGTAGCGGGGGCTGCGCCGGATTTTCACCGGACTTCCTTTTTGAGGCTTTCGCCACCTGATGGTTTTATTGTAGGAGAAAGAGAGGAAAATGTCAAAAAGAAAAGGTTTTTGAAGAAGGGGGACGTTCCACATGTTGTCGTTCCACATATGAAACTGACTAGCTATTTTCACATTTCCTGTGAAGGGAAATAACTCAAAAGCTTTCTGTTCTGGTACCTATTGAAAAAAGAGTCGTGCTTGAAAAAATATAACGATAAGATAGGGGTATTACCCTGTTTCAGTTAAACCATTGTTCTTTGCTGAAACAAGGTCATAGCCCTGGGCCCTGGTGTCTCGGAAAGTTTCTTTCTTGCTGAAATATCGCCATAGCCCCTACCGCGGTGCCATATCTAAAAAGCCCCTATGAGAAAACAAGCCACGCGGGCTGGTAAGAGAATAGCTTGCTCTTTCATCACCCTTTTTTTCTGTACCCCACTTCGACTTCGCTCAGTATCCACCGGGCCACTTTTGCGGTCGTGTGTCTTTTGCCGAAAGGGGGAAGTCCTTCCGAAGTGAGGGTGCGTATCAGTTGAAAGTTGAAAGTTTGTAAAGTTTATAAAGTTGGGGGCAAGGTTCAGTAAGACGAGTTGTGGTTGCCGAAGTTCCGAGGACGAGGCAATGTCGCCCACGGAGGAAGGACTTCCCCTGAAAAGAAAAAGTCCCTTGCTTGTCCGCAAAAGCGGCGCACTATCCGTCCGAGGCGCATGCGTAGCATGCGACGAGGACAGCGTCCCTTTTGCTCCGCGCGGGAGCACTTCGTGAAAATAAGGAAGATGGGCAACAAAAAGAGCCCCAAACTGAAAGAAAAAAGAAGGTTAAACGGGTATTCAGTTTTTGTGTGAAGATAACCGTCTGTATGAATGTAAAACGAAAAAAATTTTAAGTTGAAAAAAAACTTGACAAAGACTTTTCGTTTCGCTAAAATAATGGCATAAATCATGGTGATAGGTACAGGAATATCTCAATATAGACATAGAAAGTGGAGGTAGTTATGGCTGATGTTTTTGACAAGGTGAAGGAAATCATCGTCGATAAGCTCGGCGTTGATGAATCCGCCGTGAAGATGGAGGCTTCTTTTGTTGAGGATCTCGGTGCAGACTCTCTTGATACTGTGGATCTTGTTATGGCCCTTGAAGAAGAGTTTGGCATTGATATTCCTGATGAAGAGGCAGCCAAGATTAAGACGGTTGGTGATGCTGTGAATTATATCAAGTCTCACCAATAACTTGTCGTGTGAGTAAAAAGGGGCTATCCTGTGATAGTCCCTTTTTTATTTTTTAGAAGAGAGTTTCATAAGTGAGAAAAGTTTTTCTTCAGAGAAGTTTGGCAGGTTATGAGAAGAGATTTTTTTGCCGATATTGTAAATGAAAGGAGAAAACGATGAAGAGATGGATAGTCGTAGGCATTTTTCTTCCGATGCTTTTTTTTGCTGAAGAGTTTCGTTTCAATCAGACAGTAGGAACAAAGTATCGTTTCAAAAATTTTGTGAAACAAACGGTATATGTGAATGATAAGGTTGCGGCGAATCTTGAACAACTTCACAAGGCAGTGATTGAGGTTTTGAGTAACGATGGGGTATGGGCTTATTGTCGTGGAAAATATGAGTATTATCTGAAGGATGTGGATCGTTATGAGGCTTTCCAGCTCAAGAATATCTATGATAGCCGTTTTCAGCGAGATACCTATGGAAGAATGATAGTGCCCGCCGATGTGGTTATGCCCGTGGTAAGGGGAGTACCTACTTTTCCGGCTACGAATCTTGTCCCTGGTATGACGTGGACAGCCCCCGGGGAAGAAGCTCAGGAACTCGTAGAGGGTCGGCTTTATCGGGTTCCTTTTGAGGCGAAGTATATTTACCTTGGAGAGGAAAAGGTGGAGAATGTGTCGTATCCGGTTTTTCAGGTGATGTATCAGGTGCGTTATTATCCTTCTGATAGGTATATACGCTCATATACGGGAATGACTACCATCAAACTATACTGGGATAGACAAAGTCAGGGGATTCGGTATTACGTAGAAGAGTATAATTTTATGATCACTTTGGCCAATGGGGAAAGCCAGAGTTTTGTAGGAACATCAGAAGGGCTTGTCGATGTACTTCAGGAGGAAGGGGTGAAAACCAACCTTGTGGCTGATCTTCAACAGGCGGTCAAAACCAATGAGGCCCTTTCTCTCCGTGAAGATGTGGATGGGATTATTGTGAATTTAGGGAATATCCTTTTTGAGTTTGATAAAGCCACCATTCGAAAGGAATTTGAAAAGGGTCTGGATCAGTTAGCTGAGGTGCTCAAGAAGTATCCCAAACTCGATATTGTGGTTTCCGGTCATACTGATTCTGTAGGGAATCCTACCTATAACCAAAAACTCTCTGAACTTCGGGCAAAAGCCATTGCTGATTATCTTCTGCAGCGCGGGGTGAGTCAGGATCGTATCTCTTATATCGGCTATGGGGATACAAAACCCGTGGCCAGCAATACCACCGCGGAAGGTAGGGCGAAGAATCGTCGTGTGGAGATTAAAATTATCACAAAGGAATAAGGAAGAAGAAAGCTATGACCTTATTTCAGCGAGAGGAGGGTGTTTTGCTGAAACAAGGTGATAGCCAAAGGGTATTTTGACCTTTCTTGTGAGTGGCGAGACAAGAATTTCCCTCGTATTGACTTTTTTTTCTTTTGGCTTTACCATATACAAAGAAAAGAGGGAGAGGTTCATGAGGATCACTATTGAAGAAGCGATGCGCATCTGTGAGAAGTATGGAACGGAAGAAGTGCCGCTTGTTTTGCTGAAGGATGTGTATTTACGTCATGGTGCTCAGGTACTTCAACTCTCGGCCGGTATGCGCTTTGATCCCTCTCAGTATGATTTATTTGTCGATTCTCAGGTGAGAGAAATCGAGGTGGTCTATACGGATCGTCTTTTTGCAAAACTTGCGGCGAATTTTCCTGAGAAGTACCGTCTTCCTTTAGGGCAGAAGAGTCTCATTGAAATGGATAGGCTTCTTGAACAGGTGGATGGGGCCAATGCCATGGCCAAAAGGAAGCGTCATGTGATAGTGCTTGATGAGTTTTACCAGAAGAATTCACAGGGTGTACTGGAGACTGTTTTGCCTTATGGGACTGAACTTTCCTATAAGGATTGGAACACCATCAAGTCCAAACTGAGTCGAAATGCCGTTATCAACTATCGTATTGATGAAACGGGGATTATCGTTTTTTCTTTGCTTGATTCCAAGGATCCAAAGTATCCACAGAAGTTCATGCAATTCACTGAGGTAGTGAGTCTTCTTGTGGAGAGTAAAAAACTCGGGGTTTCCCTTGCTCCGGACTTTTATCCTGAAGGGGATGTGTATACGATCAATGAGTCTGGAAAACTTCTCACGACGTATAATGATAAAAAGATAGGTCTCATTCTTGTGGTTGATGATGAGATCCATGATGAATACAAGAGGGTGTTGGCTCAGGTGAAGGCTTTCGATAGGTATGCTCGTATGCTGTTTATAAAAAAGTTTGACCCTGCTCAGAAACTGGAGATACTGAAAAATATCAAGAAGGCGTATTCCCAGTTTTTGTGGCAGGAGGAATAAGGTGAAAGAACAGTCGTTTCTGATATTCTGGGCAAATCTTGTATGGTTGGCCTTTCGGCGTTTTCGCAAGATGTGGTTATGGAGAGTGCTCCTTGTGCTTGTGAATGGTGGGATGCTCTTCTGGTTGAGTGAGATGCCATCAGGGGAAACGTGGTGGTTATTGGTTTTGTTGTTCTTGGGTATAGAAGTGATTATCATCAATCTCAAAGCGCATCTTGAGAGTCGTTCCACGGTGGTTCTCTTGCGTTCTTTAGGGGCATCTCATCTTTTTTTAGTCGCTAATATGCTTCTGGAAATACTTGTGCCATATATCTTAGGAGTGGCTGTGGGTATAGGGATAAAAGGCGTGGCCATCGTTCAGAAGTGGGGACCTTCTCCTTCTGGATGGGGATCTTTCTGGATGGCTGTTCTTGTGGGATTGGGGTGTATTCTTGTGGTGGTGCCGCTTACCACTCTTGTGATTGTTTCTAAACAGGAACGATATCTCAAGGAGATCTGATGCAGATTCGTCTTATTAATATTACCAAACGGTATAAAGTGACACAGGAGAAAATGCTTCTTTCTCTCAAACGGGTGAATCTGGATATCAACGAAGGAGACTATATCAGTCTGGTAGGACCATCTGGAAGCGGAAAAACGACCCTTCTTCATACCGCTTTGGGCCTTCTTCGTCCTACGGAGGGGGATGTGTTCTGGAATAAGGTGTGTCTTTCTCATGCTTCGGATAGGGAGATTTCAGCTCTTCGACGGCGTTATTTTGGGATTGTGTTTCAGGAGTCTCAGTTTGTGGATGATCTCACGGTGGGGGATAATATTCTTCTCCCCCTTCTTATCAATGGTATTTCTGTTCGCTCGAAGCAAGCCTATTTTCGTACTCTGTGTGAGAAACTTCGTATTGATCATCTTGTGCATCTGTATCCTTATCAACTCAGTGGCGGGGAGAGGAAAAAAGCCAGTATTGCCCGGGCACTTATTCATAGCCCTGAGATTCTTGTTGCCGATGAACCAACGGCTAATCTTGATGAAAAATCTGCTCAGGAAATCTACAATATCTTCCAGAACCTTAACCAGTTAGGGCTTACTATCCTCGTGGCCACCCATGATGTGAGATTTCGTGAGTATTGTCGTGAGGCCTATTCGATTTCAGAGGGAGAGATCACGGGGTTTACTCATTATCGTTAGGTGGTGGGGGAGGAAGAAAGGGTTTCTTTGTCTGAACAAATCGGACAAAGTTCATCAGTTCTCCCGGATCTTTTTTGGCCTTTTTAAGCCAGCTCGTGGTGAGAGAGAGGATTTTCTTTTCCCTCTCGAGATTCAGGGCTTCGATCTCTTTCATGGCTTCACGCTGAAGGGCAAAAAGCTCCCGGTTAATGCGCGTGATTTCTTCCAGAAGTTGAATCATCTCCTCCTGTTGCTGTGGAGAAAGGGAGTTCTGGCTTGTAAGGTCCAGAAACTTCTTTTCATAGGTGGCTAACTGTTGGCGGAGAGAATTGCCCTTTGAGCGGGTGAGAAGGGTAATCTGTCGAACCTTTTGCATGTAGGTTTGCTGGATCTCGTTTACCTGTAAATACTGAAAAAGCATGACTTCGGTGAGGGATATTTGAGCCTCTGGTTCGTTCATCATCCGTTGTCTCATGGGGCCTCTTCCATCTCGAGGGGGTTGCATTTGGGAGTATCCTATCCACGGGAGGAGAAAAAGGAGAATGATTTTTTCTTTCATATATGTCCTTCCTTGTATCTTTTTACCATAAGAGGGCAATTTCGGTATAATCGTCCATAAGCTGGGTATCCTCGGTGGTGACATCACTTGTTTGTTGGGCTATATTCAGTGTGTCTCGTGAAGAAGAGAGGGTAAGACCTATCCAGAGACCGGTGATGAGGGTGAGACTGGCGGCTATGCCGGTAACCCATCGCCAGGGATGAAAGTGGGGAGCGGAGACCTGGGGAAGTATGGTTTCTGGCATGGTGTGATGACGTAAGCTCAGGTTCTGGAGTTTATAGGAAAGTCTGGCATACTGGGCGCACTGAGAACAGGAGGCAAGATGTTTCTTCAGCCACTCTGGATAAGGACTTTGAGGAAATTCATCGATGAAATCCATCACTTTCTTACATGTTTTTTTGTCCATAGGTTTCCTCCCATAGCTTCAAGAGTTTGAGTTTTGCCCGGCGGTAGTGAGACTTGGTGGTGGAGAGATTGAGCTTCAGGTTCTTGGCAATGGTAGCAAAATCCATCTCTTCCACATCTCGAAGGAGAATCACTTCTTTTTCTACCCTTTTCAGGGTATTCAGGGCCTCATAAAGCCAGGCTTCTTGTTTTTCGTTGTCTATGCGACTTTCCATGTCGTTTTCCTCGGCCAACGTATTCCACCCCTCGTCATCTAAAAAAACCGCTTGAGGTTTTCTTTGTTGTTTTTTGGCTAAGTTTCCGATAATGCGAAGCATATATCCTACGGCATTTTCCATTCTGCTTACCCTTGGCCAGTGGCGTGCGACTATCATACTTGCCTCCTGGACGATATCCCGGGCGTTTTCTCTGTCGTGAAGGTAGCTGTAAGCCCAGCGATAAAAGAGGTCTTTGTTGGTGTTGTAAAAGTCCTCAAAATCCACATTCCCCGCCTTCTTTTGGTGTGGTATATAATATCATAAGGGGGATTTTCTGTCAAAAGATGCAGATTTCTCATGATTTTCGGAGGGGAAAAGAGGTTTGGGAATAAAGGGGTATGGGAAAGGTAGGAAAGTTGTCACTTTTTTAGCTTGAAGTTCATTTTTGCTGAAACATAGGAATAGCTGAGGTATGTTCTGAGAGTTAAACAAGAGGAAAAGGAATGGTGCAGGACATAAAGCATGAAAAAATTTTTTTCAAAAAAAGGCCAAAAATACTTGACAAAAATTTTTTTCGTGGTATAATAAGGCAAAATTGTAAACGTTTACAAAATTGAATGTAAACGTTTACAAAAAAAAAGAAAAGGAGGATTTTATGCGAAGAAACCTTCTGGTGTTGTGTGGTATGGTGGTGGTGTCGGTGTTGTTTGCCGATGTATCGGCTATCGGAACATGGGGAGGAAGTGAGCTTGAGGTGTTCAAGGCAATGTGTACGAGTGTGGGTGTCAAGGTGAATTTTGAGACCACTCGTGATCTGGATGCCCTCATAGCTACTCGTATAGCCTCAAAGAATTTGCCTGATATTGCTATTCTTCCCAACCCCAGTATGTTGAAGCGGCTTGCTGCTCAGGGTGTATTGAAGCCCATCACCTATGTGTCCAGGGAAGAATTGTCCCAGACGATGGCCAGAACCATGTATGATCTTGGAAGTTATGGTGGGAAGCTGTATGGTGTGTTTGTAAAGATTGCTAACAAGTCGGTGATCTGGTATAATCCAGAGGAATTCAAAAAGAACGGCTGGAGCGTACCGAAAACCTGGAAGGAATTAGTGGATCTTTCGGCAAAGATGGCTAAAGCGGGAAAGACTCCATGGTCTATTGGGGCTGATATTGGGTGGCCTCTTTCTGACTGGGTAGAGAATATCATGATTCGAACTGCAGGTCCAGAACTTTATCAACAGTGGATTGATCATGAGATTCCATGGACACATCCTTCTGTGAGAAAGGCCTTCCAGACCTGGGGTGATATTGTAGGAAATCCAAAATACCTCCTTGGTGGTATTGATGGAACACTTGCCACAACCTTCCAGAATGCCGCATATGCTGTTTTCCAGACTCCTCCCAAAGCCTATTTGTACTATGAAGGTGATTTCATGGCAGGTATTGTCAAGGCTCAGATCTCGTCTGCCAATATGGATTTCTTTGTTTTCCCATCGATTGATCCTAAGTATGGAGCTCCCATTGTTGGTGGTGGTGATATTATTGTTGTTTTCAATGATACCCCTGAGGTACAAAAACTCATCAAGGGGCTTATTGATGTAAAGGCCCAGACGGTAGGAGCAGAAGGTGGCTTCCTTGTTCCCAATCGTAAAGTTCCTCTTACAGCTTTCAAGGATCCGGTTCTTCGCAAATCAGCGGAGATTGTGCAGCAGGCAGATATCTTTGTTTTTGACGCTTCGGATTTGATGCCTCCTGCCGTAGGAAATCAGGGTGGTTTCTGGGATGCAGCCAAGAAGTATATCCAGAATCCGAAGAATCTTGATAAAATTCTTCAGGAAATGGAAGCTCTGGCAAAGAAAAATTATTAAACCGGTGATACAGGAGAGAAGGGAGTGCCCTTTGTGGCACTCTCTACTCCTTTCTTTAAAGAGAAGATAAAAGAGGAGGTCTGTATGTTTTCAGTTCAGGGAACCCAGGGGGTAAGACAGAAAAGAAGGTATAATTATCGTTTTCTGAGGTATTATCTCTGGATGCTTCCTGCTTTTTTATTAGTCGTCTTTTTTCTGATTGTTCCTACCATACAAACCATTATTTTGAGTTTTCAAGTACCTCAGAGGGTGAGTGTTAGTGAACTGCGAAAGGATCTCATTCAAATTTTTTCTGAAACAGGAGGGATAGATGTTGATAGATATACCCTTTTACAGGATATTCCTTCCTGGCAGAAAGGGGTGGCTTTATTTCAGGAGAAATATCATTTTTCTTATAAAGAAAAAATTGAAGACACTCTCACGGTGAATGATCTGGCCGAAATCTCCTATACACATCTGAAAGAAAAAAGTTCTATCCGTTTTGGCATAGATCATTACAAGCGAATGTTTACTGACAGTGATATGCTTATTGCTTTTCGAAATAATCTTGTGTGGCTTGTGTTTTTTACGGTGTTTACGGTGAGTTTTGGTTTAGGGTTTGCGAAACTTCTCATGAATATTCGATGGGCTCCTATTGCCAAAACCATTATTTTTGTACCCATGGCTATTTCCTATGTGGCGGCCGGCGTGATATGGTCTTTTATGTATGACAAGGATGTTCAGATTGGAACAATTAATGCTTTGTTGAATTTCTTGAATCATGTAGGAAGGTATTTCCGGATGAGTTCGGGATATTATGAAGGAATAGCGTTTTTAGGTCGACCGGAAACAGTAAATTTTGCTCTCATCGCGGCAGGTGTATGGATGTGGGTGGGATTTTGTATGACGGTTTTCAGTGCAGCCCTTGCTGCTCTTCCTGCTGACGTACGGGAAGCGGCCATGGTGGATGGAGCTACTCCTGTTCAGACATTTTTTCTTGTGGAAGTTCCTATGCTTTTGCCTACTATTACCGTGGTAACTACAACGATGGTGATAAATGTACTCAAGGTATTTGATATTGTGTACACTATGACACAGGGAGGTCCATACGGCTCCTCTGAAGTGCTGGCAAATCGTATGTACCGTACGGCTTTTAACGAGGGAAACTTTGAATATGCTGCAGCCATGGCGGTGATTCTTTTTCTCTGTATTGTTCCGGTGATGATTGGTAATATCAAGAGTTATTACATTGAAGAGAGTCAGAGGTAGAGGAGGAAGACAATGAAAGAGACAAGAATTCCTTTAACGAATAAACCTTATCATAAACCTTCTGAGATATTCCTGATTAATGCAATTTTGGTTGTGTTTGTGGTGATATGGATTCTGCCGACAATCGGCCTGTTGATTACCTCTTTTCGTAAACCAGAGGCAATTGTGTCTTCGGGGTGGTGGATGGCCTTTTCTCGTGTGAATGAATTTACCCTTGAAAACTATCGAGCGGTTCTTCTTCAGGGAGGAGTAGGAAGGGCTTTTGTGAATTCGCTTCTGATTTCCATTCCTTCGACGATATTAGTGATTATCATTGCGGCTTTAGCGGCTTTTCCTTTGGCATTCTTTAAATTTCCGGGAAGAACCTTTCTTTTCGTGCTTTTTGTTTCTTTGCAGGTTATTCCTCTTCAGATCACGCTGATTCCGGTGATGAAAATGATGAGTGCCTTGGGAATCTCTGGGACCTTTCCTGCGATATGGATGGCGCACACGGCCTATGGGCTGCCACTGGCTATTTATATTTTCCGTAACTTTTTTGCGGGTATCCCTTACGCTATCATTGAATCAGCGGAAGTAGATGGAGCAACAAAATTTCAGATATTTTCTCGCTTGGTGATACCTATGTCCATGCCGGCTGTCGCAAGTCTTGGAATTTTCCAGTTTATGTGGGTGTGGAATGATCTCTTGGTGGCTCTTGTATTTTTGGGAGGAACGCCTGAAGTGGCTCCTTTGACTGTAAAAATAGCCTCTATGAAGGGTTCTCTTGAATCCGGGTGGCATTTGATGAGTGCGGCGGCTTTTGTCTCGATGGTGATTCCTCTCATTCTCTTTTTGAGTTTCCAGAAATATTTTGTAGAGGGGCTCACAGCCGGTGCAGTGAAAGGGTGATTATTATCTCTTTTCACTAGCTATTTGGGAGAGAGTTTGTCAAATGACAAGAAGATACAGGAAAGGAGGATAGAGATGGGGTATACTCCCTGGTACAAACATGCGGTATTTTATGAGCTTTATCTCAAGGGCTTTTATGATTCAAATGGAGATGGAATAGGAGATGTCAGGGGACTTATTGAAAAGCTTGATTATTTACAGGAGTTGGGGATTGATTGTATCTGGCTTCCTCCTATTTATCCTTCTCCGGAAAGGGACGATGGATACGATGTGGCGGATTATTATACCATTGCCCCTAAATACGGTACGATGCAAGATTTTCAAGAGTTGCTTAAAGAGGTACATAAGAGAGACATGAAACTGATTATAGATCTTGTTCTCAATCATACCTCTGATCAGCATCCATGGTTTCAGGAAGCCAAAAAAGGGCCAACATCTCCTTATTTTCACTACTATGTCTGGTCCAAGACGCCGGAGAAGTATAAAGAAGCCAGAATTATTTTTCTTGATACAGAAACCTCCAATTGGGCGTACTGTGAGGAGAATGGTTATTATTACTGGCACAGGTTTTATTCCCATCAGCCGGATCTCAATTATGATAACCCTGAAGTAAGAAGGGAGATGAAGAAGGTTCTTTTATACTGGCTTGATATGGGAGTGGATGGTTTTCGTGTGGATGCGGTACCGTATCTTTTTGAAAGAGAGGGAACAAACTGTGAGAATCTTCCCGAAACTCATGAATATCTGAAAGAATTGAGAGCTATGGTAGAAAAACATTATCCGGAGGCTATACTCCTTGCTGAGGCAAATCAGTGGCCCCAGGATTTGTTGCCCTATTTCGGCAATGGAGATGAATTCCACATGGCTTTTAATTTTCCCTTGATGCCCCGTCTTTTTATGGCACTAAAAACCCGGGATGTATCTCCTATTGTAAAAATAATGGAAGGGCTTCCAGAGATACCAGTTCAATGTCAATGGTGTAACTTTCTTCGCAACCACGATGAACTCACCCTTGAGATGGTGACTCCTGAGGAAAGGGAGTATATGTGGAAAATGTATGCCCCGGAAAAGCGCATGCGTTTGAATCTTGGAATAAGACGGAGGTTAGCACCTCTTCTCGATAATGATCAGAGGAAGATTCGACTTTTGCATAGTGTTCTTTTTACTCTTCCGGGAACACCTATTTTGTATTATGGGGATGAAATAGGAATGGGAGACAATATTGCTTTGCCCGATAGGAATGGAGTACGAACCCCCATGCAATGGAATACTTCTCGTAATGCGGGATTTTCCGTTGCTCCTCCAGAAAGGTTGTATGCCCCTGTTATAGAAAAAGGGGATTTCTCCTATCAGAAAGTGAATGTGGAAATAGCTTCTCATGATCCTTCTTCTCTTTTCTCCTGGATAAAGGGCTGGATCGCTCTTCGTAAAAGAAATCCAGTGTTTGGGATGGGAAAAATTGAATTTTTCTCTGGAAAAGATCCAGCCCTTCTCTGGTATAGGGTTTATGATGGGAAGGAAGAGGTGCTGGTGTTTGCTTTTTTTGGTGATATGGAAAAGGAAATTGTGCTGGATATGAGGCAGTGGCAAGGAAAAACTCTGATTGACATAGAAGGCAAAAAGCCCACCTTTTCTTTGAACAAAGAAACAGTGGTCTGGAAATTTTCTCCCTACGAGTACAAGGTTTTTCTCGTCAAATAGAGAGCTGCCAGAACAGGGGAGAGGGCGTTGTTGATTAAAAAAGGACAACGCCTTCTCTTTTTTTAGTTTCTTATAATCAATTGGGGGTCAAGGCGCAGGTGAAGGAGGTCTTCTTCTGATTTTTTGTGAAGGAGTTTCAGAAGATGGGATGCCCCCAACTTTCCCATCTCATGAGCAGGTTGTCGAATGGTGGTGAGTCCAAGATAAGCCGAAGGGGGAAGATCGTCATATCCTACAATGAAAATCTTTTTTTCTATCTCCTGACGGGCAGAAATACCCCCATAGGCCAATTCATCACAATAAAAGAAAAAACCATCCACTCCCTCTTTTGTGGCCAATCTGAGGGTGAGTTCATAAGCTTCCTGAGTATAATGGCTATAAGGGAGATGAGAATCAACGGAAATATATTCCTCAATCAAGGAAATGGAGAGATGATGTTTCTGAATATAGTTTTTAAATCCTTCAAAACGTTCCTGTTGTTGAAGGGTATGCCTGTTTTCTCCTATTAGGGCAATTTTGTTGAGAGAATGCGAAAGAAGGTACTGAGCGGCAAGTTCTCCTCCCTTTCGGTTGTTCACATAAATGGAATGCACATAGGGAAGGTGATTTTCCACTACAAGGAAGGGAAGATGATGGTGGCGAAGAAGGTGCGCTTCTTCTCTTGAAATCCGAAAATTGATAACGAGAAGTCCAGCTAAGTTTTCCTCAAGAATATGGGGAAAGATAGAGGACTGGCTGAGGTTAGGGATATTAAAGACAAACAAATTGTATTCTTCTGCTCGTAGTACATCATAGATCCCTCTAATGATTTCAATAAAGAAGGTTTGAGTAATGTCTGGTATGAGGATACCTATAGTTCGAGAAGTAGTCTGTTTTTTGACCAGTTTCTGGGCTATACGGTTTGGTCGATAGCCGCGCTTTTCTATAACTTCAATGATCTTCTGATAGGTTTCTGGTTTGACGTTTGTGCCACCTTTAAGCACCCGGGAAACAGTAGCAATGCTGACCCCTGCTTCTCTTGCAATATCACGAATGGTGCTCATGTTTTTTCTCCGTCAACTTTTTATTTTGGGGAGGAAATATGAGAGAAGATTTCTATATAAAAGTATAATACAAAAAGTTTTTTTTGTCCATTTTTAGCAGAGAAGCGCTGTTGGCATCCGAAGTTCTTGAGAAAACACTTTTGTTCTCGCCTTGTTTCAGCCTAAAGTGAGACCCTTGCACGGGTGCTTTCTTGCCCTTTTTAGGTCAGGGGCTACGCCCCTCTTCCCCGCTTTTTCTGTTTACAGGGGCCGGTTTGTCTTTTTTGTTCAAAAAGAGAGGATTATTTATTGGTAACGTTTTTTTCAGGAGACCTGCAGTGGGAAGATGAGGAAAAGCAAAAAAAGTTCCTCCCTGGCCGATAATAGGACACAAGGAGGAACCCATGCGTAAAGAATTCACCTTCACTTTGACTATCG
>JABLXN010000022.1 GCA_013177995.1 Brevinematales bacterium | reverse complement strand
CGATAGTCAAAGTGAAGGTGAATTCTTTACGCATGGGTTCCTCCTTGTGTCCTATTATCGGCCAGGGAGGAACTTTTTTTGCTTTTCCTCATCTTCCCACTGCAGGTCTCCTGAAAAAAACGTTACCAAAAGATTTTTTGGGAAAATAAGGCGTTCTGGCTTCTTTTTCTTTTGAATTTTCTTTCATTCTCAAGTCATGCAGCTCTCAATACGCTTCCTGTGTATCTGGCAAAGAAGGGTTTTTCAAGGTCTTTCACAGGGCTTTTTATGAATATTCATGTCTTTGGGCTTGTGCTTTTTGTGGTGTTTTTGTTGCCGCTTGTGGAAAGGGTGGGAAAAAAAAGGATGATGGTTTTTTCGTATGGTCTGGAACTTTTTGCCTATTTTGGGATGTTTGTAGGGGCCTGGGATATGAGACTCTTGGTAGGTTTTCGGGTGCTTTCGGCTCTTTCGTACGCGGTGGGGTTTACGGTCAATGCAGCCCTGGCTTTTGATGTTCTCCCCCCTGAAAAACGGACAGGGGGTATTGCTCTCTTTGGTATTTCCGGTATTCTTTCCAATCCTTTTTGTGCCTGGATGGGACAGTTTTTTGTGACAGGTTTTCCCAGGGGGCTTTTTCTTTTGGGGGCACTTCTTACCCTTTTTGCCCTTTCTCTTGTCTTTTTTGTGGAAGAAAAGTCTCACACAAAGGATGAGTATCAGGCGAAGCATCTCTTTGATGTCTTGAAAAGAAAGGATCTCTGGGAGGAATTTTTGTTAGCCATGGTATTGGGAGGGGCTTTTGGAACGTTAGCTACCTTTGTCCCTCTGCAGACGATGGAACGTTTAGGTGCATCTTTTCTGACGGTGTATTTTGTGGCGTATTCTCTCACGGCGATAGGATGCCGGTTTTTCTTTTCCCCGGAGATGGACAGATTTTCTTCTGAGAAGCTTCTTTTGATGGGTTTTGCCCTTGTTTTCTTTGCCATGGGAAATATGGCTATTCTTTTGACAAAAATTCAGGTGGTGTTTACTGGCATTCTGTATGGAGTGGGACACACGATCTTGTATCCGGTGTTGAGTGCCCTGGTGGTGAAGCAGAGTCAGGAAGGGGAGAAATATATTACCAATAGTGTTTTTATTGGGTTCTATACGCTTGGTGGTTTTGTGTTTCCTTCTGGTCTTGGTGTGGTGGGAGACTGGCTCTCGACAAAAAGTATTTTCTGGGGAATGGCGATAGGAGCAGGGGTGGCCTTTCTCTGGCTTCTTATGGGGAGAAAGAGAGAAGAAAAAATTTTTAATTGAGATGTTTTTGCTTGCAAAAAATATATTTTCTTTTATAATGATAAACACAAATGCCGAAAAAGGAGGGAAAAATGAAGAAGGCAACCTTTACGGGAAGGGGTGGAGATCTCTTTGGGATTTTTCTGGTGAATTTTCTTCTCACGGTGATAACCTTAGGTATTTATGCGCCATGGGCAAGGGCAAGGTATCTGCGGTATATGGTTGGCCATATCGAGTTCGATGGAGAACCTTTTGAGTTCCATGGGAAGGGCGGAGAACTTTTCTGGGGGATTCTCAAGGTGTTGGTGGTGCTTTTTGTGCTTTTGCTTCCTTATACTGTGACTATAGCGGCTGGAGAGGTGGAACTTGCCCTGGTCTTTTATGGGGTTTTCTTTCTTGCGCTTCTGATTTTGATTCCTGTGTTTCTTCATGGGGCTTTGCGCTATACCTTTTCTCGTCTGAGCTGGCGCGGCATTCGTATGACCTATACAGGACAGCGGGGGGAACTCCTTCTTCTCTATCTCAAGGGTTTGTTTTTGACCTTGATTACCCTGGGTATTTATGGTCCCTGGTTTTCTTGTGAACTTTTGAGATATGTGTATGGCCATATCCGTATCGGGAATGTCTCCTTTGGTTTTGAGGGAAAGGGAGCAGAATTGTTTATCCACTATCTTTTGGGATTTCTTTTTTCACTTTTGACCTTGGGATTGTATAGCCCCTGGTTTTATGTGAGGGTGGCAAGATTCTTTGTTTCTCATACCTATGTGGAACAGGAGGGGAAAAGATCCTTCTTTGCTTTTGGCTTGAAAGGCGACGAGGTTCTTGGTTTCTGGATAATCAGGATTCTTCTGGCCATAGTTACCCTTGGTATAGCGACTCCCTGGATTATTGCTGACTGGATGAAGCGAAGGTTGGATGCCCTCTCTCTTGAAGGGGATATTGATAGCCAGTCTTTGATCCAGCACCCTGTTGAGGATGTGGGGGCCATGGGGTTTGGGTTTTTTGATCTCGGAGATGGGCTGTGGGGGTCTGTTTTCCCCTTATGAGTTACGAGGGGTTCTATCGTGATGGCAAAACCTCCCGGGATTATCCCGGGAGGTTAACGTTTGAGGAAAATATACTGGCTATCTCCTATAGAGATGAAGAAGGGGTTGAGGCTCTTGTCTTCTGGTCAAAAGAAGAGGTTTCTTTAGCCGAGGGATCAAGACCAGAGAGAATGATTCTCCTGTGCCAGGAGGGGCAGAGGGGCAGTTTTGTTTTTTCTGTGGATAAGAGAGATTTTGGGAAGATTCTGGCCTTTTTTGGAAAAAAAGAGGGGCGTTGGCGTCTTTTTCTTTTTTCTCTGCTTGGTATAGGGATGTTTCTTTTCTGGTTTTGGGGACTTCCTTTTCTTATTGACAGGAGTGTGGACTTTTTTCTTCAAGAGAAGCCTGTGTCAATTCAAAAGTTTCCGAAGGTTTTTGATGGGGACCCATCGTTTTCCATGACAGTCAATGAGAAGGCTTCAGAAAAGCTTCAGAGGTTTGTGTCGCGTTATCTTTCGCCGGATTTTCCTTCTGTATTCGTGGTGAAGGCTTCTTTTGAAAATGCCTTTGCGATGGTGTGGGGAGGTATTGTGATAAGTGAGAAGATGCTTCTTGCTCTTCGTACCCCTGAGGAATTGGCAGCTCTTCTTTATCACGAAGAGGGGCATCTCAAATACCATCATCCCCTGAAGATGTTTCTGAGACGAAATATAGGGATTTTTCTTTTGATGCTGGTCACGGGGGCAAATGATGTCTCCCAAATGGTGGTGAGAACAGGGGAAGAAATGATGGTTTTGCAGTACAATCGGGACTTTGAGATTTTGGCAGATGAGTATGCCCTGAAAAGATTGATGGAAAAGGGATTTTCTCCAGAGGCCATGGAAAAGCTGCTTCTTTTTCTTTCTGAAAGAAATCAGGAGGGTTTCTGGTTGTTTTCGACGCATCCCTCTTTTGAAAAGCGTATTGCTCTTTTGAGAGAGAAACGTAAGCGAATGAAAATGGAAAGGGGGGAGGTTTCTTTGAAGGGAATAGAGAAGGATTTTCTTTCTTTGAAACAGGAGCTCTGAAAAGAAAGATTTGATAATCCTTCTTGAGATAAGCGTTGAGAGACCTTTGCACATTCGTGCAAAGGTCTCATAAAAGTAATGAAAAATAAAATATAGTATAAGAATATTCTTTTTAGCAATAAAAAATTCTGTTTTTTGAATAAAAAACAAACAGGTCCTTGTAAACAGAAAAAACGGGGTTTCAGGGGCATAGCCCCTGACCAAGACAGGGGAAGAAAATACCCGTACAAGGGTCTCGATTTGCCTTTGTCTTTGTTTCTGTGTATATTGAGTCAAGGTATTGAAAGAAAAGAAAGAGACAGGGAGGAGGGTATGAGGTCTTCGCTTTCTGAATGGCAAAAGAGGGTTTTTTATGGGGGAGAGACGGAAGCGCCGTTTGAGAATGCCTACTGGAATAATAAACATCCCGGTCTCTATGTTGATCCTGTGTCTGGTGAGGTGCTTTTTTCTTCTCTGGATAAGTTTGACTCCGGGACAGGATGGCCAAGTTTTTCAAAACCGGTTCATCCTGAGCTTTTAGAATATAGAGAAGACTTTTCTTTGGGGATGCATCGGGTTGAGGTGAGAACAAGGCATACGAAGGGACACCTTGGACATGTGTTTGAGGATGGGCCTCCGCCAACGGGGATGAGATTCTGTATCAATTCGGCTTCGCTTCGGTTCATTCCTGTGGAGGATGTGGTCTCTGAAGGGTATGTAGAGTACTGGCCTTTGTTTTCTTTTCTTTCTCTACCTTTTGAACAGATTATTCTTGGAGCGGGATGTTTCTGGGGGGTGGAAGCCTATTTCAAACAGGTGGATGGGGTACTTGCCACCACTGTTGGGTATAGTGGGGGAGAACCCATGTGGCCAAGTTATGAGGATGTGTGTACAGGGGAAACAGGGCATGTGGAAACAGTCCTTGTGCGTTTTGATCCAAAGGTTCTTTCTTTAGAAAGTGTCTTAGGGCATTTCTTTTTTATTCATGATCCGGAGAGTGAGAATAGGCAGGGGTCTGATGTGGGAAGCCAGTATCGTTCGGCCATTTTTTATCTTGAGGAGGATCAGTTGCCTGTTGTTGAGAGATGGCTGGAAAGGCTTCGTCGGGAGGGAAAACAACCGGTCACAGAGGTTTCTCCGGTGAAGAATTTTTATCCTGCTGAGGAATACCATCAGGATTATTTAGACAAGAATCCAGGGGGTTACTGTCACATCAACCTTGGTCGAAAGTGGAAAGGGTGAATGGTCAGGTATAGCCGAAAGGCTGAAACTTGAAAAAAAATTTTTTTTCGTGTATAATACTAATTCCTGCCACCGTAGCTCAGTCGGTAGAGCAACTGATTCGTAATCAGTGGGCCAGCGGTTCAATCCCGCTCGGTGGCTTTAGGCTGCCCTCTCGGGCAGCCTTTTTTATTCAAATATTTTCCCCGAGGATCTTTTCGATGGTGCGCCATATCTCGGTAATTATGGTGTTGGCAACCAATCGTCCTTTTGGGGTGAGAATAAGTTTCTGCTGATCGATGGAGCAATAGGAAGAAAGGGATTGTATGGTGGTGAAGAGGAGACTTTCCTCTTTGTTTCCAATCCATTCGCGGATGGTATTCAAGGCTATCCCGTTGCTTGTGCGAAGACCAAGCATGAGTTTTTCCATCATCGCGGTTTTTGTATCGATGGTCTCCTGGAAACCATAGGGAAACCGGTTTGCTTTGATGGCTTCTTCATAGAGTAGAAGGTTTACCGTATTGGTGTAGCGAAAACTTTGCCAGGACAAAAAACCACTTGCCCCGATACCAAGCCCTATATAGGGTTCATAGGCCCAGTAGAGGCTGTTATGAATAGCCCGGTTTTCTTTTCCAAGGGAGAAGTTGGAAATCTCATACCATTCATAGAATCGAGAGAGTTTCATAGCAAGGTCTAAGTATTGTTGAGCTTGAAAATCAGGATCAGGTGTCTGAAAGGTCCCTCTTTTGGCAAGTCCGGCTATTGTGCTTCCCTCTTCACAGGAGAGGAGATAAAGGGAGAGATGGGGAGGGCGATGTTTCTCTATCCATGAAAGAAGAGAAAAAACATCAAGTTGTGGTATCCCTACAATGAAGTCAACACTGAGACGGGAAAATCCAGCCTCTTTTGCCATCGTGTAGGTTTTGTCGGCATCAAAAAGGGGACGGGAGAGAAAACGGAGAAGCTCAGGTTGAAGGGATTGAAAGCCAAGGCTGAGCCTGTCAAAGCCAAGGCTTTTCCAAAGGGAGAGGTTGGCTTTTGTGACATCCTCTGGGTTAACCTCGATGGTTCTTTCCCTGGTTTCAAGAGTGAAAAGAGAAGAGATTCCCTCAAGTAAACGGGAAAGGAGTGAAGGTGAAAGAAGAGAGGGAGTACCTCCTCCTAAATAGAGGGTGTGGAAGGCAAGAGGTCCGTGAGCCTCCTGATAGAGACGAGCCTCGTGAAGAAGAAGATCAATGTAATGGCTTGCCCTTTCTTCATCATAGGGGATACCGCTCGCAAAATGACAGTAAAGACACTTTTTTCGACAAAAGGGGATGTGAATGTAGAGTCCAGTCATGGCTACTTCAAAAGGGTATCGACCCAGTGAGCAATATTATCCCTTCCTTCACGGAGTTGTTTTACCAGGGGGATATTAGAAATATTGTCTTGATATGTTTTGAGCACATTGGTGGTCAGAACGGTTTCTAAGACGGTGAGAAACGAAAGAAAGTCTGGAGCCCACCATCCAGCATGATGCTTGAGAGCAAAGAGAAGGTTTTTGCGTTCGGTCATATAGGTGGAATAATCAGTGGCAAGGAGAGGTTTTCCCAAAAGCATGGATTCAAAAAGAACAGATGGCCCGGCCTTACCCACCACAATGTCAGCGGTATGCATGAGTTCATGCATATTGTCAACGAATTCGAAGACCCGTACAGGATAGGGAGAGGTTTTTGAGAGTTCCATCATCTTTTCATAGAGGGGTTTATTTCGTCCACACACCACAAGCCAGTTGAAGGGCATACGCCGTTCGATGATGCGGGGGATAAAATCGTAGGCCTTGCCAATACCTTCTCCCCCATACACGACAAGAAGTGTTTGATAGGAGGGATTGAGATTATACCTTTCGAAAAGGAGTTCACGGGCAGGAAGGGGATCGTAAAATTTTCTTTCAATGGGGAATGGCATACGGACAATTTGAGAGGGTTTAACCCCCCGTCTGAGAAGCCCCTTTTCTACCTCATCGCTGGGAGCAAAGAGATAGTCGGCACGTTTTTCGCACCACCAGGAAAAGGGAGAAAAGGGATCAGTGATTACCCCTACCACCGGACAGGAGATTCTTTTTTTTCGTTTGGCTATGGCGGCAATGGTGATGGCAAAAAAATGGGTGGAGAGAATGAGATCCGGCTTCACCGAGGCATAATACTCTATACCCTTTTTGAGAAGACCAGGCATAAAAAGGGGAAGGTAAAGCCGGGAAATGGGGTGGAAAAGTTCCATGAGGGTCATCGAAAGGTCGGCCATCCAGCGATGGGCAAGAGAATACCTCCAGTATTTTCTCATAAACTCGTGTTCTTTGAGGGCACCGCTTGCCTCTGAAAGTTCTACAATGGTGATAGCATACTTTCCCGGGTAACAGGCCTCGATACCATCCCGGATAGCTTTGGCGGTAGCTAAATGACCAGCACCGGCCTCGACAATGGGCATAAGAATGGTTTTCATAAGCCCCCCTTTAGGTTTTTTTCTCCTCCGGCAAGACAAAATCCCTGAGAAAGGCGGCATTTTCTTCTGGTATGGATGGGTTAATGAACATGCCAGACCCTAATTCAAAACCAGCACTTCTCGTCAGGCGGGGAACCACTGTGATATACCAGTGGAAAAAGGCGGTGTGGCTATACCCCTGCGGCGCAGAACGCACGATATAGTTATAATCCGGGTCATTGAGACCATAGTAGAGCTTTCGAAGGACATGCCGGAGGGTAACGGAAAGATCAGCCAGTTCTTCTTCTGTGGCGTAGAGAAAACTTGATTTGTGTTTTCGTGGGAAAATCCACACCGCAAAAGGGGAAAAGGCGGCGTAAGGGACAAAAGCCACAAAGTATTCACTCTCATAGACAATCCGTTTTCCTTCGGTGAGTTCTCTTTCAAGCATGGTGCAAAAGATACAACTTCTATGTTCTTCATGGTAGCGGATGGATTCATTCATTCGTGCCATGACATCTCGGGGGATAACGGGAAGGGCAATAATCTGAGAGTGGGGATGAACAAGAGAAGCCCCGGCCCGACTTCCATGATTTCGGAAAAGGATCACCGATTCCACATAGGAAAAACTCATGAGGTGGGCCATGCGTTTCTGATACATGCGAAGAATATGATACACGTGGGTTGGATCGTAGAGGGCCACGGTGAGGTTATGCTGAGGGTGTTCGATCAGGACTTCATGATGCCCAATACCATCCATGGAACGGAAAAATCCCGTGGTGTTGACAGAGAAACCATCTTCGGGGGGGAGAAGAGCGGGATATTTATTGGGGATAACCCGAATCTGCCACTTGCCATTGGTTTCCATGGCATCAAGGGTAATATCGTTTCCGGTTTTTATCTCGTTTCCCGGGCAGAAGGGACAGTTTTCATCGTAAGCAGGATAGGCAGATTCACAGTTGAGTTTTTCTTCACGGAGTTGGTCAGGGCGCTTGCTTCTTTCGGTGGAGATAATCACCCATTCTTTTAGGAGAATGTTTTGCCGGAGTTCTGGCATAGATACCACCTTGGTTTATGATGGTTTTATTGTAAAGAAGGAAAGGAAAAAGTCAAGAGTTTAGAGACCTTTGCACGAATGTGCGAAGGTCTCAAAAAAGTAGTAAAAAACAAAAAATAGTATAAAAATGTTCCTTAACGTAATAAATAAAACTATTCCTTTGAACAAAAAAAAGACAAATAAGCCCTTGTAAATGGAAAAAGCGGGGTTTCAGGGGCGTAGCCCCTGACCCAGATAGGGGAAGAAAACACCCGTGCAAGGGTCTCAAATATGGAGTGGAGAATGGATAAAATTTTTCACAAGACTTTCTTTTTTTTGTTTGACAAAAAAATGGTTTTCTCTTAAAATACCTATAAAACATATAGGAAAATCTACCTTTAAGGAGGAGGTATGAAACTCTCCACCAAAAGCCGGTATGGACTTCGTCTTCTTTTTCGTTTGGCTACGGCGGGCAAAGAGATCGTTCCTTTGAGTGAAATAGCTGAGAAAGAGGCTATTTCTGAGAAGTATCTTGAACACATTATCAATCGCTTGAAGGTGGCTGGCATTGTCCAGGCTCAGAGGGGTATCAAGGGTGGGTATATTCTCTCAAAGAATCCTTCGGAGATATACCTTCTGGAGGTGATAGAGACCCTTGAGGGGCCGCTTACCTTGGTGGACTGTGTGAAGAATAAGGCCTGTAATCGAATGGCGCATTGCCCGACCCAATGGGTGTGGGATAGGCTTTCGACGGTTCTTCGTCAGGAGTTATCCCGTATGACCCTTGATGATATGATTCGAAAATATACAGAATCGGCAGCCCATAATTACGAGATATAGGAGGTGGTTCATGATAGCCAATAATATCACAGAACTCATTGGAAAGACTCCTTTGATTCGTCTTTCCCGGATGTGTAGTGAAGCGGAAGTTCTTTTGAAAGCAGAATTTTTCAATCCTCTCTCAAGTGTGAAAGACAGGATAGGGCTTTCTATGATTGAGGCCGCGGAAAAGGAAGGAAAACTCAAGCCGGGAAGTGTGATCATTGAACCAACCAGTGGAAATACCGGCATTGCCTTAGCTTTTATTGCGGCTCAGCGGGGGTATCGGCTTATTCTTGTGATGCCTGATACCATGAGTGTAGAGAGGAGAAAGCTTCTCAAGATCTTTGGGGCTGAGGTGGTGCTTACTCCCGGAGCGGAGGGGATGCGTGGAGCGGTAAACAAGGCCAATGAACTGGCGGAGAAGTATCCCGGAAGCCTGATTCTCCAGCAGTTTGAAAACCCGGCCAATCCGGAGATTCATAGAAAAACAACGGCGGAAGAGATCTGGCAGGATACAGATGGCAAGGTGGATATTTTTGTGGCGGGAGTGGGAACAGGGGGGACACTTACCGGGGTAGGTGAGGTGCTCAAGGCAAGAAACCCTCAGGTGAAGATTGTTGCCGTGGAACCCACCGATTCCCCTGTTCTTTCTGGAGGCAAACCTGGCCCGCATAAAATCCAGGGGATTGGGGCTGGTTTTGTTCCCAAAGTTCTCAATACCTCTATTATTGATGAGATTGTCCAGGTGAGGGCTGAGGATGCTGGCGCTGTTTCCCGTGAGCTTGCCAGAAAAGAGGGTATCCTTGTAGGGATATCGGCGGGGGCGAATGTCTGGGTAGCCCTTCAGTTGGCCAAACGTCCTGAGAATAAAGGAAAAACGATTGTGACCATCGGGTGTGATACCGGTGAAAGGTACCTCAGCACATGGCTTTTCGATGAATAAAAGGAGGCAAAGAATATGAAAGAGCGTTTTGAAACCCTTGCCCTTCATGCGGGGCATACCCTTGACGAAACCCTTTCACGAGCGGTTCCTCTTTATCGTACCACGTCCTACGTATTCAAGAGTAGTGAACATGCCGCTAATCTTTTTGCTCTGAAAGAACCAGGCAATATCTATACCCGTATTATGAACCCTACCACGGATGTTCTTGAAAAGCGAATGGCTATCCTGGAGGGTGGGTTAGGGGCGGTGGCCCTCGCTTCCGGCACCAATGCTATTCATTATGCCATCATCAATCTTGCTCAGCAGGGAGATGAGATTGTTTCCGCAAGCAATCTCTACGGGGGAACCTTTACCATGTTCCATGATATTCTTCCCCAGTTTGGTATTACCACCCGGTTTGTGGATATTCGTCAGCCGGAGAATGTGAGAAAGGCCATTACCCCAAAAACAAAGGCGGTTTTTGTGGAAACCATTGGTAATCCTTCTCTTGATGTTACGGATATTGAGGCGGTGGCAAGGATTGCGCATGAGCATGAGATTCCTCTCATTGTAGATTCTACATTTACCACCCCCTATCTTTTGCGTCCCATTGAGTACGGGGCGGATATTGTGGTCCATTCACTTACCAAGTGGATTGGTGGCCATGGAACAGCTATTGGGGGAATTGTGGTAGATAGCGGGAAGTTTAACTGGAAAAATCCCAAGTTTCCTCTTCTCAATGAGCCTGATCCCAGTTACCACAATCTTCGGTTTGCCCATGATCTGGGGGAGATGAATCCCATGGCGTATATTATGCGTATGCGTCTTGTGCCTCTTCGCAATTTAGGGGGATGTCTTTCCCCGGACAATGCATGGGTATTTTTGCAGGGACTGGAAACCCTGGCTCTTCGTATGGAAAGGCATAGTAGTAATGCCCTTGCCGTGGCCAAGTTCCTGAAAACTCACCCCAAAGTGGCCTGGGTACGATATCCGGGTCTCGAGGATGATCCTACCTATCCTGTGGCCAGACGTTATCTTGCAAAAGGGTTTGGTGGGATGGTGGTTTTTGGTGTGAAGGGCGGAAGAAAGGAAGGCCAGAAATTTATTGAATCTCTCAAGCTCTTTTCTCATCTTGCCAATGTGGGAGATGCGAAGAGTTTGGCTATTCATCCCGCGACTACCACCCATTCCCAGCTTTCGGATGAAGACATGAAAGCGGGAGGGATTACGCCGGATCTTATTCGGCTTTCCATTGGTATTGAGCATATTGAGGATATTCTTTCGGACCTGGATCAGGCTCTTGCAAAGGTGTAGGGGATATGCGGATTGTGGTGAATGGAGAAGAGAGGGAGGTCATTTCTTCCCTCTCCGTGGAAAAGTATATAGAAAGTCTTGGGCTTTCCCTCAAGCGAGTGGTGGTGGAGTATAATGGTGAGGTACTTTCCAAAGAAAAATGGAAAGAGACCGTCCTGAAAGAGGGGGATAAACTAGAAATAGTGCATTTTGTTGGAGGGGGTTGATGCGCATTGGAATAGCTGGTGTGGGTGGTATTGGAAGTAATGTAGCCATGCATCTGGTGAGGGCCGGCATTTCTTTCTTGAAGATAGTGGATTTTGACAAGGTGGACGTTTCCAATCTCAATCGGCAGTTTTATTTTGCGCATCAGGTTGGTCGTCCAAAGGTTTTGATGCTAGTAGAAAACCTGAAAGCCATTCGTCCTGAGGTGGAGATCGAGGTGATAGAAACCTTTTTAGATGAGACAAACATGGAAAAGCTTTTTGCTGATTGTGATTGTATCGTAGAGGGCTTTGACAGGGCTGAGAGCAAGGCACTTCTTTTGAAGACTTTCTGGGGATCGGGAAAATACCTTGTGTCTGCGAATGGGGTAGCAGGGAATAAGGTGGAAGCGATACGGATTTATAGACCGAAACCAACGATCGCTATTGTGGGCGATTTTGTTTCAGATGTTGCTCACCATCCTCTCAGTTCGGCAAAGGTCGGGGTTGTGGCGGCTATGATGGCTTCAGTGGTCTTAGAATGGGCGGGTATTTTTGAAGAAAAAAGAAATGAGGAGTAGAGCCGTGCGAAAAATAGAACGCTTTCCTTTTTGGGCGGGACTTTTGGTGGGAGCCGTGGTTCTCTTTGGGGTTCCTGTTGCCCTTTCTTTTGTCTGGAGGTGGTTTACCTGGAATGGGGAAAGCCTTTTTTTAGCCATACCCCTTTTTCAATTTGCAGTGGCTATAAGCCTTTTTTTCCTTTTGAAAGAGGGGAATCTCAGTCGTGAGGTGGCACTTTATCTCCCTGAAAAACCGGGGAAGTTAGTGGCCACGATTGTTTGTTCGTGGCTTTCTCTTCTCATGATGGTCAGCGGAATGGTGTTTTCGTTTCTTGTGGTGTTGAATGCCCTCTCTGGTGGGAGCATGATAGCACAGGCTATGGAGGATATGGTCCATTATCAGGCAAACTATGGTCTTATTTTTGATACTCTTGAGGGGAAAGGCTTTCTTACCAAGCTCTGGCTTTTTGTCAACCTTGTTCTTTTGGTTCCCATGACGGAAGAATGGCTTTTTCGCGGGCTTCTCTACGAAGGGCTCTCTCGTCATCTTTCAAAAGGATGGGCTATTCTTCTTCAGGCTCTTGTTTTTGCTTCTCTTCATCCATGGGGTTTCTATACAGTTCTGTATGTGGCGATAGGGCTTCTGCTTGGCTGGTTCCGGGCCAAATTTTCTTCTCTCTGGCCCGGGATATGGGCTCATCAGTTTCAGAATATGATGGCGTTTTTTTCCTTTCTCATAGGGGGGAGATATATCATGACGCTTGATCCCTCATGGTTTGGAGTGGAGAATCTGTATTCTCTTGTTCCTTTTACCCTTTTGATGGGGGGACTTTCAGTCTTTTTTGTGAGAAAGCTTTTGTCATGGCCCTCTACCACTGCCACTGAAGGCTAAGGGCAAAACGACTCTTTTTTTCGTAGAGAAGAAGACGGGTGGCTACAGAGAATTCTTTTCTCCGGTAGCGAACAAGAAAACACCACACCTCGGTTTTCTCGTAAAACCAGAGACTTTCCATTTCCTGGGATTCTATAGGGGGAAAGGTGAGAGAGATGGGATTCCCCTCAAGAGGGGAAAGCCAGCTATACCAGAGGGTTATATACCATTTCTCCTGTCCAAGGGAGGTTCGCAGATGGTATTCATTTCCCCATTGGTGTTGGTGATGGTGAAGACGGACCTTTGTTTCCCAAAAGAAGGTATCAAAAAGTTTCCCTTCTAAAGAGAGCCCTTCAGAGGAAAAGAGTTGATTGGTTCGATAGTCGAAAGAAAGGGGGATGGCTATCCTTCGAAGGGACACTCTTTCATTTCCTATCGTTTGGGCATAGGCGCCTTCTCCTCCTACCTTGAGGGTGGTATAGGAGGTTTGTTGGTTGGTGTACCATTCTCCTCTTAGGAGGGTTTCCCAGGGGCGAAAATTGGCAAAGAGGCTCACAAGAAGACCGCTTTTTCCTGTTATACCGCGGTAAAGTTCCCCACTGAGAGGTGAAAAAAAGTTTGTTTCTCCATGGTAGAAAACACCTGCGAAGGAGAGTTTTCCTCTGCGGCGAAGCCACCCTATCCAGGCATGTCCTTTTGAAGAGGCTATTTCTCCTCCTGTCTCTATCTTTTGAAAGGTAACTTTGCCAAAAACGCTTCCCATAGAAAGAGGGGTGTTTGTGGCAAGAGTCTGGAAACCCTGGATGCCTATTTTTGTTTCTGAGCTTCCTATGGCAAGCCATCCTCCACCAAGGACCAACTGATTCGAGGACAAAATACCCCCTAAAGAGAATATTTTCCACCACGTTTCCAAGCCTATGCCTCGAAGAATCTCATCATAACGATTGTTGTTCTGGTCTCTTTTGGCGGAATAGGGCCTTGAGAGACCTTTTTCCCAGGGAATCATCTCTGACGGATAGCGAGAGATGATGGAAAAGGTATTCCCAGAGACAAGTCCAGCCCCCTGACGATAGACAAGGTCTCCTATGATGATTTTTCCCCATGAAGGGGAGAAGAATGCTCCCATGATGGCCTGTGTCTGAATGGTAGAAAGGTTTCCCGTGGTTTTTTGTGGTTCGGGGAGAAGAAGGTAAGCCTCAAAAGAGGGAAGGGTGAGCGTGCTTCGATAGAGGAGATTTGAGCCTTCTATTCTGAGGCTGTGGGACCATCTCGTATGGTTGGGAAGAGGAGAAATGGTGATGAAGGGGGCGAGTCGCTGGATCTCTTCTTGTGTCCATCCCAAGGAAAGAAGATCCCGTGGAGAACCAAATCCCTTTTTTTGTCGATAGGCTAAGATTTTTTTGACCTTTCCCTCATCCATTCCGGGAAGAAGGGAGAGAGCCGAGGAAGAAGCCGAATTCAGATCGACAGGATAGAGGAGAAAGTCGGCCAAGTCCGAAGAAGACTCTTCAGGGGGAAGAGGGGGAGGAAGGATGAAGTGGTAGCGAAACCATGAAAGGCTTTCTTCTGGAACACCACAGAGAAGAAGTTCTTCATAAGACCATATCCAGCCATTTTTTTGTCTCCAGGATAAAAGAGAATGGATGAGAGTGCTACTTACTCCATTGGTGCGTAAAATGGCAGCAAGACGGTCCTCGGCAATGGTATTGAGATCAATCGGATGAGCGAATGCCCTGAGGGCGATCAAGCTTATACCCAATGCCACGAAGTGTCTGAAGACACGACCCATAGTTTTTTAACTTCTCCCGCAGATGTTTTATATGGACATCAATGGTTCTATCCATGATGGCCTTTTCGTTATTCCAGAGGCGCTCAATGAGATTTTCCCGGCTAAAAACCTGTCCCGGGTTTTCTACTAAAATAGCCAAAAGGCGGAATTCTGTGGCGGTAAGGGGGACCTCTTCTCCATCGATAGTGGCGTGAAAGCGAGCGGTGTCTAAACGGATACCTTCCCACTGGAGAATAGAAGAAGAGGGGGGTGGGGAGGATTGGTGTCTTCGAAGTACAGCCCGAACACGGCTCACCATTTCTCTTGGGCTGAAAGGCTTGGGGATGTAGTCGTCAGCGCCTAAATCAAGTCCGATAACTCTATCAATCTCTTCTCCCCTGGCACTGATGCAGAGGATACCTATAGAAGGATTTTTTTCCTTGAGCCAGCGAATGAGATCAAGCCCGCTGCGATCGGGCAGCATAATATCTAAAATAACCACATCTGGTTTTTTTGTGGCCTCTTGAAAGCTGCGCATAAACTCTCCGGCGGTAGCAAAACCTCTGCAAGAAAAACCGTTTTCTTCGAGCACGGTTTTTTCTAACTCCCGGATATCAGTCTCATCCTCGACAATCCATACGATCTCTGGCATATACCCCCCTAATGCCGCAAATGGTGTCGTGCTCTTGTCATCTGAGAGAGGAGTCTTTCTACACTTCGGAAATAGTTTTCTTTGCTACTCAATTCTACAAAGTCAAGCCCGAATCTCTGAAAAACAGAGGTATAAAACTCGCGGTAGCGATGGTAGGCAGACTCTCTATTCAAAAGGATGGTTTTATTCTGGAGCGTTTCAATATCCTCAAGAGAAGCCAACATGGGTATGGCGTGGTTCCAGGGCATGAGAAAAGGAAGAGAGGGGTGCTTTTCACTTTCATCATGGATCACAAGAGGGATAACCTCGTGTTTATCACAGAGACGAGAAAGGGCTCTATCATACTCTCCGTCTAAAAAGTCACTGAGAAGGAAAAGGATAGATGGTTTTTTGATGAGGCTTGCCACCTCTTCATACGAATGGGCTAAAGAGGTCCCGCGAAATTGTGGAGGGGCATACCAGATGTCTCGGATAATACGGAGAAGTTGAGAGTAGTTGTGTTTGGCAGGAACAAACTGTTCTACCTTAGTTGTATGAAGGATAAGCCCCACCTTATCCTGGTTGTAGTGGGCAATGAAGCCTAAAAAGGCGGCGACTTCTGCCATGATCTGGCGTTTGGAGATGGTTTCTCCATAGAGGGAGGAGAAACTGATATCCACCACAAAATAAACGGTGAGCTGTCTTTCTTCTACGAATTGTTTTATGTAGGGCTCACGCATTCTCGCTGTCACATTCCAGTCAATATCACGAACGTCGTCTCCATAGCTGTATTCCCGCACATCAGAGAACTCAATGCCTTTGCCTTTGAAAACACTGTGGTATTGATGGGTGAGCTGATCTTTGATGAGTTTTTTTGCACGAATTTCGAGGTGTTTTACTCTCGAGATAATTTGCTGAATAGAATCAGGCAGAAGGGTCGTTTTTGTCATGGGGAATCTCCTGGGTTGAGGATTCCTTGGAAAGGATAGTGGCCTTGGTGTATCTCGCTCCATCCTCGTCGTATTCGCTTTCTTTTTCACCTTTGAAACTCTGGAGCCAGAGGAGAAAAAGCCATACAAACCCTATCAAGAAAAACGGCAACGCCAAAAGAAAAAGAAGGGGCAGGACAACAGAGAGAATAGACAGGAGGGCTATTCCACCCAAGACGAGGGTTGTCCAGAGCCAGAGTTTTTCCCAAAAACGATTCATGGTTTCTCCTTGATGAGTATTATACATCAAGAGAGGAAAGAAAGCAAAAAAAGAAGGGGGCACAGGGAAGAAGGCGATTTCAATAGAGGGAGGAGGGTTTAACTTATCGAAGGGCTGTGGTCGATAAAAAAAATATGAAAAGAGGATTCTGGCTTTTTCTTTTTCTTCTTGCTCTCTCTGGAGCGGGGTTTGCTGAGGTTGTGGGGAAAAGTGTGCGTGGTCGAAAGATTGAAGCCTTTGTGTATGGCCGGGGAAATGAAACCATTCTTTTTGTTGGGGGCATTCATGGAGATGAACGGCAGGGAGTGGAGATACTCAATCGTTTTCGCACTATGATAAAGAAAACCCCTTCGGTCTTAAAAGAGGTGAGAGTTGTTATTGTTCCTAAGGCCAATCCCGATGGTGTGCGGAGGGGGACACGACAAAATGCCCGAGGAGTGGATATCAATAGAAATTTTCCTACAAAGGGGTTTACCACGAATTACCAAAAGAGGGTATATTATCCCGGCAAATTTGCGGCAAGTGAACCAGAAACGAAGGTACTGATGAAACTTATTCAACGTTATAAACCATCTCTTGTGGTGACTCTTCACGCGCAACTCCATTGTATGATGGTGGAAGGAGAGGTGTGGGAAACGGCACGTTATATGCAATATTACAATCATTATCCCTTGGTGAAAGAACTTGGATATGATACACCGGGATCGTTTGGAGAGTACTGCCTTGAGAGGGGTATTTCTATGATTACTGTAGAGGTTCCGAGGCTTCCTGTTGATGCTCTCTGGGAACAGAATAAGAAGGCTCTTCTTGAGGTTCTTCGATATCCTCCGGGAAAATTGGCCAAGGAGAAACTTCTTTTGGAAGGCAAGAAGAATCCTTCTCTTTTTGAGGCTTTGCAACGCCAGGATTGGTATCTATGGAGAGATACCTTTACCAATATGAGCGAGTGGAGAAAACAAGACAAAGAGGGAAATACAGCTCTTCATTATGCGATCAGAAGGAGGGATATTCCTTTGGCTCTCTGGTTGATTGAGAGGGATATTCACCTTACCACGACCAACAGAAAGGGGTGGTCTCCCCTTTTTGAGGCGGCGTATTGGGGTGTAGCGGATGTGGTCAGGAGTCTCTTGAGAAAAGGAGTGCCTGCTGAGATAAGGGATCCTTATGGATGGACACCCCTTATTCTTGCGGCTCAGCAGGGACACAGGGAGGTTGTCAAACTTCTTGTTGAAGCGGGGGCTTGTGTGAATAGTCAGGATATCTATGGGTATTCAGCCCTTATGGAGGCGGTGCGCATTGTGATGGACGCAGATCTTGGGTTGGCGAACATCAGTATTCAGCCCTTATGGAGGCGGTGCGCAGGCAGTATCCTGATATTGTGCAGTATCTTTTAGCAAGGGGGGCGGATCCTCATCAAACCAATCGGTATGGCCAAACAGCAAGTCGCCAGGCTATTTTGGCCCGTTCTACCAATACCCTTGTGCTTTTAGGCGGGGGTCAATAATGACGAGTTGTCCTTTTTAGAATCTGAGACCTTTGCACGAATGTACAAAGGTCTCAAGAAAGTAATAAAAAAACAAAAAGTAGTATAAAAATGTTCCTTTCCATAATAAACAAGCCCATTTTTTTGGATAAAAAAGACAAATAAGCCCTTGTAAACAGAAAAAGCGGGGTTTCAGGGGCGTAGCCCCTGACCCAGATAGGGGGAAAACACCCGTGCAAGGGTCTCAATCTATGGATTTTTATTTCACCAATCGTTCTTTCCAGAGAATTCCCTTGCCAAACCCTGTTTTTCCAAGGGAATAAAAAGCCGCAAAGAGAAGATTGAGAAAGATAACAGGATAGCCAAGAACGGATAACCAGGATTGTTTTCTGTTTCGCATGAATATTCCCCAGGCAGTGAGAAAAACGATCACAGAAAAAAGCGAAGGGGGAAAAGCGAAGAAATGTTTCAGAGTGTGCACAAAAGGCCAGAGAATGGCTGAGGTGATACCAAAGACTAACGCAAGAAAGAGAAAAAGATTTTTGGAGATAGCAGGATAAATGACCCTTGCAATCCCAAAAAAACCATGGGCAAAATTATCATACATGCGACATCTTACCACTTCCTTGGCATCGATAAAGATGGACCGGAACCCGTGTTTTTTCACAAGAGAAGAGAGAGCGAGATCTTCTACCGGATGATCCCGGACCTTTTCAAATCCTCCCATGGTTTTGAGGACTTTCCTTTTGAACAAAAGAATTTGTCCAATTGCAAAGGAAAAGAAAGGCCATGAGGTGAGATAGACAAGAGGAAGAGGAAGGAAAAGAATGGTCATCATATAAACAGCGGGAAGAATAAGTTTCTCTCCTGGGCTTTTTGCTTCATGAAGAGCAAAAGCGGAGAGAAAATCAACATTCCATCTTTCCATCTGTCCTACAAGAAACCTGAGAGAATCCTTGGCATGCACCGTATCAGCATCGGTAAACAAAAGGAGATCTCCTTTTGCGGCCTCGTAGAGTTGTTGAGAGGCGTATGGTTTTCCTTTCCATCCCTCAGGGAGTGGTTGTCCGTTGAGGTAGCGAAAACGGGGATGGGAAAGGAATTCTTGAAGAATGTCCTCTGTTTCGTCGGTAGAATTGTCATTGAGAACGATCACTTCGTAATTGGGATAATCCTGCGAGAGAAGAGAGACAAGACACGGACGAATTCGATGAGCTTCGTTTCTGGCGGGAATGAGAACAGAGACCATGGGGTAGGAAGAGGGTTCTTTTTTTCTCGCTGTGAGGCGAAGAAAGATGACATTGATAAGAGTAATAGTAAGAAAAAAGAGATTCACTACCAAGGTACCATCTAACAAAGACCATACCCCCTGTCTCATATTTTCCCTCTTATGGTATTATACAGCGAAGGAGGGGAAGTTGTCTACAGGAAAGAGTGGGCAAAGAGTGGAAAAATGATAAACTCTTTCCATTGAGATTTTCTTTTTATTTTTCTGTCTCTTTTATTTATGGAGAAACTTCTATTTTCCATGTTTGGAGGGTTGTAGTGGTAAGAGTATAGCCAATCAGGTGGTAGTTCTTCTGATTTCCAAGAACAATGGCGGTGATGACATCGTCTTGATTTTCTTTTCCGTATGTTTGGGTCCAGAGGACATTTCCATCATGTCCCAATTTTATTGCCCAACCATCTTTATCTTTTCTTGTCGGGGGGATATACCATCCGGCCAAGAGAATACTCCCGTCTTGCAAAAGAATGGCATGGTGTCCCTGATAGAAACCATCGAGGACCTGTTGCCACAGGATGGTTTGAGCTTTTACACGGGTTATAAAAAGTCTCTGGTTATTGGTATTATACCAAAGAATCAACATGGAACCATCTTCCAGAGGAAAAGAAAGTGAAGAGAAAAAGGCTGGAAGAGGAGAGGATACGGTGGGTTTGGTAAGAGCTTCTTTAGCAATTTTGAGAATAAGAAGTCTCTTTATTTTTTGAGGTGTTTCTGACCAGCCGATTACCAGGCTATTCTCATTTTTATCTGTGGCTATGCCTGTAAACATGGTGTCACTTGGTCCTTCATAGAGGAATTCTCCGCGGATTTCTCCTTTTTCATCAAGAGCAACAACCCAACCCTGTTTGGTTTTTGTGGTTTTTTTCCATCCGGCTGCTTGATAACGGTTACCCTCTTCAGAAAAAGCGAGAAACTCCTCATCTGCTGAGGTTCCTATATTTTTGTCACCAAGTTTTGTGCCATCAGGGGTGACAAAGAGTACGTACCCATCTTTATCCCCACCAGAGGTTTCTGTTGAACCATAGATGATAATGTCACCCAAGGAAGTTTTGAAGATGCCTCTGGTTAACTGATCTTTTGGAGAGTCGTATATCCTTTCCTGGAGAATATTGCCTTTCTCGTCAATTTTCAATGAAAAAACATCTAATCCATTTCCTGCAATCTCTCCCACCAGCAAAAAACTTCCGTCGTCGAGACGAATTCCCTCTCTGAGACGGGGATTTTTCCATGTTTTTTCATATTTCTTTTCCCATAGGACTTGACCGGTGGAGCTGATTCTCGAAAGGAATGAGTATATCCCCCCAAAACTTCCCCATCCTATGAGAATGACATCTTCTCCGACGGACACAAGTGAGGTTATTTCCTGAATTTCCATATCAAAGTCTTTTTTCCAGAGGAGTCTTCCCTCATAATCATAGAGGGCAATCCATTCTCTTCCTGTTCTGGAAAGGTCTCTTCCAACCACCCATATTTTTCCATTCGATAGGGGAAGAATTCGTCTGGCTATTTGCCCACTTATTTGAGTTTGGATGGCGTGAAAAAAGGTTTTCAGGATATTTCCATTGGAGTCGAGATTTATCCAGCAGGCTTTTGGTTCTCGAAACAGTGATGTGTCTGGTTGGTATCCTGCTACCCATATAGTACCGTCTTTTGACCTGACTAAAGAAAGAGCGGCGCTTCCTTCACCTAACATGTTTGTCCACGTTGTTCGGAAAGAAAAACCGAAGTTCCATACCAAGGCAAAGGAAAGAAAAAGACCCCATTCTTTTCTCATGTTTTTCTCCTTCAAAAGAATTATTCATATAAAATAATACCCTCAAAGGGAAAAAATATCAAAAAATAAGTGTTTTGGTGTTGACAAAAGACACAAAAACCTCTTTTTTGTTCCCTTTCTTCTTCATAGAAAGTCCTTTTGTTGCTTTTTTTTTCAGGTCTGTTGTATAATTAAAGAAAACAAAAAAAGAGACTGGGAGATTCAAGGGGCACATGCAGAGTATAACCGTCGAAGTAAAGAACGAATACGGGATTCATGCGCGACCGGCTTCGCTACTTGTTGAACTTGCCAACAAATTTCAAAGTGAAATCACCATCACGATGGGAGATAGGGTGGTGACGGCCAAGAGTGTGATGAATGTGCTCCTTTTAGCGGCGGGGAAGGGATCAAAGCTTGTGATTACAGCGGATGGTCCGGATGAGGCTCAGGCGCTTCGGGAACTTCGGGAACTTATTGAGGTGGCCAAGTTTCATGAGGAATAAATGGGTTTTCCCTGTGCTTTTCTTGTTTTGCAGCATGGGGTTTTCTGAACTGGTGATAGATAGGATTGCCATTCGGGGAACGTCTTTTTATCTTTCGGTGAGAACCTTTCCTTCTCCTGAGTTTAATCCCTTCCTCTTTTTTCAGGGAGGAAATATTCTCGCGGTAGGCTACGATATTCGGGTATTCAAGAGGGCATCTTTTCCAGAACCTGATCTCTTTCTTACGAACATCAAGGTAAGGTATGAAATAAAGAAGGACTATTTGAATGAGGGATATGTAGCCAATGTCTGGTATGGATGTGAATTTGCCTATAAACGGTGGATAGAGAGTGATGAAAAACTGCTTCGTTTTTTGTATCGACTTGAGAATTTTCGGGCGTTTTCCTTTACGGGGGCCACAGACGAGGATTATTTCTATTTAGAGGTTTCTCAGTTTTTTGATTCAGAGATTGGCCCGGCGAAGGAAAATGATATCTTGGGGATTTTCTTCCGATCCCTTTTGGGAATGCGCTACGAAATCAGTCCAGTTCGAAGCAGGGTGTTCAACAAAAATGGTATTTTCAAGTAAACGTTGGGCTTTTGTTGTTTTTGCTCTTGATCTTGGGCTTTCTCTTTTCTTTGCCTGGTTGGGGCACAGGTGGATGGTGAGCCTTCAGGGGAATGCAACCCTGAGGCTTTTTGTTCCTCTGGTTCTGTTTACCTCCAGCTTTCTTGGTATCTGGCTTGTGTATCGAAGTTTCGTTACCTTTCTTTTTCAGAGAAAGGGTATTCGGGGGTATAAGCTTCGGGGGAAGATTACCTTTTTCTTTTTGGGGGTGACCTTCGGGACTATCCTTGTCGTTGGTGGCGTGATGTTTTATCTTATTCTCCTCACGGAAGTGAATTTTATTGACAAGGAATATACAACCGCTGAAAAGATTTTGGCTGGGTATCAGGAACTGATTGCCTACAATAAGAGTGAGTTTGAGCGGTGGAATATGAGTCTTTTGCGGTATCAGGAGGATCAGTTTCCTGTGGTTTTTACCTGGAAGGATACCAATTTGGCCTTTCTGCGAAGTGATGAGACAGAGCTGGTGAAACTGATCATAGAAAACAAGGTGAGTCTTTTTGAGGCTTTTTCTGATCCTGAAAAAAAGAGTCTTTTTCTCGGGGAGGAAAGGGCGGCGTTAATTGCCCGGAAGGAGAAGAAGTTTTTTGCGGTATGGCTTCCAGAACATATTCAGGCGGCATATAAAACGATTTATGATAGTCGGGATGAATACCGCCAGATGCTTTTTCTCAAGAAATATATACGGGTGATTACCCTACTTGTGATTGTGGTGATCTCGGTACCGGTGTTTCTTCTTGCCTTTGCGGTGAGTGTTCGTGTGGCCAAAAACCTCACGAAGAGTATTGAAGCGTTGGCTCGTGGAACAAAGATCTTTGCCCTTGGAAACCTGGATTATCGAGTCGAGATTCGTTCTGGTGATGAACTTGAAGACTTGGCCAAGAATTTTAACACCATGGCAGAAAAACTCAGTGTGGCCACACGCCAGATCAAAAGAATGGAGCGTCTTGAGGCATGGAAGGAAATGGCGAAAAGGCTTGCCCATGAAATCAAAAATCCCCTCACCCCCATCAAACTCTCAGCGGAGAGGCTTTTGTATGCCTATACCATGAACCCGGATGGATTTGAGGAAGTTCTTGAGAAAACCTCTCATATTATTATCAATGAGACCAAGAGATTGGAAAACCTTGTCAATCAGTTTTCCAAGTTTGCCCGTCTTCCTGATCCTGTTATTGCTCTTCATGACTTTCGACAGACGGTTGAGGAGGTTTATCATTTTTTCAAAAATGCCTATGCCCAGGTTGATCTTTCCCTTGAGGTTTACGAGGGGGAATATAGCTGGGAGATTCCCTATGATCATGACCAGATAAAACAGGTGATTATCAATCTTGTGCAAAATGCCTGTGAGGCGGCCAATCCTGAAAATCCCAAAGTCCTTCTCCGAATTGAAAGGAAACCCTCAAGTGTGTTGCTTACTGTAGCCGACAATGGAAAAGGGATTCCACCAGAGATTCAGGACAAGATTTTTGAACCCTATTTTACGACCAAAAATCAGGGGACGGGGTTGGGCCTCGCTATTGTGGAGCGTTTGGTAACGGAGCACCACGGTTATATCTGGTTTGAGAGCAGTTCAGAGGGGACACACTTTTTTGTAGAGCTTCCTGTGGGACCTGTACAGGAGGGGATAAATGAAGCATAAGATCCTTGTTGTTGATGATGAACCGAATATCAGGGAAACTATCAGTGATATCCTCAAGGATACGGGATATGAGGTGGTTGCTGTTGGAGATGGTGAAGAAGCCTGCAAAATTGTAGGAAAAGAAGATTTTGATACGGTGATCCTGGACGTCATGCTTCCTGGAAAAGGGGGGCTGGAGGTTCTTGAGTATATTCACAGGGAATTTCCCCTGCTTCCTGTGGTGGTGATTTCTGGTCATGGGAACATCAAGATGGCTGTTGAGGCCATGCGCAAAGGGGCTTATGATTTCATTGAGAAACCCCTCTCCATTGAGCGTATTCTTGGAACCACGAGAAATGCTATTACGTATAAAAATCTTCTTTTAGAAAACATGAGTTTGAAATCAACGGCCAATATTGCCCCAACCTTTGTGGGAAAATCACCGGTGATAACACAGATTCTTGCCTCTCTTCCCCAGATTGCTCAGAGTGATGCCGGGGTTCTGATTACAGGGGAGAATGGTACAGGCAAGGAGGTGATAGCAAGGCTGATTCACTATCATTCCCGGCGTCGTTATTTTCCCTTTGTTGGGGTGAATTGTGCGGCTATTCCTGAAACCCTGATTGAAAGTGAGCTTTTTGGTTATGAGAAAGGGGCGTTTACAGGGGCAAACAAGCAGAAAAAGGGAAAGTTTGAACAGGCTCATCGGGGGACACTCTTTTTGGATGAGATAGGGGATCTCAGCCTCTCTGCTCAGGCCAAGGTGCTTCGTGTTCTTCAGGAGAGTGAGTTCGAGAGAGTGGGTGGTAATGAGTTGATCAAGGTAGATGTGCGTATCATTGCCGCCACAAATCAGAATTTAGTGGAAAAGATCCAGAAGGGAGAATTTCGAGAGGATCTCTATTATCGTTTGAATGTGGTTCCTCTTCATTTGCCTCCTTTGCGTGAAAGAAAAGAGGATATTCCAGAGCTTGTGGAGTATTTTTTAGCAGAAGAAAGGGAGCGGAATCGCAGGGAGATAACGATTACCCCGGATGCGGTGGCTTTTCTTGCCACCCAGCCCTGGAAGGGGAATGTAAGAGAACTCAAAAACTTTATTCAGCGTTTGGTGATTCTCTGTCCGGGGAATACGATTACCCTTGCCTATGTGCAACAGCATCTTTTCCCTGGTTCACAGAATCTTCTTCAGGAAGAGATGCGGCGACTTTCTCTCAAGGATGCCAAACGAGAATTTGAGAAGCAACTCATTCTTGACAGGCTTGCCCAGTTTCAGATGAACATGGCCAAAACGGCCGAATCGCTGGATATTGAACGCACCTATCTCTATAGAAAAATGAAAGAACTTGGTATTATGGAGCAAGAGGAGTGAAGAGGCTTCTTCTCCACACCTGTTGTGCCCCCTGTATGCTTCCCTCCATAGAGGTACTTTTGGGAAGATCTCCATGGGAGAGGGTTTTGGAGGCTCCCCCTGAATATGAGGTTTCCGTATGGTTTTACAACCCCAATATTACCGATCCTGAGGAATACCTCAGGAGAAAAGCGGCTCTTTTGGTGGTGATGAAAGAACGCTATCCGGATATTCCCCTTCTTGATGATGAAAGTGAAAAGGATAGGGAGCACTGGTTTTTGACAGCTTCTCTTTTGAAGGATGAGCCAGAAAGGGGGAAAAGGTGTATTTTTTGCTATGGGTATCGGTTGTATAGGGCTTTTCTCAAGGCGAAACGAGAGGGTATGGATGCGGTAGCGACCACCCTTACGCTGAGTCCCCTCAAAAACACGGAGGCTATCAATCGAATAGGGCTTCTTCTGGAAAGGCGTTTTGGGATTTCGTATGTAGTTTCTGATTTCAAAAAACAAAACGGCATGAAACGCTCAAAAGAGCTGTGTCTTCAGTATGGTGTTTACCGACAGGACTATTGTGGGTGTGAGTTTTCGAAACGGTCTAAGCTATAGTAAATATTGGCAAGGGTGGTGATCACGGCGGTAGCGGTGGTGAGGATCCTTTGCCCCAAAGAAACCGTGTGGAATCCCCAGGATTTGGCTTCTTCAGCTTCCTGAAGAGAAAATCCTCCCTCTGGGCCGATAAGAAGCTCGACGGTTGGAGGAGACTCGCCTGTCTCCAAGAGAGAACGAAGGCTTGTTTCTTTTTCGCCCTCCCATGGCATGATTTTGAGAGAAGAGGAATCAAGGAGGGAAGGTACATCCTTCCAGTGAAGGACAGGATGGATGGTCATAGTGGTGAGGCGACCTGTTTTTTTGGCTGTTTCTTCAACAAGGCGTAACCAGCGGGATTTGATGGTGCCCGTTATTTCGTGGGGGTAAATGGTGCGTTCTGAGAGGACAGGGATAATCTCCGTTACCCCAAGTTCGCAGGCGGTGGTGAGAATGGTTTCCCATGCAGGTCCCTTGGGTAGAGCCTGAAAAAGACGAACAGAAACGGTTCTTTCTTTTTGGAGGTGGGCTTCACAGATATGACAGAGAACGTGTTCCTTCTGGATGGCCTGGATTTGGAGAATAAGCCGTCGGCTCTGTCCATCCGTGGCCTCAAAGGTGTCTCCTACCTTTTTTCTCAGGACATGGACAAGATGGTGGGCATCGCTTCCTGTGAGAGAGACCTTTTGTCCCTGAATAGCTGAAAGGGGGATAAAAAAGCGGCGCATGGTTATCGGCGTCGTTCCATGAGTTTATCATAGATGATGTCGGGTGAAAGATCAAAGTAGGCCAAGACAAGCCACATGTGAAAGATGAGATCCGCCATTTCCCAGCCAATTTCTTCTGGGTTTGCATTTTTTGCCGCAATGATAAGTTCGCCTGCCTCTTCTCCAATTTTTTTGAGGATCCTATCAAGCCCTTCCCGAAGTTTTTTGGCCACATAGGAGTTCTCCGGCATGGTTTTTTTCCGCTCCATAATTACCTGATAGACTTCGGAAAGAATGGCCGATTTGTTTTCTTCGGAGATATTGCCTTCTTTCAGACTCTGGAAAAAGCAGGAGTAGCTCCCTGTATGGCAGGCCACGCCCTTTTGTTCTACTTTGATCAAAAGGGCATCACCATCACAATCGGCGATAATATCAACAATACGCTGGGTGTTACCTGAGGTTTCGCCTTTGTGCCAGAGGGACTGTCTTGAACGGCTATAAAACCAGGTTTCTCCTGTTTCGAGAGATTTTTTGAGGGACTCCTCATTCATATAAGCCAACGTGAGAACCTTTCCTGAGACAATGTCCTGCACAATAGCGGGGATAAGTCCCTTTTCGTCAAACTTGAGGGAATTGATATCTAATGCCATACTTACTCCTCTTCCTGTTCGTTGTCTTCTATAGTCATACCGTAACTTTCCAGCTTCCGGAGAAGGGTTTTTCTGCCTATCCCGAGGATGCGCGCGGTTTTTGATTTGTTTCCTCCGTTGGCATCAAGGGTGGCAAAGATGAGTCGTTTTTCTGCTTCCTCTAAGGAAATCCCTATGGGCAAAACAAGTTCATGGTAGGTTCTCTGGGAGACAACACTTTCTGGGAGATCCGTTTCTTCGATGACAGGACCCCGGGCAAAGATGACAATTTTTTCTATGGTATGTTGAAGTTCACGGATATTCCCCGGCCAGGGATAGCTTTCTAATAGTCTCATGGCTTTTGGATGGATCCCTTCAATGGGCCGGTGGTGTCTTTCTGCATAGTATTTGAGAAAATGGTTGACTAAAAGGGGGATGTCTTCTCTTCTTTCTCTGAGAGGGGGGAGTTCAATGTGGACTACATTGAGGCGATAATAGAGGTCTTCGCGGAATTCCCCTTTGGCTACCATGGCCTTGAGGTTTTTGTTGGTAGCCGCCACAAGCCTTACGTTGACCCGTATGGTCTCCTCCCCCCCTATTCTTTCAAAGCTCTGTTCCTGAAGGACACGGAGAAGTTTGACCTGGACCATGGGGGAAATCTCCCCGATCTCATCAAGAAAAAGGGTTCCTCCATCGGCGAGTTCAAACCGTCCTTTTTTTCTGGCCGTTGCTCCGGTAAAGGCACCCTTCTCGTGTCCAAAGAGTTCGCTTTCGAGGAGGGTTTCAGGAAGGGCGGCACAATGTACCTTGACTAAAGGGCCATTTCTTCTGGGGCTGTTGAGGTGGATGGCATTGGCAATGACCTCTTTTCCTGTCCCTGATTCGCCGGTGAGGAGTACGGTGGCATCGGTAGAGGCGACCTGTCGTACTTGATTGAGAACCGCCTGAAAAGATGGGGCTATTCCAATGATGTTTTCAAATCGGTAGCGTTCATTGACAAGGGTTTCGAGGGTTTGTTGCCTTTCGTGTCGCTTTTTTTCTTCAAGAGCCCGTGAAAGGACCAGGGCGAGCTTGTCAAGATCGGGGGGTTTGACCATAAAATCATAAGCCCCTAATCGCATGGTTTCTACCGCTTCCTCTAAACCACCGTGTCCTGTCAGGACAATAACAGGGGTTTCTGGAGAGGGTCTCTGACGGAGAAACTCCATGCCTGAGACCTTGGGCATCTTGAGGTCCAAGATAACGGCGTCCGGACTGAAGGTACGAAGTTTTTCAAGCCCTTCTTCTCCGTTTTCAGCGGTAATCACCATGTAGCCTTCCATTTTGAGGGCTTGTTTGAGGGCTTCTCGAATATTTTTCTCGTCGTCAATGACGAGAACAACCGGATCTGCCACCCATCCTCCTTCTGTAGGCAATTTTGACATAGTATAGAGCAAAAAGACAAATTTTTCAAATTGAGTGGACTTCAGCATGAGAAGAAGGGAGATACGTTTGAGGAAAATGGGGGTTTTTCTTTGCCTTGACTTTTTTCTTCTTTATCCATACAATAGTATGAGAAGGCAAAAAGGAGGTTTTGGTATGAGTACTCTTTATTGGGTGAGTGTTGGTGTTTTAGCTGTTATTCTTGGTGTTTTTATTTATTTTGATACACGAGAGGGATTTCATCGGGCCTTGTATCGCTTGCTTCGACTTTTGCTCCCTTTGGTTCTGGCGGGCATCATTGTTTTTTTAGTTTCCCTTATTTCTTCTGATAGGATGATTCGGGGTCTCCTGGGTCTTATCCTTTCGGTGATCTTTTTTCTGGTGCTGAGTGCTTCTCTTCGGCTTCCAGAAAAAAAGGTTCATGCTGATGTGGTGAGCGTGTTTTTAGGGGCATTGGTCGGGGTTATCAGGGCGTGGCTTGTGATTGGGTTTGTGGTATACTATCTGCATTTTTTCAAGATCTTTGATTTGGCGGGGATTGTAGGGGCTTCCTTTTACGGCGCTTTGGTGAGACCGGTGGAATGGCTTTTGTTTTTTACCTTTTTGAAATAAAGCGTGGGGTATTGTGAGACGGAAGAATTTTTGGGTCCGATATCCAAAAATTTGGGTTCCCGATCTCTATACGGATTCGCTTCTCCTCTGAGGGAAACATGAAGTATAGGTACGGATCCCCCCTTGTTACAAGGGACCAAAAATTGATCGATCAATACCCCACGAAAAAATAAATAAAGGAGATGGTATGGATCCCTCTGCTCTTGCCAAGATGTATGTAGATGCGGTAAAAAACAATACCATCAGTGCATCTATCCTCACCAAACTCCCTGAACTGGTGAGTTGTGATTGGACAAAAGTGGAATTGGTGGGGAGTGTTTTTTACATATCAGAGAGAACAAAAATCACCTATGATGGTGTGTTAGCCAAGTATCGAGGGGGATTGTACTATATAAAAAAAAAGGTCTTTGAGGTTCTTCAGCAGCATGATCGTCGTTTTCGGGTGAAGTTGCCGGTGATTACCGTGGTAAGTTAGTGGAGGAACACTCTTTCTATAGGAACCTGCTTCCTTTGAAAAAGATGAGAAAGAGAAAATGAGACCTTGGCACGAATGTGCGAAGGTCTCAAAAAAGTAATAAAAAAATAAAAATAGTATAAAAATATTCCTTATCATAATAAATAATTCTACTTTTTTGAGTAAAAAAAGACAAATAGGCCCTTGTAAACAGAAAAAGCGGGGTTTCAGGGGCGTAGCCCCTGACCTAAAGAGGGGAAGAAAACATCCGTGCAAGAGTCTCAAAATGTTGACTTTTTGTGCAAAAATGGCTATGATGAGGTGTTAAATTTCCATGACGATAAGGAGGATATCATGAGGAAAGCCTTGGTTGGTATAGGGTTGGTGATGATGGTTTCTCTGGCTATGGCGGCTCCTACCTATTCAGGGGCTGATGGCTATATTATCGTGCCCAGTGTTGAGGCCGCCTATGGAGGGCGATTTGGTCTTTCCTTTAAGTATACACCAGAGGTTCCTCTCACGGTAGCGGCCAATTTCAGTCCTCTCTCTCAGCTGGAGCTTGGGGCAGGTATAGACATTGGGACAAGACCACAGAGCCCTCTTCTTCTCAATGGGAAGTTTCAGTTCACCAAACAGGGAGCCCTTGGGGCGATGGGAGAGATTGGTCTTGACAATACGGGGAATTTCTTCAGTCTCTATTTTGCCTGGCAGGAGGGTTTTAATGCCAGTGGAGTGGGGAGTAGTGGCGCAACCTTTATTGTTGGGTATACCTTCAACAATGCCTGGGATATCAATTTTGCCATTGGTTTTCAGAGGAATTTTTTGATTCCTCAGTTGTACATTATTGCTGATTTTTCGAATTTCCCCTATAAGTATGGCGTGGGTGCTCCGTATGCCAGTACCCATCGTGGTATCTTGAATGCCGGGCTTCGGTTTATTCTCACCGATTTCTTCTCTGTGGATTTTGTGGGACTTGATCTTATGGATGGCAACAGAAGCCTCATGGTGGGTGGCAATATCTATTTTGGTCTGTGGGGTGGTCGACGCTAACGTATGGAGAGGAAGTGGCTTATCACTTTTCTTGTTTCCACGGGTGTGTTTGTTCTCGTGATTATCATTTTCCTCTGGTCTGAAGGATATCTCAAGTTTTTTTCAGGGGAAAGGATGCCAAAGGGCGTCCTTTCCCTTTTTTCTCCTTCAGGTTTTGTGGAGTCTTCTGAAAATATCTCTTCTTTAGTCGATGTTTCTTCAGGGCAGGATAAGGAAACTACTCAGAGTATGGGCTTGGAGAGGGAAAGTGAGATGGTGGTGACCAATGTGTCTTCAGAAGAATCCTTGGCCAGGGAGATTATGACCTCTCTTGAGATAAAACAGTATGAAGAGGTTTTTCAGAAGGCTTCCCATTATCTAAGCCTTTATCCTCAAGGAGTTTATAGACATCTGGTGATGCAGAGTGTAGCTACCGCTCTTTATCATCAGAAAAACCTTTCAGAGGCTCTTCTCTGGTGCAAAAAGGCGGTAAGTGAGGAGGTTCCCCCTTCTTATGAGGTAGGGCTTGCTTCTTTGGTGGGGTTTGTACTCAAGGATATGGAAAAATTTGATCCAGCCTTTCTCTCATGGATGGAACAGGTGTATTTGAGGCATTCAGAGGAAAATATTTCCGCTTTAGTGGTGGGGATTGCCTATCAGTATCTGTATAAAAACGATCCCAAAACGGCACTGGCCTATCTTCAGGAGGCCAAGGGAGAACTTGCTTTGATTGGACGGGCAAGGGCTTATATAGCCCTTCAAAACTATCCGGCGGCTATTCAGGAGTATGAGAACTTTTTTGCTTTTTATCCCGGGAGTTCTCGTGAGGAAGGGGTAAAGACGGCATTTCTCAGGCAAACTCTCTACTATGCGAAACAGAATGAGAGGCAAAATCCATCGCTTGCGCTTTCCTATTATGAAAAATTGGCTCGTTTTCCTGATTCAAGAGAGGCGGAAGAGGGCTTTTTGGCGGCAATTCGTCTTCTTAGGCAGAGAAAAAATTACCAGGAAGCGTTTCGTGTGGCGAAAAAAGGTCTTTCTAATGCTCGAAAGGACAGAGATCCAGAGATTCTTTTTGAGATGGCCGGCTGTTACTATGAAAATGGCCAGAAAGAAGAGGCTCGTCAGACATATGAGGAGTTTCTTTCTCGTTATATGAATCATCCACTTTCTTCTCAGGCCAAGGGATGGCTTGAGCTTCTTTCCAAGGAGAGTATGCTTGCTGAGTGAGGGAGACGGTTTTGTGTGTTCATCCGTTGTGTCTTTTGAAGACAAAAACTGGAGGGAGAGATGATTTCTGTGGTTCTTGTGGAACCAGAGGGTGATATGAATATTGGGATGATTGCCCGAAGTATGATGAATATGGATGTGGAGAGGCTTGTTCTTGTTTCTCCACAGACAAATCATCT
>JABLXN010000021.1 GCA_013177995.1 Brevinematales bacterium | reverse complement strand
TCCCCAGAAAAAACTTGTTTATCTAAAATGTTCCCTGTATACTACAGTTGACAAAAATCTTTTGAGCCAGGGGTAACTTCTTTATCCTTTTCTCTCTCTTTCAGGTCTCCTGTTGGAAACGTAATCTATTTTGAATAAGAAAAGTTGGAGAGATTAAAATTTTTAATTTTGTAATAAGGAAGGAAAAGAAAAATGACAATCTCAGGCAAATGTTTTATATGTGGTAAAGGTTTAAGGCACTGTAATGAAAGTATAATTGTCAAGTGTTACAAATGTGGTAAAAAAGAAAAATCGTACATTTTTTGTGAAAATGATCATTATCTTTGTAATGCATGTGCTACTGAAACCGTAATGGCCAAGATTTTTCAAACAATACCAAACATTTATGACTCTAATCCTTGTGATATTGGAGAAAAACTCTTAATTGAATGTGGCTATGCTGGTAATTCCCCACATGTTGTTGTTGCAGTAGCCTTTTTATTGGCTTTAAAGAATTTGAATTTGGTAACGTTTGAAGATGTTTTTGAAGGAATGATGCGTGGGGTTTTAGAAGTTGGAGAAATTATATGAATTTCGATTTTCTCTTTTATGAAACAATAAGGATAGGACAATTTATCTGGAACTCCTTTCTCCACATCTGGTGGTTGCTTCTCATTACTATTCCCTTGGCTGTGTGGATAAATATAAATGATATGAGCAATTATGTAAAAAAATGACGAATTATAATGCCTTTTTATCCATATTACTGGGAACTATCATTGGGGCATTCAGCCCCTTTTGTTCCTGCAGCGTTATACCTGTCATTACCTCTCTGCTCATTGCAGGAGTGCCACTTGGGGCTGTAATGTCTTTCTGGATTGCCTCGCCCTCGATGGATCCGGAGATTTTCTTTCTCAGTGTAGCCTCTCTTGGTTGGCCTCTGGCTATTGCACGATTGATTGCCACCTTTTTCTTGAGTTTGGCCGGGGGATTCATTGCCCAATTCTTTGTTTCAAGAGGATTGTTTGGCAAAAACTACCTCAAATTGAAAAAAGAAAAATCCTATAAAGTAGGTTCGTTTACCCATCTTTTGAAAAAGCTAAAAACTTTTCTCTCCAGAAGAGTTGCCATAGCAAAACGACAGATGGGATTTGGAACCTCTGGCATTGATTATAACAAAAAAATTCTCTCTCCTCCTTATACCGGGAAAGAAAATATTCACCTCCTTGAAGTAAGATTTTCAATACTCAAACCTCCATATTCTTTCTCGCAAGAAAATTTAGCTGAAGTATGTTGTTCTTCACACAGTGAACAAGCTTCTGCATTTTCTCTTAGAGAAGAAGATGCTTGTTGTTCCCGAAGGCAAAGCAAAGCCTCCCCATCATGCTGTGATACTCAGCCATCGAGAGAAAAAGAATCAAAAAGAGGAAGATGGAGTCATTTTATCGAAGAACTTAATAATGTGCTCTTCATGGTTGGAAAATATCTCTTTATTGCCTATCTTCTGGAAGCAATAATTACCTTTTATCTGCCACGGGAGTGGGTGACCTTTCTCTTGGGTATACAAAACCCTCTTTCTGTGCTTTATGCCACTCTTCTTGGTGTACCGCTTTATACTACAAATCTCACTGCACTTGGGGTTATCGGAGGATTGCTTTCGAATAACATGAGTGGAGGAGCGGCTCTTGCCTTTTTGATTGCAGGGGCGACTACCACATTGCCAGCAATGTCTGCGGTATATGGAATTGTATCAAAGCGTGTTTTCTTACTCTATTTGGGAGTCATTATTGTCGGTGCTCTCTTTTGTGGCTATTCTTACCAGATAGTGGAGTTTTTCTTTCTGCATTAAAGAATTTTGAGAAATAATATGAACGTTCATCGGTCTCATTTGCATTTTCTTGTTTCTCATTCTATAATATAAAAAAGCAAATGATGAGAGGCCCATGGCAAAAGAAAAGCAACTCACTCTTCAGGACTGGATCCGCTGGGTTGGTCGTATCTTGAGACGCAGAAGAGTAAGCGCTGAAGAGACACCAAAATTAGAAGAGTTGGAGCGGTTTATTGAAGACTATCCAGATGAGACCCCACTGGAAAAATGGCTCGGTTTTGTGTATCTCATGATGGGAAAGGACAAAGAAGCCGAGAGGATTTTTTCTCGTCTCATTCGAAGTTATGCGCATGATGTGGAGATACAAAACGCCCTTGCTTACCTTCTCCTGAAGCGGGGAGATACCGAAGGAGCCGTTACTCATCTTCTTGATGCCCTTTACACAGAGGAGAATCACCCCCTTCTGAAAAGAAATCTCGACCTTTTACGCTCAAGTAAGGATCTTCCAGCATGGCTTTCAACCCATAAGTGGACGGATTTTGTCTTTTTCACTCCACCGGAATCCCCCTGGTGGGATATCGGATGGCAAGAGGTGATGCGAAACCCCTTTGTTCGTGGAGGAGTGGTGATAGGGATTGTAGGGCTTGCGGGAGGAGGGCTATTTCTTCTTTATCCCACCCTTATCAATGTCGCTCAGAAATACCAGCAGACCAGATATCGGCAAATAGGAAGCGTGGTGGATCAATATACCATTCAGGACATTGAAAAGCTTATCGAAGAACGCCAGAAGTATTCCATCAAGCTCACTGAAGAAGAAGTGGGCAAAAAATTTGAGATGATCAAGGATCTTCTCTACGAAGGAAAACGAAATCAGGCGCTTATCCTTATCAATGAACTTCTCAATTCCAACGCCAGTGAACAGGTCAAAGAGCACGTTCGTATCTTTGAGAGCTTCGTTCCTGCTCCAGACCCGCGCAAGATAGACTACAACCCTTCGTGTCGGGATGTGCTCAGAACGCCCTTTCTCTACAAGGATGTGTATGTCAACTGGGTAGGAACCGTCGCCAATCTCTTCTTCAATCAGCGGAAAGAGACCTCCTTTGATCTTTTGATCAATTTTGTTGATGAAGCCACCGTCGAAGGAATGGCCACCATCAAGATGGAAGGTTTTCAGAGTGAGCTTCGTAATGGACAAAAGGTAAGGGTATTTGGTCGCATTGCCGGTATTCAGATTGAGAACAAAGTGGTTCTATTGGATCCAGAGGTCCAGTATCTTGGCCGTTAGACAAAAAAAGGCCAATGTACCTCATGCTCACAGAAGGTGAGACAAGAAATACCCTTTCTGGGGGTCTTATTTTTATACTATCAAAGAAGAGGAAAACACTATGCCTAAATTTCTCATCGAAAACTATGGTTGTCAGATGAATGTAGCGGAAGCGGAGAGTCTTCGTCACTTGCTTTCCACAAGTGGCTATGAAGAGACTCATGACCCGGCAGACGCCGATGTGGTGATCATCAATACCTGTAGTGTGAGACTCACCGCCGAGGACAGGATTATCGGAAGGTTGGGTTTCTATCGTGGACTTCGTGAAGAAACGGAGAAAGATCGTTATGTTGTCCTGATGGGATGTATGGCACAAAACAGGGGAGAAGAAGTGAGGGAACTCTTTCCCGATGTGGTGAAAAGGGTGTGGGGAACATACAACAAGGACAGAATCCTTGAGGATCTCCGGCTTTTAGAAAAAGGCAAGGACTTTCTTGAACTTTCTGACTACCATTTTCTTGATGCAGTTCCCCAGAGTTCATCTCCCTTTCGAGCGTATCTTCCCATCAGCCATGGGTGTGATAATTTTTGTAGCTATTGTATTGTTCCAGTAGTCCGCGGAAGGGAGATCAGTCGATCTTTTGAGGATATCATTGAGCAGGCCAAACGTCTTTTAGAAAGTGGAGTGAAGGAGATTATTCTCTTGGGACAGAATGTGAATAGTTATCGTGATGGCAAGAAACATTTTGAGGATGTGCTTGAGACCTTAGCAGGCAAACTCTCTGTCCCGAGGCTCTCATTTCTCACGTCTCACCCAAAAGATTTTCGAAAAAGCATGGTGGATATCATCGCTTCGTACGAAAACATCTCAAAGCTTATTCATTTGCCTGTTCAATCAGGGAATAACCGGATTCTTTCTCTGATGAATCGACAGTACACCAGAGAAGAGTATCTCAAGAAAATTGAATGGCTTCGGGAAATCCCCACCATTGAACTCAGTACGGATGTGATGGTAGGCTTCCCTGGAGAAACAGAAGAGGAGTTTCGGCAGACCCTTTCCCTTGTACAGGAGGTGGAGTATCTTGAGGCCTTTTGTTACTATTATAACCCCAGACCAAAAACGAAGGCTGCCACCATGGTGGACAATACCACAGAAGAGGAGAAGTTAGCACGTCTGGACCGGCTCATCAAACTCCAGCGAGAAATCCGACAAAAGAGACTCTCTCTCTGGATAGGGAGACACGATGAAGTCCTCATCGAGAGCCGGAGCAAAAAAGACGAACATATCTTCTTTGGCATGTCACGAAGCGGGATTCCCGCCTATGTTGAGGCCTCCTGCGAGTTGGGGGATATTATTCAAGTTATATTTACCGAGATAAGAGGAAGCGGCCTGGCCGGCCGCCCCCTGAAGTAGACCTCAGTCCTTGCTGGTAGAGATGCCAATCAGCTTGTACAGTGGACAGAAACCAAGCATCGAGGTAACAATAAACACAATGGCCACAAGAGCCGCCACAATCATCCAGATACCGGTGAGCACCTTCAGCACAATAAGAAGAATAAGTACCGCCGCAATGGTCAACCGAATCAGTCTGTCAATGGTACCCATATTTTTTTCCATAGAAACCTCCTTTTGAGATTGTATCTAAGCATACACTTTTTTGACGGATTTGTCAAACTTTTCTTGAAAAGACTTAAAGACATCCTCTGCCCATGTTTCAGCAATGTTTTCCTACAAACCCCAAAGGCTCACGAACCTGAAAAAAAAGGTCCTGTGAGGAGACCTTTGCACGAATGTGCAAAGGTCTCGAAAAAGTAATAAAAAACAAAAAGTAGTATAAAAATATTTCTTTTCAGCAATCAATAATTCTACTTTTTTGAAAAAAGACAAACAAGCCCTTGTAAACAGAAAAAGCGGGGAAGAGGGGCGTAGCCCCTGACCCAGACATGGGAAGAAAACACCCGCGCAAGGGTCTCATGTCTTCTGTTTAAGAGAAGGGGAGAGGAGAGGGTGTTGCTGAGACATGGGAATAGGACCAGCCCTTTTCTCTGGGAGAAGGGTGCCGGGAGATTTTGCTATGACCTTATTTCAGCAAAGGGGGCTCGTTTGCTGAGACATGGTGATAGCCGGGGCAGGCTTTTCTCCCTGAAAGAAGGTGGTCGTCATTGTTTGGGTTTGTATGGAGGGGGGTTAAACGTTTGACCGGCGGGGTGGTTAGCTGAAACAGGGTGATAGCGATAGCCATGAGGGGGTGGATAGAGAGAGGTTAAACGTTTAACCATTGCCTTTGGCTGAGACAGGGTAATAGCCGGGCGCCCTGCGGTCTCAGAAAGCCCCCTTCTTGCTGAGTTGTCGCCATAGCCCCTCCCGCCCCTGCCTGCGGTGTCTTCTGGCAGAAGCCACCAGGGGAACACATGCCCCGCGGACCTGGTGGGAGAAGGCCCTGTTCTTTTATCACCCCCTTTTTTTTCTGTACCCCACTTCGACTTCGCTCAGTATCCGCCTGGCCGCTTTTGCGGTGGTGTGTCCTTTGTCGTGGAGTGGAAGTCCTTCCGGAGTGAGGGTGCAGGAGGCACCCGGGGCGACCTCTTCTGTTGCTCTGCCCGAAAAGCCCACCGAAGCGTAGCCGCGGGGCCCCCGCTTTGGCGGGGAATCGGCGGAGCGAGGTGGGCGCTATGCTTCCGAAGTCAGGAGGACGAGTTGAGGTCGCCCACGGAGGAAGGACTTGCCCTTCTCAAGGGAAATGTTCTCCCATGGCCCGCAAAAGCGGCCCATGTTCCGTCCGAGGCGCATGCGTAGCATGCGACGAGGACAGGGCCCTTCTGGAGCCGGTGCAGGGGCGGGGGTTCACAGGGGGGCGTAGCCCCTGACCCAGACATGGGAAGAAAACACCCGCGCAAGGGTCTCGAGAGTTATTTAGCCAATTCGTTGGTAAGTTGCTTCATCAAAGGAGAAAACTCAGCAGGAGACGATGACGCCACAATCCTCGGAACAAGAAGAAGGGCCATTTCAGAACGTATGGTTTCCTCCTTTTGATAGGAAAAGAGAAGCCCTAAGAGAGGAATATCTCCTAAAAGCGGCACTCCCACCTTTCGCTTGATTTTCTCTGTCTTGACAAGCCCACCTATCACAATAATATCTCCCGGACTTGCCATGACATCACATTTGAGGGAGGTGGTTTGCACCTTTGGGGCCTGATACCCGGGAAGAATCGTTACCCATTCAGCACTGCTGAGTTCCACATAGAGGTTCATCCGCACCTGATTGGAGGGAGTAATCATAGGTTTCACCGTGAGTTTGATACCTGCATCTAAAAACTCAAGAGAGAGGTTATTGGTTCCTGAAAGGTAAGGAAGACGGCTCCCAATGAGGATAGTAGATTCTCCACGGTTAACCGCCAGTACCTTTGGCTGAGAGATAACCTTGATGTGGTTTTTGTCGAGGGTGGCTCCTATGGTCGTAGAAAGGGTGGTTCCGTCTTTGTTTTCCGTTCCCTTGATCCGTAACACAGAGGTCGTACCGGACTGCTCGAGGGGCAAAATATCCAGTTGCCATTTCCCATCGGAGAAAAGGGCAGACCAGTTCACTCCAGCCGACCATTCATCATCCAATCTCACCTCAAGAATCCTGGTCTCAATCTCCACCATCTTGGGAAGGGAACAAAGCTGATTATAAACCTTCTCCAAGCGTTCAAGATTGGCGCGGGTATCACGAATCACCAATTTGGAGGCTGTTTGATCCACACTCATAAACCCAATACCCGGTGTAAGAAGGGGTTTGATGACAGAAGGAAGGTTTTTGAGATCGAGAATAGAAGCATCATACACCCGTGTTTCCACGTAGTGATTGAGAAGTTCCGAGCGATATTCTTCCTGAGAAAGAATCTTGACCACCTTACCTTCAGGCAGATAATAAAGCCGATACATTTTCATCACGGTTTTGAAGGCGTCCTTTATATCCACATTTTTGAAAGTGATGGTAATTGGCTCGGAAACTTTGGGGCTTATGACAAAGTTTATCCCCATCTGCATACCAAAGAGTTGAAAAACCTCTCGTGGCGGGGTGCTATTGAAGGTCGCTGAAAAACTCCCCTTCTGTTCCTCGATGAGAGGCACTTCTATTTGAAACCACTGTTCTGTAGAGGTCGTCTCCCCTGTTGTCGGCCCTCCATAAGGATACTCCTGAGAAAAAAGAGGAGCATAACTCACCACAAGCAAAAGCATCACTATCCATTTTTGTTTCATACCCAACTCCTTTTATTCCAAAGTGAGACGTATCTGTTGCCCCTGCCTTTCAAGGACAACCGCATCACCTGTCACATCCACTACACGATAACCATCAACCATATCCCCTTTCACCACCGTAAACATTCTCTCAGGTACCATCGGGTCTTGAAGGGTAGCGATCATTCTTCCCTGCAGTGTCAGAATAGAACGTAGCTGAAGGGTCAATCCCGGAGATCGTGAAGGCGGCATCTGAGGAGAGGGAATATTCTCCCGAGGGGCAGGAGAAAAGGAACTCGAACGACCAGGACGTGGTGGAGAAGAAACCTCTCCCTCAGCATATTCAAAGATATTTCGCAGGCTTTCATAGTCAATGCGCTGGATCATACCAGAGGATGTTTTCTGACGGGGAACTACCTGCGTAGCAGGAGAAACATCTCTCTCAAAAGTAGCCAAGAACCGTTGAAGTTGCGGGAAAAAAACCAGTGGCCAGAAGATCACATTGAAAAGAATAAGCCCTATGGTGAGCTGGGTTTGTTGTTTCTGCGTCATATCTCTCACCGCCTATAATAGATTCGTATAGTCATCGTCGCACTCACTGTGCGGGCAGAACGTTCCATCATGAGAGTCTCTATCTGAATGGGAAGCCGTGATCTTTCTAAAATATCCACAAAACTGGCGATAGAAGCAAACCTCCCGTCCATGGTCATCTCCACTGTCATGATCTCCTGCTTGCCCTCCTGGCGTGTGCCCTTGGTTTGCATGGTAAAACGTTCAATACCTGAGAACTCCGCAAGAACCGGCAGGTTGGCAATGAAGTCCGCAGAGGTTTTTGGATCAAAGCCCTCGCGAATGAGGCTTTCATATTCTGTTTTGAGAGCACTTACCGTACGTTTCAGAAAAACAATATCCCCGGTATTTTTCTGCTGTTCCCGAATCATGGCAAGATACCGGTTTTCCTGAAAAAAGACCATAAAACTCAAAACCGCTAAAACCGTTGCCGTGAAAAGACCAAGAGAGATGAGACTCTTCATAATCTGTTTCATAGGCGCACCTCAAAAAGAATCCGGAATTCCACCACGGTTCTTGCCTCACTTCGTTTGACCTCGGCTATAGAAATCCCCGAAAGATAGGGGGAATCAAGCAACGCCTTGACAAAGTTTTGGAGTCCTTTTGAGCTTTTTGCTTCACCGACCATTTCTCCTTTCCCCTTTTGAAAGCTGAGTTTTTCCAGTCGTACGTCAGGGGGAAGCGCTTGAGAAAGAGAAACCAGCACCATTTTGAGGTTGGATGATTCGATACTGACACTTTTGGCTTCAGCAAGGAGTTGTTCATAGCGACTTTTTTCCTGCTGATACTGACGAAGTGTCTGAAGAAGCCTCACCTCTTCCACTCGTTTTTCAAGGGTTTCGTTCTGCACAGGTTGTCCCGTAGCAAGGATTTCTTCGGCTTTTTTGTAGAGACTGTACTGAGCATGGGTGAGAAGCATCCATGGTGAGAGAAGAAGAGCTACCACTACAAGAAGAGTACACAGGACTGCCCCCCACTGAACTATCCCATCCCACAACCGACGATACCCCATCTGTGAAGGAAGGGGGAAGCCAATCCGATAAGACTTACCAGCAGGAGTAAAAAGGGCATACATATCCATGTAGGAATCAGGAATAGTGGCCTTTCGAAAATACCGGGAAACAATCTCCGCCCTTTCAGCAAGAATATTGATGCTTTCAAGGATGCCTTCTAAGAAAAAGGTCTCTTCCTCCTCAGAAAGGGCTTTGAGATGGATCTTGACAAGATAGTTTCCCCCTAACTTGATGTATTCGCTGAAAAACTGAGAGATCTGTTTGAGTTCGGTGGGAAGATGACGGTTTTCAGGAAGAAGTTGATATTGATACTGAACGATCTCTCCTCTTTCGACAATAGCCAAGAGCATCCTGTGCCCCTGCCAGACCACAATACCTTCTGCCTGATCTGAGCGAGGAGGAAGATAGGGAAGAAGAGGAACATGGCCAAGAAAGACAATCTCATAAGGAAGAAGATGGGCTTCCTGGATGATCTCATGAAACAGGTGAAGATCTCCCTTTTTCATCACCGCCGCAAGAATGTTCCATCCAGGAGATCCTGAAAAATGGGTTCTGGAAAGGATATTGTACCCGATAACCACATCCTGAGGGGAAAGATGCAGAAGTTTCGACAATTGCCATTCCACAAGCTGGGAAAGTTTCTCTCTGGGAATATCAGGAAGAGGGAGAAACTGAGAGATAACCGAGAGCCGACTCACTGCAAGATGAACCCTCTGAACAGAGTGGGTGGCATATTTTTCTAAGAAACGCTGGACACTGAAAACCAACCGATGGTCATCATAGAGGGCTTCACTATGGGTGTGAACAATCCTCTTCCATGGACCTATGGAGATAATCTCCAGAAGACGGAGCTCTTCTCCTATATCCACGACCACATGAAGAAGATGAAGCCTTTCAAGAAGACTGTACCAGAGAGACCTGATACTCATGGAGTACCCCCTTTCTCCCACCCCAGGGGCAGAAAACGACTTTCGTCAAAAGAAACCCCTCTCAGAATAGCATGAAGGATCACACGCCCTCCATTGGTATGGGCTGTGATGCTGAGATCCGCCTGAAACGGATACTTCCACACCACACCACTCGTCATTTCTCGAAGAGAAAGGGGATTTTTCCTCACCTCATATACCCTTCCATCATGAGTTTTCCATAGCCATCCATTTTCTGTTTTCCCCCACTGAGTACTCTGAAAACTAATGGTTTCTATGTGGTGCCAGAAAAGAGTGCGGTTATTCCCTCCGTGGGAAAGGCGCTCGATCGTTCGAAGTTGCATACTCACCACCGTGGTGACAACCGCCATCACAAGGGCAAAAAGGGTCATCGTAACCAGAAGTTCAGTGAGAGTAAAACCCTCAAGTCTAAAAAGCTTCTTCATACGCGCGAGAAAAGGCTGTTTCCACTTCATAGAGATTTGTCCTTCTGGCAACAAGGTAGGTTGCCTGTATTTTCACCATACAGAGAGACACATTTGTCCATATCACCGTCATCTCCACCGGAAAGGTGTCTATATTGGTACGCCACGTACCTTCACGCCAGTTTGTCCAGCTCATGGACGCCTGAGAAAGCACAAGAAAGTCATTGATACGAGCGGCAAGCTGGTTCACCATAGCAGAACGCTCGGAAGTAAGACTCAATGTCCCCCATACCCCCACCACGGCAAGAATAGCCATGCTCATAAGCGAAAGAGCCACAAGAACCTCGATGAGGGTAAACCCACTAATCCAGTGTCTTGACAATATCATCTTTTGTTCCTATCTTTTTGTCTGGACCTTTTGAGACAATCTGATAACGCCCCTCGTTTTCCCGAAGGATATAGCTCTCCCCCCAGGGGTCTTTCAGAAGCTCTTGAGTGATATAGCCACTCGAGAGAAGCTCTTCTGTAGAAGAAGGCATACGGCCCTCTTCGATTTTGAAATTGAAGATAGCCACCTGAAACTGGGATATCTCCACCTCCACCGCTCTCCGCGTGGCAGATTCAATCACCCCGGTATAGGCCGCCATACCTATCGTCATCAGGATCCCGATGATAGTCAGGACAACAAGAAGCTCAAGAAGCGTAAAACCTTCCAAAGAAAAACGAGCACGTTTCATACCCACCTCTTTTTCTCTTTTTCATTATAGCACAAAATAGAAAAAAGTAAAGTGGACAAGAGAGAAAATCTCATTGTCGTTCCATATTCATACAGAATGGTTATACTGAATAGTTGTTCGCCCATCTTTTTTCTTCCAATTTTTGGTTCTTTTTTACCCATCTTTCTTTTTCCACGAAGCTCTCCCGCACGGGACAAAAGGGACCCTGTCCTCGCCCTATGCTCTCGCATGCGCCTCGGACGGAAGTTCGGCCGCTTTTGCGGACCATGGGAGGATGTTTCTCTTGCAAGGGAAAGTCCTTCCTCCGTGGGCGACCACGAATTAACACCCTTGCACAGGTGTATTCTTCCCCTGTCTCGGTCAGGGGCTACGCCCCTGAAACCCCGCTTTTTCTGTTTCCAGGGGCGTATTTGTCTTTTTGCTTCAAAAAAAGATATCTCTCATAATAAAAAACCCTTTTATACTGTTTTTTTGTTTTTTATGGCTTTTTTGAGCTCTTTGCACAAATGTGCAAAGAGCTCGTCTCGCCCTCCTGACTTCGGGAGAAACGCTCCCGCACGGGGCAAAAGGGGCTTTCGCCCCTTTTGAAAACCCCGCCCCCGCCCCTGCGGCGGTCTCTGTAGCATTTCCTCTTCTGTCTTCCACTGCGGGCTGGGAGAAAAACCCGTAGCCTCCTCATCTTCCATAGCCGACCGGGGACAGCCCTCCATGCCTGACCCCGGTCTTCCTCGCCACCTCCTGTGGCTCGGACACAGAGAGGAGAATGGGGCTTTCTCTCACCAGCCCGCGGGACACGTGTTCCCATCGGCGCTTCTCTCACCCTGCACCGCGGCAGGGGCGGGCTATGGCGATGTTTCAGCAAGAAGGGGATCCTTGGGGATATGAAGTCGGGGCTATCACCATATTTCAGCAAGACATTTGCCTGGTTAAACGTTTAACCAATCTCTAAACAGAATAGAGCCCTGTGGCTATTACCATATTTCAGCCAAGCAGCCGTTAGGTTAAACGTTTAACCTTTTCCATGTCCCACAAAAGCCACCTATAACCATGTTTCAGCCAAGGCCGTGCAAACATGGGCCCGTAGCTACGACCATGCTTCAGCAAATCAGGACCCTTCTCAAATAAAGCCCCCGTGGAGATGAATATTGCTATAACCATGTTTCAGCAAAGCCCCCCTCTAGCTGAAATAGGGTGATATCCCGAACACAGCCCCCTCTCCCCAAAAACACCCCGCAGGCTGAAACATGGTGATAGCCCTCACTCCTCCGGAAACGGTGCCACATGCCCCTCACTATCCACATCCCCTATCCCAAACGCCTCAAAATAATCACTCATCAGCATCCGCCCATACCCCGACGTAATCACCACCGCCCTCCATTCACTATTCCCAAGTTTCGCCCACGTTGTCCCATTCTCATCCACCTTCGCCTCTCCTATCTTCACCACCTCCCTCAGTTCATACTCATACTCCCCAACATCCGCTTCCGCATCCCTCGTGGTCACCTTCCTCTTCTTAAGCCCACTCCCCTTCTTCTGCGCATACAACACCATCCTGTACCCCTTCCCCTCCGCAGGAACCCACTTCCTCACACGAATCACACTCGCTCGCTTACCCACTATATCCATCTTTCCCGTCATGTCAAGCACTTCCACATTCGTTATCCCATAACCTGCAAGCCTCCTCTCCACCTCAGGCCCACTCTCCTTTATATACGTCTCCGTATCATAGGGATCACCAACCCCCCACCGTGCTTTCTCCCTCACCTTCCTCACAAACTCCCGCTTCGCCTGTTCAAGATTCGCTACCTCATACTTCTGACCCTGATACCAGAACTCTATCTCGCTTATACACGTGTCATCATACGTGGTGCCGGGGTAGGTGGAGAGGATGGTGAAACGCAAGTTGATTACATTCGAAAGCTTTAAGATTATTTCCTGACCACCCATTTTATCTTCTAATTGAACATTTGTTATAATATCTCTTATACTACTCTTCCATATCTTATTCCTTTCACTCAATGGAAGATCATTAAAGTTTGTGGGAAAAGGTTTTAGTTCAACTCTGGCAAGAATACCTATTCTTTTTACTCTATTATTTGCGGAGAATAATTGAAAACTTTTTTGATAGCCGTTATAAATGACCACTTTGTCCACGGCAAACGGCTTGCTCCAAATCTGAATATATTCTC
>JABLXN010000020.1 GCA_013177995.1 Brevinematales bacterium | reverse complement strand
ATTTTTTGTCCGGAGTATTGTAGGCCCAGCAGGTGGTTAGATTATTATCCACTATATTTATAGGAGAATAATCCAGAACAACCTTCCCCGTAATCATACTATCCGCATGAAAATATTTCACAAACGCCAAAAGATGCCCTGAAAAGAAACACCACAAAACAAAAATTATACCTATATGTCTTATCATATCTCTCCTCCTCTCTTATCTTTACACCATTCATTGAGTTAACAGAAAATAATATCCTACTAAATCATAAATAAATCTTCCTCTGCTATCCTTAAACAACTCCATAAACACCCTGCTGTAGTCCCCATTGAGATCAGGACGCCAGTCGTCATTCCCATCTTTCACTATCTGATGATAAAAATCCCCTCAAAACACGAACTGTGTCTCCGAGACAAGAATAGGCAGTGGAGAAGCCCCGGGAATAGTCCCCAACTCCTCAGTATAGTAGGTCATATGCGTCTTCACAAAAGGAAAATCCAGTCCAACACCCACGGTGGGATATCCTTTATACAGACCTCCCCTCACCAGAAGAAACCCAAACATCCTTCCTTCCACCCCAAAACGAGTTTTGAGCCACCCATTTTCCCGCCAATCGGTAATATTGACCATATCCGCATAGAGTACCACATTCCCAAAGAGATACTTGGAAAGAACACTCCCCAACTGATACGCCACCCCCACATCCACAGAAGGCCACCACGTCGTCATCCCCGCTTCATTGGAAATCACCTTGAACCGTGCATCATACGCCACCCACTGAAAACTAGTGGTAAACCAGTCCCTCACCACAAGCCCCACACGCCAGCGATCCTGTTTATACAACAGCCCCACATCCGAACCAATGGCCTGTCCCATCAAAAACCCATCCTGAAAAGACATAATAGCATTCACCTTGTCCATGAGTTCAAGAAGAGACAACCTTTCGTTCTCATACTTTACCCTGTTGAGAATCTTGATACTGATACCACCATAAAGCCTCGCCTGTCTTGGCAACCATCCCACATCCGGAAGCCCAAACCCCGCCCCCATCTGAAGCCCAATATCTAAGTAACTCGCCCACTCAAAATAGGGCACAATCGGAGAAACCTTCTGTTTCACAAACGTCCGAAAATCATTGAAAAGCACAATACCCACATTGTCCCCCATATAACCAAGATAGAGTGGCCCTATCATTGATGTATACAAACTCAGAGAAGAGAGCTTCTTCCATTGATCAGGCGTCAGCGAAGCTAAATCATTTGAATTTTTGGCCAGCTGATTATAGATATCATAGATATCCACAAGGGAGAAATTGGCCCCTCCCCCAAACGAACCCAAAAGAAAACGTCTCCCTCCCATCATTGCATAGACCGCCGGATTCATAAAAAGAAGCCCCGTCTTGTCATCGGCAGCTATACCAGCCCCACCCGTGGCTAAAATATCCGTTGGTACCCGAAGCTTCCATTCCACCGCCCAACCAGAAACAACCACAAGAAAAACAACCATCCACCTTTTCACTCTTTTCCCCTACAAACCAAAATAATTACTGATGGCATCAAGCCCACCAACAAGATCCGGGAAGGCATTAGTCACCTCAAGCCAGTTGGTTATCCCGGCCTGAGCCAAGTCATTGGTAAACGCGGCATACCCCGCTGGAGTCTGGGGATACCCTCCCTGGACAATGAGATTGGTAACCTCATCCGGATTATTGGTTCCCAGAAGATTGGTGGCAAACTCACTCATGGTGAGAATCTCTTCCACAGACGAGCGAATAGCAGAAAAACCTTCCGTCAAAGAACCAAAAAGCGAACGAGTTTGTTCACTTATCAACTGACCCATAATATTAGAAAGAGCCACATCACTATAGGTGAGCAGCGTAGAAATCACAGGACGACGATTCTGAAAAACAACACCTGCCTGAGCAAAATCCACAAAAGATCGATTAGTGGTATTGTTATCCACCGTAAAATCGCTATTGAGAATAAAAAGATCTCCTCCATCACTCTCCACATTTCCATTCCCATTACTATCCAGTTCGAGAAAAACAGCATACAAATTGCCCACCAAGAAAAATACCGTATTGATCTGAACATCATTGGAAGCAAGCCCTTTCGCCTTTCCCTGGATAATCTTGAGCATATTTGAAGAAACTATCCCACCTGCACGATAAAGACCATTCCGGGAGAGAAGTGTACTATCATTCTTCACAATAGCCAGAATCACATTGGTATATGGCACCTCTCGATAGAGAGCGGCTGTGGCCTGCCCCTCAAGAGCCTTTGCATTTCCTGGTTCCAGTTCCACAGCCCGACTGTAAACCTCAAACGCCTTGTCATACTCCATATTCTGGATATAGTATTCCCCAAGCCCTAAAAGGTAATCCACATTGGTCTCTTTTGAGACATCGGTCGTATTGAAGATACTGAAAACATTACACCCTGCGAGCAAAAAGGCTACAAGAAGCCCCCCCACATGTCCTTTTATCCTCTTCATGGGAAACCTCCCATTATCTATTACGATGAATATCTCCTAAAGATGAAATTTTTCCCTTTTTTACTTTCCCCTTTTCATCAAAAAACGCTCCACCTCATCCATGAAAAACAAAACCTATAAAAATTCCCAACCCTCCTATCAAAAGAGAAACCACCGTAAATCCCATGGTAATCAACCACTGCATAAACTCAAACCTTTTGTCCACCTGCCCAAAACGCTTCTCCATCTCTTCTCTGAGAAGGGATATCTGCTTCTCCATCTCTTCTTTCATCAAGTCAAAACGTCTGTCAACCTGTTCAAATTGCTTATCCTCTTGCTCAAAGCGCCTGTTCATCTCCTCTTTCATCAGATCAAGACGCCTGTCAACCTGCTCAAAACGCTTATCTACCTGCTCAAAGCGCCTGTCCATTTCCTCTTTCATCAGATCAAGACGCTTATCAAGTTGCTCTAACCGCTTATCCACCTGTTCAAATTTTTTCTCTACTTGCTCAAATCTTTTGTCTACTTGTTCAAATCTTTTATCCACCTGTTCAAAACGTTTCTCTACCTGTTCGAAACGTTTATCCATTTGTTCCAACATCAAGTGAAAGTCTTCTCTTAATGCTTCAATATCCTCTTTTGTGGCATGATGTTCCTTGAGTTCGTGAATATAACTCTCCAGTTCCTGAATAACCTGCGCTGCTTCCTCTTCACCCGCTGTTTTACTGAGAACTCGATAGAGAGTAATAAGCGCTGCCATTTTTCTCTCCTTTTTTCACCTACATCATATCACATTCTATTCAAAAAGTCAAATCTCCCCTTTCTCCTTACGATAATTCCCTTGGTGAAACAACGTTACCAAGAACAAAAAAGGGGCCGCCTCACCTCCTGAGACAGCCCCAAAAGCCTCATAGATACAATTATTTGCCCATCTTTTCTTCTATCACCGCCTGGGCTGCGGCAAGACGGGCAATCGGCACACGGAAGGGAGAACAGGAAACATAATCCATGCCCACACGATGACAGAACTTCACCGAGGCCGCATCGCCACCATGTTCTCCACAGATACCTATCTTGAGATTGGGTCTTGTTGACCTCCCTTTCTCAATAGCCCATTTTACAAGCATTCCCACACCTTCCTGATCAAGAGACTGGAAGGGATCAGCCTTGAAGATACCTGTTTTCTTCTCATCCACATAGTCCGGCAGGAACCGACCGGCATCATCACGAGAAAGCCCCATGGTCATCTGGGTCAGGTCATTGGTTCCAAAGGAGAAGAATTCTGCCCTCTCAGCGATCTTATCAGCAAGAAGAGCCGCCCTTGGAACCTCAATCATCGTCCCGACCTTGTATTCTATCTTCATCTTGTTCTCTTCAAGCACCTTGTCGGCCACCTCACGGATACGCTTCTCAAGAATCTCAAACTCTTTCTTGTCCATCACAAGGGGCACCATAATCTCCGGGAATACCTTGATTCCCTGTTTGGTACATTCACAGGCTGCCTCCATGATAGCCCTGACCTGCATATCCTGAATCTCAGGGTAGGTTATCGCCAATCGACAACCACGATGACCGAGCATGGGGTTGGCTTCTTCGAGTTGAGCCACTCTCTGGCGAATCTTGTCCACAGGAACCTTGAGTTTCTGGGCAAGCACCTCCTGGCCGTTCCAGCCATGAGGAACAAACTCATGAAGTGGCGGGTCAATCAAGCGAATGGTCACTGGCTTCCCATCCATGGCCTTGAATATGCCGATGAAGTCATTTCTCTGGAAGGGAAGAAGCTTCTCTAAAGCTTTCACCCTCTGTTCATAGGTATCCGCAATAATCATACTCTGAATGGCCAAACGACGTTCCTCCGTATCAAAGAACATATGCTCCGTACGACAGAGCCCTATACCCTCAGCCCCCATCTCGATAGCATTCTGAGCATCATAGGGGGTATCCGCATTGGTTCTGACACGGAGCCTGCGAATCTCGTCCGCCCATTTCATAAGGGTATAATACTGTTCGGGAGGGGTGGGTTTGATGAGTTTCATAGCCCCTTTGAACACCTCTCCTGTGCTTCCATTGAGGGTAATCTCATCACCCTTCTTCACCACAATATCCCCGACACGGAATTCCTCTTTGTTGTAGTCAATTTCCATCTTTTCACATCCCACGATACAGCATTTTCCCCACCCACGGGCAACCACAGCAGCGTGAGAGGTCTTTCCACCTGTCGAGGTGAGAATACCCTGAGCGGCATGCATACCACCCACATCCTCGGGACTGGTTTCCCGGCGAACAAGGATAACCTTTTCTCCCTTGGCGGCCCATTCCTCTGCCTCTTTGGCGGTAAACACCACACGCCCCGTGGCTGCCCCGGGAACCGCATCAATACCCTGAACAATAAAGTTTTTCTTGAGTTCTTCCTTCTGAGAAGGATCAATGATAGGATAGAAGAGCCCCTCTATATCCTGCGGTCGAATTCTCATGATAGCATCTTCTTTGGTGATCAAACCCTCATTCACCATGTCCACCGCGATCTTAAAGGCCGCAATAGGCGTGCGTTTTCCACTGCGGCACTGGAGCATGTAGAGCTTGCCCTCTTCGACGGTAAACTCAAGGTCCTGCATATCCTTGTAATGCGTCTCAAGGATCTTGCGAACTTCCACTAACTGCTTGTAGGCCTCTGGCATGGTTCTCTCAAATTCAGAGAGCTTGAGCGGGGTACGAATACCTGCCACCACATCCTCTCCCTGAGCATTGGGGAGAAAATCTCCATAGAACACATTTTCTCCCGTACTGGGATCACGGGTGAAACAAACACCGGTCCCACTGGTGTCTCCCTTGTTTCCAAAGACCATCTGCACCACATTGACGGCTGTTCCACGGATACCGGTGATCTTTTCTACCTTGCGGTAAGTAACCGCCTTGTCTGCCATCCAGGAATCAAACACAGCCCGGATAGCCCCCCAGAGCTGTTCATGGGGATCCTGGGGGAAATCCTTTTTCACATGGTGTTTGTAGATATCCTTGAACTCTTTGATCAGTTCCTCAAGTTCCTCTTCATTGACATCGGTGTCCTGCACCTTTTGTCCACGAGGAATGCCGAGGCGTTTGCGGGTTTTGGCCTCCTTGATATGATCAAAGGCCTCATCAAACTCTTCACGAGGCACACCCATGGCGATGGATCCATACATCATGATAAACCGACGATAAGCATCAAGGGCAAAACGGCGATTGCCGGTTTTGCGAGCAAGCCCTTCGACTGACTTGTCATTCAAGCCAAGGTTGAGGATGGTTTCCATCATACCTGGCATGGAGATAGGTGCCCCTGAACGCACGGAAACCAGAAGGGGATCCTCCGGGTCACCGAGTTTTTTGCCTACAAGGTTCTCAAGACGCTTGAGGTGTTCCTCCACCTCTTCCTTGAGACCGGCGGGATACTGCTTGTTATTCTTGTAATAGAGTTCACACACTTCGGTGGTAATCGTAAAGCCAGCCGGTACAGGTAGTCCAATGCTGGTCATTTCCGCAAGCCCGGCTCCCTTCCCTCCTAAAAGGTCTTTCATTTTCCCATTACCTTCTGCCTTGCCGGCACCAAAAAAGTACACATATTTTGGTTTCTCAGCCATGGTATCCTCCCTCTATAAAATTTATAGACTTTTTCAATACCAAAAACCCACGCTCTCATTATACACCATTTTGATTTTTTTGCAAGGGGTTTTGGGAGAAAATCCTTCCAAAAAACTCTCTTTATGAGACCCTTGCACGGATGTTTTCTTTGCCTGTCTGGGTCAGGGGCTACGCCCCTCTTCCCCGATTTTTCTGTTTACAAGGGCCGGTTTGTCTTTTTTATTCAAAAAAATTAGTTTATTTATTACAGCACGGAATATTTTGATACTAATTTTTGTTTCTTTATTACTTTTTTGAGACCTTTGCACATTCGTGCAAAGGTCTCTTTATTCTTATCTCCGATTGTTCTTCTTTTTTCTATTTTTGAGTCCCATCCCTCTTCTTTTCCCCCACAAAAAATCTCCAAAACCCTTGATTTTTTCCTGAAAGTCATTACAATAAACATAAACGAATTTTATGTGAAAAGGATACTTATGGCTGAACTCAGATGGAATCCTCTTCTCAAAACGTGGACAATGGTGGCCAGCCACAGGCAGAATAGACCCAATCTTCCCAAAGACCGGTGCCCTTTCTGTCCTGGTTCTAGCAAGGTACCTGATTCGTTTGAGGTGATTTCTCTTCCCAATGATTTTCCTGTCATGATGCCCAATCCCCCCGAGCCAGATGCTGTGGCTACCTCTTTTTTTCAGGCCATGCCCTCCTACGGGAAATGTGAGGTGGTGCTGTATTCCCAGGAACACGCCATCACTCTCCAGGAGCTTTCCGTCGAGCATATCCAGAAACTCGTCTATCTCTGGAAGTCCCGTTTTCTTGAGATTCGCAAAGACCATCATGTGAAGTATGTCTTCCCCTTTGAAAACAAGGGAGAAGAAGTGGGAGCCACCATTGCCCATCCCCATGGACAGATTTACGGCTATCCCTTCATCCCCCTGAAACTCGAAACCGAATACCGAAGCTGTCAGGAACACTATACCAACCACGGGGAATGTCTTCTCTGTCGCCTGACGGAGGAAGAAAAGAAACAAAGCATAAGGATCATTCACGAAAACTCCTCCATGATTGCCTACATCCCCTTTTTCACTGATTACCCCTGGGGGGTTTTTGTGGTCAGCAAACGGCACTTCAGCCATATCGATCAGATGACCAGCGAAGAGGAAAAAGACCTCGCTGAGATGCTCAAGATCATCGTGGGGGCGTTTGATTTTCTCTTTGACAGGCCTTTTCCCTACATGATGGTGATGCACCAGGGACCTGTCAACCATGAACTGGAAGAACCAAGCCATACCTTTTTCCACTGGCACCTTGAGTTTTATCCCCCGCTTCGAGCAAGGGACAGAATCAAGTTCTATGCCTCCTCGGAGATGGGAGCATGGGCTGCAGCCAATGTGATAGCCGTGGAAACCTCCTCTCAACAACTCAGAGAGAGCAAGATCCGCTTCTTGGCCACGTGGGAAGAAGAACGGGCACTCAAGGAGGTTTACACTCTTTTTCTCGAGCGCTATGGTACCTCAAACGCACCCCTTCATATCTACCGAAGTCCAGCCCGTGTGAATCTCATCGGGGAACACATTGACTACAATGGTGGCATGGTTCTCCCTGCAGCTATCAATCGTTTCATCTATGCCCTTGTCCGTCCTCGAAACGATAGACAACTTCGTTTCTCAAGCCTTCAATTTCCAGGGATGTTAGAGATTTCTCTCGACGATATCTCTCATCAGAAAGAACTCTCCTGGACCAATTATCCCCTCGGAGTACTCTCAGAGTGGAAAAAGGCAGGGCTTCCCCTCTCCACAGGGATGGACGTGCTTTTCATGAGCACCATCCCACCTGGATCAGGGGTATCATCCTCGGCTGCCTTTGAGGTGGTGTTTGCCACAGCCCTCAATGATCTTTTTGGTGGAAACCTGTCCGGTATAGAGATAGCCCTCCTCTGCCAGAGGGCAGAAAACCAGTTTGTCGGTGTCTCCTGTGGCATTATGGATCAGTTTGCCGTTGCCATGGGAGAAAAAAATCATGCCCTTCTTCTCAACTGCGAGACCCTCGAGTACCAAAAAATCCCGGTCTCTCTCGGGGAGTATGTTCTGGTACTCACCAACTCCAACAAAAAACGAGAGCTTATTGAATCGGCCTACAATACCCGCCTTGAGGAGTGTCGGTTAGCCCTGTCTCTTCTGCAAAACCGGTATCCCATTAAACATCTCTGTGAACTCACCGAAAACGAACTCATTGCCGCCCATGATCTTTTCCAGGGCAAAGAAACCCTCTTTCGAAGGGCACTCCATGTCATCACAGAAAACCAGAGAACCCTTGAGGCAGCCAAACGCCTCTCTGCCGGGGATATGGAGGGGTTTGGGCTTCTCCTCAATGCCTCTCACGACTCTCTGCGGGACAATTATGAAGTCACAGGAGAACACCTTGATACCCTTGTTTCTTTAGCAAGAGAGGTTGATGGGTGTGCCGGAAGCCGAATGACAGGAGCTGGCTTTGGAGGGTGTACCATCAGCCTTGTAAAACGTGAAGCCATCGATCGATTCAAAACGAAATTAGGGGCAGGATACAAAGAAAAATTCGGCATAGTGGCCGATTTTCTTGTGCTTTCCATAGAAGACGGTGCGAAGAAAATCAGATAAAAAATCTATAAGGAGGCTACCATGATTGAATGGCCAAAGACCAACGATGTTCTCGGAACGGTCAACCGTGGAACCCCCGCTGAGTCGGGACTCTGTACCCTCTGCCGTGCGGATTGTCAGGGAAAGTGTGAAACCTGGCTTGCCAGTATGCGAGGAAGAAAACTCCTCTACCCCCGTGACTTCGGTTATGTAACCGCAGGAAGTGCCAATACCACTCACCTTGGGGTTAACTACAACGCCCTTCGTATCCAGGGGTATAACTATGGTTCCCACGGGATACCCAAAGGGCTTTCTAATTCTCCTGATGATTGTATCTTCCCCAATGTGAAAATTGAAACTGCCTTTGGGGCTACGGTAAAAACCAAGGTAAGAATCCCCATCATGACCGGGGCTCTTGGTTCGACCTTTGTCGCTGCCCGTTACTGGGATTCCTTTGCTATTGGAGCCGCACTCGTTGGATTTCCCATTGTGGTTGGAGAGAACGTGGTAGGTATTGACAAGCAAGCTGTCATCGAAAACGGAAAAATCAAAAAGGCACCTGAACTGGACCGCCGTATTGATACCTATCTCAGGTATTATGATGGGTATGGCGCTATCCTCGTTCAGATGAACGTAGAAGATACCCGCAATGGTGTGGCCGAATACGTGATTGAAAAGTATGGCGACAAGGTGATCATTGAACTCAAGTGGGGCCAGGGAGCCAAAGACATCGGTGGGGAAATCCAGGTCACCGATTTGGACTACGCCATCTTCCTCAAGAACCGCGGCTACGTGGTAGATCCTGATCCTACCAAACCAGAGGTTCAGGAAGCCTTCAAGCACGGAGCGATCAAAGCTTTTGCCCGCCACAGCCGATTGGGATACACCAATCTCAGCACCCCTGAAGCGGTTTACAAGGAGTTCATGAAAGGGGTGAAATACCTCCGAAAGCTTGGTTTCAAACGTATCACCCTCAAGACAGGTTCCTACGGTATGGAAGCCCTCGCTATGGCTATCCGCTTTGCTACAGATGCCAAACTGGATCTTCTCACCATTGACGGTTCCGGTGGTGGAACAGGTATGAGCCCCTGGAATATGATGGAAACCTGGGGAGTACCTTCTATCCTTCTTCATGCCAAGGCCTACGAGTACGCTTCTCTTCTCGCCGCTCGTGGCAAAAAAGTCGTTGATATGGCTTTTGCCGGTGGTCTTGCCCGTGAAGATCATATCTTCAAGGCCCTCGCTCTCGGCGCTCCCTTCACCAAGCTCGTTTGTATGGGAAGAGCCCTCATGATCCCCGGCTTTTTGGGCGCTAATATCCAGGGCGTGCTTGACCCCTCGAGCCGCCAGCGCCTCAATGGAAACTGGGATAGCCTTCCCAAGACAGTCACCGAGATCGGCAGCAAGCCAGAAGAAATCTTTGCTGGCTACTACGATGTCCAGAAGAAGGTCGGTGCCTCTGAGATGAAAAATATCCCTCTCGGAGCTATTGCCGTCTGGACTCTCGCTGACAAACTGGCCGCAGGGCTTCAACAGCTCCTTGCCGGGGCAAGAAAGTTCGACGTCAGCGAAATCTCTCGAGATGACATCGCTTCAGCCAATCGTGAAACAGAAAGAGAAACCGGCATCCGTTTCATCACTGATGTTCAGGACGAAGCGGCCAAAAAGATCCTCACCATGTAAATTCTCCTGGGCTGTCCACTGGACGGCCCCTTTTTTGAGACCTTTGCACATTCGTGCAAAGGTCTCAAAAAAGTAATAAAGAACAAAAAATAGTATAAAAATAAAAATATTCCTTGCAATAATGAATAATCCTCCCTTTTTGCACAAAAAAGACCAATAAACCCCTTCTACAAAGAAAAAGCGGGGTTTTAGGGGCGTAGCCCCTGACCTAAAAAGGGGAAGAAAATACCCGTGCAGGGGTTTCATTTTGTTTTTTCATTCTCAGCGAAATACAACCCTCCATTTCTCACACTTATGAAACCCCAAACTCTTGACTTTTTCCCTTCCTGTGGTATAATGATAAAACCAAAAATCAAGGAAACCGCATGGCAAAAAATCCGTCACTCCCTCTTGATGAGACACTGCTCTCTCTTCTCTCCAATCTTTCAGATCCAGCCCTTCTCATTGAGTGTCATACCTATCGAATCCTGAAAGCAAACGATGCAGCCCTCTCTATCTATGGCTACATTCATCACAAAGATCTCACCCACAGAAGCTTTTTTGAACTCTTCGCCGAACCATCCCTTCAAAAAAAATCCTGTCAGGGGGCTACCGTTCTCATGGAAGGGGTCAGTTTCCTCCGGCAAAACGGGGAAATCTTCTACGGGGATATCCATGGCTATCTCATTCCCGGCCAGGCAAACCCCAACCCCCTCTATCTCGTCCTCATCAAAAACATCAATCCCAAGGAAGAGTCTGTTTACCAGAGTGCCATCTGGCAGTCTGTACTGCACAATATACCGCTTCTCTTGTGGGTCAAAGACATCCACGGCCACTACTGCGAGGTCAATGAAAACTTCCTCCGGCTGCACGGTCTCCAGCGAGAAGAAGTGATTGGAAGAACGGATTTCGATCTCTTTTCTCAGGAGTATGCTCAGGCCTCTCAGAATGAGGATCAGTGTGTCATCTACTCCCGTGCTAAAATTCACAAAGAAGACCGTTTCGTCAAAAACAATCGTGAACTCTGGTACGAAACCTACAAAATCCCTATCATCAATACACGCGACGAGATCATTGGAATAGCAGGATTTTCCATTAACATCAACGAGAGAAAAGAACTCGACCGTCAGATCAAATCCAAACAAGAGTGGCTTGAAACCACCCTCAGAAGTATTGGAGAGGCTGTTATCACCATTGATATGAAGGGGGTTATCACCTCCCTGAACCCGATCGCGGAAACCTACATTGGTACCCGTCAGTCAGAGGCCATTGGCCGACCCCTTCATGAGATTGTTTTCATCCGTAACCCCCTTGACAATCAGGTAGAAAATCCCTTTGCCCTTATGGAAAGCCGTGGTATCACCTCCCTCTATCAGAAAGATCGACTTCTCATCAATACCCAGGGGATAGAAATTCCCATTGAATACAAAATATCCCCCATCCTCACCCGAGATGGCTTCCTCAGCAATAACGGTTTTGTGCTCATTATCACCAATGTTAGCCATTACAAAACGAGAGAACAAAGTCTCCTCGCTGAAAACGAACTCATGAAAGAATTTCTTGAAGCCTCCCCCAATCCTATCTTTTTTACCGACAAAGAAGGCAAAATAAGTCGTACCAACGAAGAGTTTCTTCGCCTCACAGGTTATGACACCAAACAGGTGAAAAATAAACCTTTCTGGAGTCTTTTCCGTGCCGACGATGAAACCCATCTCAAGAAAGAATTTGAGGGCCTCACCCAGCACATCAAAATCAAAAATCATATTTTCGTTCTCATTGATCATTTGGGAAATCCTCATAGTGTCGAACTCAGTGCCAACCTTGTCAAAACCTCACGGGATGAACAGTACCTCTTCATCCTCAATGATATCACCGAACGAATGAATCACATGCACCTTCTCTATAAACAACAAACCAGCCTCCAGTTGATGGAAGAGATTCTTCAGATCTTGGGAGAAAACCATCAGGCTCTTCCTCTCGTATGCCAAAAGATTGCCGCTTTCATGGATATTCAGCGGCTTTTTGTCTATCGCTGGCTCGATCATGACCAGAAACTTGATCCTCTCTATCTCTGGAGCCACTCCCCTGATGCCCCTCCTGTTCCTCCCTTAGAGAGTCATCTTTTTTCTCAGGACTGGATGGGTATTCTTCTCAAACAACACTACCTTGTGTTCACCGAAAACACACCCTTCAATGCCTACGAAAAAAAGCTCTTTGAAAAAACGGGGCTCGGTTCCATCCTTTTCCTTCCCCTCTGGTTTCATAACAGCTTCTGGGGAGTCCTCGGGGTTCATGACACCCACAATCCCGAAAGACAATGGGATGAGACCCAGCTTTTCTTCTTCAAGGCGGTGGCCCCTCTCTTTATTCCCTCTCTCTCTTTTCATAGCAAATAGCTCTTGAACACAAACCCGAGACCTTTGCACGAATGTGCAAAAGTCCCAAGAAAGTAATAAAGAAACAAAAAGTAGTATAAAAATGTGCCTTTCCATAATAAACAAGCCTATTTTTGGATAAAAAAGACAAATAAACCCTTATAAACAGAAAAAACGGGTTTTAGGGGCGTAGCCCCTGACCCAGACAGGGGAAGAAAACACCCATGCAAGGGTCTCAAACCGTGGCTATCACCCTGTTTCAGCAAAACAACCCTCTTGCTGAAACATCGATATAGCATCGCCCGAAACCCCTCCCTCGCCTCCTTTCATTCAACCCTTGGCTATTTCTGCCGATACTTGTTAATGTATGCACAAACGAAGCCTCTTCTTTTTCTTTGCGATCGGGCTCCTCCTTGGCTGTCAAAAAACTACCCGTACTGAACCCCTTTCTCTTCCCTCTTCCCCACTTCCTTCACTTTTTGGCCCTATTGTAACGCCGGTAGATGGTTTTTTTCGTACCTTAGCCATCACCTACCAGACACCCTCCCCGGAAAAAACCTCCCTTACCTTTACCATGACGGGAAATATCGACTGGTATTTAGAAAGACCGGCTATTACCAGAACCCACCAGGTTCTTTTTGAAGACGTGGAAGAAGAAGCGACCTATACCTTTCTTCCTCAAAACTTTCCTTCAAACTATATCACCACTATTATCACCTCCCCAGTCACGAAAACAAAGCCTATATCGTTTGCTGTCATACAGCTCCACGCTCGATGGACAGAACCCTCGTATCCTGATTTTACCGTTCTTGTTTCTGAGTCTATACCCTCGGAAGATGAATTCAAACAATTTTATCAGTCAAACAGTCTTCTTGTCCATCATTCTATCCTCTGTCCGACCTTTCGTACCACGATAGAACACACCCCCCTTGGAGAAGAGAAAAACTGGTACTGGTTTGCCTATGGAAAGGTCCTTGTCATCGTTCTCAAACACCATTTACCAGCCGAAGCCCTCTACCTTTATCTTCTCCCAAAACCAGACAACGAAAACTTCATCATCGCGGTGGACTTTGATGAGAAAGAATGGCAAAAGCTTCTCATCTATCAGGATGTGGCTCACCTTATCCCCTTCTCTTCTCACACTGAAAGTCTCACCATAACCGTATCAAGCAATATCACCACACTCTATTCCTATAAAAAGTGAGGTAGTCATGAAGACCATACTTCTCCTCAATGGCCCAAATCTCAACATGCTCGGCACTCGTGAACCAGACAAGTATGGGACAACCACCCTCCAGACCATTGTGGACCGCATCACAGAAAAAGCCAGAGCCGAAGGCTATAAACTTCTTGCCTTCCAGTCAAATAGTGAAGGAGAGATTATCTCTTTCATCCACCACGAAGGGCAGAAAGCCAGTGGTATTCTCATCAATGCCGGTGCCTATACCCATACCTCCATTGCTATAAGAGATGCTTTACTCGCTGTAGGAACCCCTTTTGTGGAAATCCATCTCTCCAATGTCTATGCCAGAGAATCGTTTCGTCACCACTCCTATCTTGCCGACAAAGCTATCGGCGTTATCACCGGATTTGGTGATTTTTCGTATGATTTAGGGCTTCAGGCGATAGTCCACTATCTCAGGAGAACCTCCCATGAAAAATAAACCGTTTTTGCTTCTCTTTTTTCCTGCTCTTCTTCTGTGGGCTCAGGAACCGTCCAGAACCTACCTTCAGGCCATGGACGCCATTGCCAAACAAAACTACACCGAAGCCCAGAACCTGCTCCAAAAGGTTATCCAGGATCCCTCCACGCCACGAGAATACCAGGCCAAAGCCTACAATTACTTAGGAGATATCGCTCTTGTTTCCCAATCCTACCAGACCGCTCAGAGCTACTACAGAAAGGTGCTGGAATCATACAGTGATACCCCTGTGTATTCCCGTGCCCTTTACAACATAGCCCGTCTCTCCATTCTCTCAGGGGATAACGACGCCGGCATAGCCCTTCTCTCAGATTATATCAACCGCTACGCCTCCCATGATGCCAATGAGGATGGCGCTCTCTACTGGTTAGGACGGGCCTTTGCCGCCAAGGGAGAGTATTACCGGGCGATGGGACTCTACCGGGAACTTCTGAGTCGATTCCCTTCTTCTGTGTATGCCTATCACACCCGTCAGTCCCTTCAGACGATAGAAAATTCCCTCAAAACCACCACCGGAAGTTCTGATATCAACACTATCCGGGCAGACCAGGCTAAATACCTTCGGCTTTTAGCGAAACTCCTGGATCTCCAGAACCAGCTTTTAGACCTCAAGAAAGAAAAGATCGACGAACTCAAAACACTTCTCGCCAAGGAGGGCTTATGAAACACCTCTGGTTTCTTGCTCTTCTCCCCTCTTCGTTCTGGGGGCTTCTTGTGCTCTCCAATACCTACCTTGCCATCTACCATGATGAAAATCAAGCAGCCTTCTATATCAAAACCCTTGAAGGTGATCCGGATAACCCACAGGACAACAATGCCTACCTCCTGTACAATAAACTTCCCCCCACCACCATCGCGACCATCAGGATCAACAACGAAAACATCCTCTTTGGTTCAGAAAAGGGCCATTATGAACAGCGACCTAAGATAACTTCCAATGGAATCAGTACCATCTGGTCAGTGCGTGGTATCACCATCGAACAAACCCTTTCGCTTGCTCCAAACCCCGTTACCGGTACATCCAATCAGGTACGTATTTCCTACAAACTGGTCAACACCACGAAAAAAAACGCCTCGGTAGGACTCAGGCTTCTTCTCGATATCTACCTCAAGGAAAGCGGTGTGGCTTCTTTTGACATTCCCGGCAGAGGACGTATCACCAAAGAAACCAGCTTCTACCAGGAAAGCATTCCTGAATACTGGTATACCTCCTCGAGGGACGGCTCTCTCAAGGTGAGAGGAAGCCTCAAAGGGCTGGAGATCACCACCCCATCAAGGGTCATTTTTGCCAGCTGGAATAAACTCTACGACAATCTCTGGGATGTGCCACTCAATACCTCCCAATCCCTCCAGCCGTCCTCTCAATACAGCGGAGCGGTGGCTCTCTACTATGACCCTATCACGTTAGCTCCTGAGCAGAGTCTTCTCATCACCTCTCTGTACGGCATCCATAGCGAAGAAAGTTTTTCCACCAATGACCTCTCTCTTTCTCTTATCCTCCCAGAAGAAGTCAAGGCCCCCCCTATCCCTGTCTCCTCTGAAATCACCTACACAGGGAAAATCCCCTTGGACAGTCTCTCACTCACCCTCACTCCCCCCAAAGGTTTCACCCTCGCCGAAGGAGATTCCAATACCATCACCTACCTCAAGGTAACCCCAGAAGAAAAACGCAAGGCCTTCTGGAACCTCCAGCGGACAGGCTCCATTGCGGGAAACTACCCCGTCAAAATCACCATCACCGCCGTAGCCGGCAACTTCACCAATACCTTTTCCGCTACCAAGAACTTTTTCATCAACTATCGGGAAGCCGAATCCCTCATTGTAAAAACCAACATCGCCATTCCCGAAACATCACCCTCCAATGAAATAACCAATGCCCCCCTTATACCCACTCCCGCTCAGCCGTCTCCAATGGTCATCACCAATACTCTCGTGATGACAAACACCATCACCCTCACCAACATTACCCTCCAGACCTATCCTCCCCATATCACGGCTAAGATCAGAGAAATACAGACCATCTCAAAACTGATCGATGACCTCACAAGAGAATACACCCTGTGGCTTGCCATCTACCGAAACAGTGAACGCCTCTCTCAAAAAGACATTGAAGAACTCTCCCGCCGAATTCTCTATTATGAAGAACAGATCCGTCTTCTGAAGGGTACCAACAGGATCACCAACTAACCCCATGGGGCCGTAGCCCCATGGGGTTTCCTCATGGTAACACCCGATAGCCTCCTCTCATCTTCAAAATTCACCGTTTTTTCACATTATTTTCATCAAATTTTCATTTTTCTCTTGTACACTATAGTAGCAACACAAGGAGGCAGATATGGCAAAGGTAGACCTTCATGTTCACTCACGATATTCGGAACACCCTTCTATATGGTTTCTCAATAAAATCGGGGCAAAAGAATCCTATACCGATCCTTTTGTCCTCTACGAAGCGATGAAAAGACAGGGGATGGATTTTGTCACCATCACCGACCATAACCGAATCGATGGGGCTGAACTTCTCGTCGAACGCTACCCCAATGATTGTTTTATCAGTGTGGAATCCACGGTGTACTTTCCCGAAGACGGTTGCAAGGCACATCTTTTGATCTATGGTATCACACGCCCTCAGTTTGAGAGAATCCAGTCCCTTCGTACCAATATCTATCACCTTCGGGATTATCTCCTTCAGGAGAATATTCCCCACTCCCTTGCTCACGCCACCTATGCCGTGAATGGCAAACTCACAGCCGAACATTTAGAGAAGTTTATCCTGCTTTTCAATGTTTTTGAAGGCATCAATGGGGCACGACTCAAGCACTTCAACACCCAGTGGATGGAGATTCTCCGAAGGCTCACCCCAGAACACATTGAAAAACTCGAGAAGAAACACGGCATCAAGGCCGCTGGAAAAGAACCATGGCTCAAGGGTTTCACCGGTGGTTCTGATGATCACGGTGGACTTTTCCTGGGAAAAACCTATACAGAAGCCGATGCTTCCACTATCTCTGAATTTCTCCTTGCTCTCAGAAACCGCCAAACCTCCGCCCATGGAAGACAGAATGACTACAAGGGACTGGTTTATTCCATCTACAAAATTGCCTATGACTATTTGGGAGAAATGAAACTCTCCTCGCAGAAATCCAAAAGCTTTCTCATGACCCTTTCAGACCAGATCTTTCGCCCTCGAAAACATACCCTGAAAGAACGGCTCATGATCCTCTTCAATCGTCGAAAAAAGACCGATACCATTCGTACCCTTCTTGACAGGACCATCGTTGGCCTCAAAGAGATGGAAAATGAAGAGATAGAGAAAAAGCTTGACTTTCTTTACGACAAAATCACCGAGATAAGCGATGAGTTCTTTGGTCGTCTTGCCCGATCCCTTGAAAAAAATCTCCAGCAAGGGGATATCACCGGGCTTCTCAAAAACATCACCTCTTCTATGACCGGGCTCTTTCTCACCGCTCCCTTTCTCTCCAGTGCCAAACACCTCTATAGTAACCGCCAGATTTTGGCCAACCTTCGGGAGAACCTTGGGATTCAACTCCCGGAAAAGCCAAAGAAAATCCTCTGGTTCACCGACACACTCAACGATCTCAACGGTGTCTCGGCAACCCTCAAGGAACTCGGCTGGATTGCCTCCCGTCAGCAGATGCCTCTCAAACTCGTGACCTCCCTTTTGGACCATGAATGGGATGAATCCATCCCTCCCAACACTATCTTTCTTGATGCTTTCCATGCCTTTCCTCTTCCCTTTTATGACCATTATACCCTGAAGCTTCCCTCTCTTCTCCGGGCTATCGAACGACTCACCGCGGAAAATCCTGATGAGATATTTATCTCTACGCCTGGACCTATAGGGCTTTTGGGTATTCTCATAGCAAAACTCATGGATCTTCCTATTACTTCCATCTATCATACGGATTTTGTCCGGGAAGCTGAAAAAATCATCGAAGATGAAGGAATTATCTCGCTTCTCAAACAATATGAACTCTGGTTTTATAACAGCGCCAATGAAGTACGGTTCCAGAGTGATGAGTACTATCGCATCCTTGTCGATCGCGGTATCGCCCCTGAAAAGCTTCGCTTCCTTCCCAAAGGAATCAACACAGGAATCTTTCGGTACATGCCTGATGTGAGAGATATCTTCCATGCCTCTTTTGGCATTCCAGAAGGCATCAATCTCCTCTATGCAGGCCGTATCTCCAAGGACAAAAACGTCGATTTTCTTGTCGATCTCTATGATCATCTTGCCGACAAATATGAAAACCTCAACCTCATCTTTGCCGGTGATGGTCCCTACCTCAAAGAACTCCGCCAGAGAACAAAACACCACAGGCGTATCTATTTCCTCGGCAAAATCAGAAGGGAAAGCCTCCCCCATATCTACTCAGCGGCTGATATCTTTGTTTTCCCCAGTACCACCGATACCTTTGGGATGGTGGTGCTGGAGGCCCAGGCCTGTGGAGTACCAGCCTTAGTCACGACTGAAGGTGGTCCCCAGCAGATTATCCTCCCAGGAGAAACCGGCTTTGCTCTCTCTATCCACGAACCAGAAAAATGGATAGAAAAGATCGAACACCTCATCCATTCCAGAAAAAGCCCTCAGTGGAAATTTATCCGACAAAAGGCCGCCGACCATGTGGAGAAAAACTTCCGCTGGGAGATTGTTCTCTCCAGCATCTTCAAAACCGCCTGAAAACTCTTTAAGAAAACTTCCCCACCTCACCCCGAGAAAGAAGGCTCTTCTTTCTCGGGGTTTCTCTTGAAAACAGGGAGTATTTTCTCCCCTTTTCCCTCTGGACATTTTTGTCTTTTTGCCCTACAATACAGAGAAGGAGACTTTTATGATACGAGTGAAAATCTGCGGTCTTCGGGATCCTCTTTCGGTGGCTACGGCTATCGAGGAGGGCGTCCATGCCGTAGGATTTGTCTTTTATGCCCCAAGCCCTCGGTGGATCTCGCCTGATGAAGCCCGCCGCCTCTGTGCGGATATCCCCCCTTTTGTCTCAAAGGTAGGGGTTTTTGTGGATCAGGAACCATCTGAGATAGTGGATATCGCCCACTCCGTGGGGCTGGACACCATTCAACTCCACAGTGAAAAATACACCGAAGAGAGTATTCTTTTTCTCAAAAGCCTCTGGTCCTTCAGGCTGATCAAAGCCGTGCGGACCCCCTTTCTCGACGATCACCTCATTGAAAAGGTCCGCCTCACTCAGGCCCATGCCCTGCTTTTTGACAGCTGGCACCCCTCCGAGTTCGGCGGTACAGGACAGAGGATCTCTCTTCAACTCTCAGAGAGATCTCACCAATGGTTGCAACACAAAGCCATCATCGCCGGTGGGATTACCATCGACAATCTTGCCGATGTCCTTGCCATTCGCCCCTATGGGATAGATGTTTCCAGCGGAGTAGAAAAAACAAAAGGGGTCAAAGACCCCTCTCTCATTCGTGCTTTTCTTCGCCGCTTCTATGAGATTGTCTCTCATGCCTGAGCAGGTTCCGTAGCCACACGAACAAAGGTACGACAGGCCCGCACACACCTTCCGCAATCAATACACTTTTTCTGATCCACGACAGGAGCCGCAAACATGGTAGGCTGAGAAATAGCTCCCACAGGACAAAGCCTGATCACAGGACAGATGTGATTTTTCGGACAATATTGATCCTGAACAAGTATCATGGTTTTCTCCTTTGGATAATCATATAATAATATTATAATATTAAAATATGAAAAAGTCAAGAAACCCTCCTCCCACACGATTCTGCTCCAAAAGCTCAGATATCCTCTGAGTGAGAGAGAAAACATAAGCCACAGCTTATAACAAACATAAAAAAAGCTCTCCCCTTGCATCAAAGGAGAGAGCCAGGACTTTATTATCCTTCTCAAAAACCCCAAGCGGCAAAACACCTTTGCCTTTTTACATCTCTGCACACTTTTCCCAGTGATGACAGGCAACAAAGTGTCCAGGGGTTTTCTCCTCCAGAGGGGGAAGAACTTCCTCACAAATTGCCGTTTTCATATAACAGCGATCTTTGAAAGGACATCCCTTGACTTCCCCAATAGGTGAGGGCACATCCCCCTTGAGAAGAATTCGCTTGCGTTGTCTCTCAAGCCTTGGATCAGGGATTGGCACATCCGAAAGAAGCGCCCGCGTATAGGGATGCGACGGCCTTTCATAAAGTTCCTGGCTTTTGGCAAGTTCCACCACCCTGCCAAGATACATCACCGCCACCCGACTTGAGATATGCTTCACCACCGCTAAATCATGGGAGATAAAAAGATAGGTGAGTTTCAACTCCTGTTGAAGCTCCTCTAACAGATTGAGAATCTGAGACTGTATCGACACATCAAGCGCTGAGACGGGCTCATCACAGAGAATAAGCTTGGGGTTCAAAGCAAGCGCCCTGGCAATCCCAATACGCTGCCTCTGTCCACCAGAAAACTCATGGGGATACCGGTTAATAAACGATGGAGAGAGTCCCACCCGTCTCAAAAGCTCACTCACCCTCTCACGAATCTCCCCCTGAGAAAGAGAAAGTACCCCATACCGGCAAAAAATCTCCATCGGTTCAGCAATAATCGCTCCGATGGTCATCCTGGGATTGAGAGAAGCATACGGATCCTGAAAGATCATCTGGAAATTCCTTCTCTCCTTCCGAAGGGAGCGATAATCTAAATTCATAAGATTTTTGTCTTCGAACCATAATTCTCCCTCTGTTGGTTCATGAAGACGGATCATCGTACGAGCGAGGGTGGACTTTCCACAGCCAGACTCCCCCACCACTGCCAATGTTTCCCCCTCATACAGATCAAAGGAAACCCCATCAACAGCGCGCAAAACCTGAGGTTTTTCCCACAAACTTCCCTTGAGGGTAAAATATTTCTTGAGATTTCTCACACGAAAAAGCGTCTGCATCATCGTCTCCTAATACGGAAAGTAACAGGCATACCGCCCACTGCCATTTTCCACCAGTGGGGGCATTTTCTGCTTACAAATATCCTTGTGTCTCTCACACCGGGGATAAAAGGGACACGCATCAGGAAGATTCAAAAGATTGGGCGGTGTCCCTGGAATAGAATAAAACCTCCCTTCCCGTTTCTCATGGATCTTGGGAATAGAACGAATGAGTCCCACCGTATAGGGATGACGGGGATGTTCAAAGAGTTCCTGTGTGGTATTTTCCTCCACAATATAGCCCGCATACATCACTAAAATCCTGTCCGTCATCCCTGCGACCACTCCAAGATTGTGGGTAATCAGAATGAGGCTCATCCCCTCCTCACGACGAAGGGTATTGATAAGTTCAAGAATCTGGGCCTGAATAGTCACATCAAGGGCCGTCGTCGGCTCATCAGCAATGAGAAGCTTTGGTCGGGTCATGAGAGCCATAGCAATCATCACCCTTTGCCTCATCCCTCCCGACATCTGGTGAGGATAACCAGAGAGCCTCTTTTCCGGTTCAGAAATCCCCACCCGGCGAAAAAGTTCTATTGCCCTTTCTTTCGCTTCCTGCTTAGAGACCTTCTTGTGGAGCATGATCCCTTCGACCATCTGAGTCTCAATCTTCAGAAAGGGATTGAGCGAGGTCATAGGATCCTGAAAAATAAAAGAAACATCTCTCCCCCGAATAGTACGAAGCTCTTCGGCAGACATGGCCAGAAGATTCTGCTTCTCAAACCATACCTCTCCCCCGATAATCTTTCCCGGTGGTTGAGGAATAAGCCTAAGCATACTGAGATGAGAAACAGATTTTCCCGAACCAGATTCCCCCACAACCCCTATAGCCTCATGATATCCAAGTTTATAAGAAATGCCATTCACCGCATGCACGAGACCATCATCCGTCTTGAAAACCGTTCTCAGGTTATTGACCTGCAAAAGCGTTGTTTCAGCCATACCATCATCCTACAGTTTGTTTTTCTGAGAGGGATCAAGAGCATCCCGAAGCCCTTCACCCAAAAAGTTGAGAGAAAAAAGCATAAGGGTCAGCGCAAGCCCGGGAAAGATGATTCGCCACGGATAGGTGGTAATCACATCCTTCCCCTCTGAAGCAAGAAGTCCCCAGGATGTCATTGGGGCCTGAACACCAAGACCAAGAAAAGAGAGGAAAGCCTCCTCAAGCATAATACTGGGGATCGTAAGGGTGAGATACACAATGATAGGACCAATCGCATTGGGGATAAGATGGCGAAAGATAATCCTTCGACGAGAAGCCCCAATCGACTTCGCCGCCTCTACAAACTCATTATTCTTGAGAGACATGATTTGCCCACGCGTGATACGAGCAATGGTCATCCAGGAAACCGAAGCAATACCAATAAAAAGCATGATAAAATTTCTCCCAAAAATCACCATGAGAAGAATCACAAAAAACATATAGGGCAAACTATAGAGAATGTCCGCAAAACGCATCATCCATTCATCGAGTTTCCCGCCAACAAAACCAGCAATAGCCCCATAACTCACCCCAATGACGAGAGCCACAAGCCCCGTCACAAACCCAATAGCAATAGACACCCGACTCCCATAAATCACACGAGAAAAGAGATCCCGCCCCAAACTATCCGTTCCAAAGGGATGTTCCCATGAGGGAGGCTTATTGATCTGCGGATTGTCAAAATCAATATACTCATACGAATAAGGGGCAATGACCGGCGCAAAAATAGCCATGAGAATAAAAAGGATCACAATAATCCCTCCCACCACGGCCATTTTGTTTTTGAGAAGACGGCGCCAGGCATCCTTCCAGAGAGAAACCCCCTTTACCTCCTCCAGCTGTAACTCACGATTCTCCATTGCCATGAGCGTCTCCTATTTATAGCGAATTCTTGGATCAAGAAGGGCATATACCATATCCACCACGAAGTTCATGAAAACCAATAACGTCGCATAGACAATCGTAATCCCTGTAATGACCGTATAATCACGGTTGAAAGCCGATTGAACAAACTCCACCCCTATCCCGGGGATATTGCATATACTTTCGACCACCATGGACCCAGTCACAATACCCGCAAAAGCAGGACCCAAAAACGAAGCCACAGGAATAAGGGACCCCTTCAAAACATGCTTGACCAGAATAGTGGATTCAGGAAGCCCCTTGGCACGAGCTGTGGTCACATAATCCTTGTGCATATTTTCCACAATCCCCACCTTGGTGAGTCGAGTGATATACGCCATATACGGCCAGGCTAAAGAAAGCACAGGAATCAAATGATAGCGGTAGTCTCCCCAACCAGCCACCGGCACCAACCGTAGCCACCTCGCTAAAACAAGGATAAAAAGCGAAGCAATCACAAACATCGGGATAGAAATCCCAAGCACACTGATACCGGTAAAAAGATAATCCGGCCATTTATTTCTATAGAGGGCGGAAATAATCCCAAAGGTAAGTCCGAAAACGAGCGCCACAAGAAGAGCCTCCACACCCACCTGAAAAGACACAGGAAATTTCCTCTTGATAATATCATTCACCGTAAACACCCGACTCCGAAAGGAAGGCCCAAAATCCAGTCGGAAGAGAATGTCCCCCATATAACGAAAATACTGTTTCCAGAGGGGCTCATCTAAGTGGTATTTTGCCTCAAGATTTTTGAGCACCTGTTCTGGGAGTTGTTTTTCCCGTGAAAAAGGCCCACCCGGCACAAGCCGTATGATAAAAAAAGTGACCGTCATGATCACAAAAAGTGTAGGTATCATCGCCAAAAAACGCTTCACCACATACCGTAGCATACACTTTACTCCCTTTTCTTTTCAAAAAATAAAAACAGCACGGCCCTGAGATCCAGGACCGTGCAAAAGGATTATCTTTCCAGATAGGCTTCTTTCAAAGGATGAAGATCAAGAGCATTCATATACACACCCTTGACATAAGGTTTCCACATCAGGATATTCACATAGAAGTAGATGGGCATCACAGGAAGATCCGTCATCAAGATCTCTTCCACCTGGCGGAAAATAGCCATACGCTTCTTGGGATCCTTTTCAGAAGCAGCCTTTTTGATGAGTTCATCATACGTGGGATTACTATACCCTGTCTGGTTATTTCCACCACCGGTAACAAACATATCAAGGAAAGTATTGGGATCAGGATAGTCTCCAATCCATCCGGCACGAGCAATCTGATACTGAAGTTTTCCAACCCTGTCAAGATAGACCTTCCATTCCTGGTTTTCAAGGGTCACATCAATACCAAGGTTTTTCTTCCACATTTGCTGGATGGCTTCAGCGATCTTCTTGTGTCCTTCAGAGGTATTGTAGAGAATAGTGAGAGTGGGGAAGCCTTTGCCATCAGGATAACCAGCTTCAGCAAGAAGTTTTTTGGCCTTTTCAACATTTTCCTTTTCCCCAATAAAAGGAGTATAGCCGGCCAAAGAAGGCACAAAGTTGTAAGCTGGTTGCTGACCTGCTTTCAAGATATTGTCAATAATATACTTGCGATCAATAGAAAGATAGAGTGCCCGACGTACACGGGGATCCTTGAGCACTGGATCAGTGACATTGAAACGATAGAAATACACAGCAAGCTGAGGAGCCACTCTGGTATCAGGATGCTTCAGCATCTCATCCACTCTATCCGTGGGAACCGTAGGAAGCCAGTCAAGTTCATTGTTGAGGTATTTTTCAAGAGCGGTATTATTGTCTTCGATGGCATAGAACTCAATCTGGTTGAGTTTCACCTTGTCCTTATCCCAGTAGGTATCGTTCTTGACAAAGACAATTCTCTGGTTTGGTGTCCATTCCTTGATCTTGAAAGGACCATTCACCACAAGGTTTTCAGGAAGAATCCACTTATCCCCAACTTTCTGGATCACATGGAGAGGTACGGGCATATAGGTAGGAAAAGCGGTGAGTTGCAAGAAATAGGGAGTGGGATTTTCAAGGGTCACCTCAAGAGTCTGATCATCGATAACCTTGATACCAACTTCCTCTGCCTTGGCTTTGCCTGCATTGTAGGCTTCGCCGTTTTTGATCACATAGAGCTGATAGGCATATTCAGCAGCTGTTTCAGGAGCCAAGGCACGAAGCCAGGAATCCTTGAAGGTCTGAGCGGTGAGAGGAGTACCATCAGACCATACCGCATTAGAACGAAGCTTGAATGTCCAGACCTTGCCATCTGCAGAGACTGTCCAGCTCTCAGCCACACCAGGGACAGGCTCAAGCGTCTTGGGATCATACGCTGTCAAGCCCTCAAAAATCTGCACCGCAATGGTGAATTCAGGGTGGCCCGTCATAATAGCAGGATCAATGGTTTGGGGCTCTGTGCCATTGTTATACCTGAGAACATCCGTTTGTGCCTTTGGCCCACACCCGGCCAAAAACATAAGTCCCACAAGACCTAACACCAAAAACCGTTTCATATATTCTCCTCCTTACGGGTTATGTTCACGTCGGACCGCACCCCTCCTTTCTCTTTTCACCCCATATATTTTAACGTAAAAATCCCTGCTGTCAAGCCTAGGCTTGGCTTTTGCTTTCTTTTTTCACATAAAAAACCGATGAAGGAATATTCTGAAGAGAGAATCTCTTCCAAGATATTTGCTTCTCAAAACTCACCTCTTCTTTTGAAAATCAACACTTCTCTTTCGAATACTTTCATGAGACCCCTGCACGGGTATTTTCTTCCCCTTTTTAGGTCAGGGGCTACGCCCCTAAAACCCCGCTTTTTCTTTGTAGAAGGGGTTTATTGGTCTTTTTTGTGCAAAAAGGGAAGATTATTCATTATTGCAAGGAATATTTTTATTTTTATACTATTTTTTGTTCTTTATTATTTTTTTGAGACCTTTGAACATTCGTGCAAAGGTCTCTTTTATGTGATAAACTAAAAAAAGAAAAAGGAGTCACCAACAGGTGACTCCTCCTCACGCCTCTTACTCATCAGAAGCAAACGGCTTCTGACGTTTCTGATTGGGCATGAACTTCACATCCTGAGCCAAAATCACCACCCGACTCTTGGTGTGACCAGCCTCATCCTTCCATCGACTCTGACGGAGTTTTCCCGAGACGATAACCTTTCTCCCCTTCTTGAGATAAGAGGCACAGACTTCGGCAATCCTTCCCCATGCCGTCACCTCAAAGTAACTCGTCTCCTCATGATCAGGTTCCTGCTTGGAAAAACCCGTATGAGCAATAGCAAAACGGGTATAAGCCGCACCAGCAGGCGTATACCGAAGTTCAGGTTCTCTCACCACACCACCTTCCACAATCACCACATTCACCGACTTGGACATATCTTCCTCCTTATTTGAGTTTTCATAATATATTATCGAAATTTTTTTGTTAAATTTGTCCATTTTTGTCAAAATAATGTCAAAAACGGGCGTTTTTGAAAAAAATTTTTTTAGTCTCTCCGTAAAGTAAAAAACCAGACAAAAATATGTCGTTCCACACATGAAACTGAATAGCTATTTCCACATTTCTTAATGAACAGGGAAATAACACGAGAAAGCTCTGTTCTTTCACCCCTTTTTTTTCTGTACCCCACGGGGCCGCTTTTGCGGTCGTGTGTCCTTTGCCGCAAGTGGGGAGCCCTTCCGAAGTGAGGGTGCAGGAGGCACCTGAGGCGATATCTTCTGTTGCTTTTCCCCACAAGCCCACCGAAGCGGAGCTGCAGAGGCTTTTGCTGAGACATGGTGATAGGGCTTTTCATTCTTCCGTGGGGTAGAGGATGCTCTTTGCTATCACCATGTTTCAGCTTAGGAGGAGGTTTTTTGCTGAGAAATGGTAATAGCAAGAGACATGTAGTTTTTGTATAGATAGAGGTTAAACCTTTGACCAATGGGTTGTTTAGCTGAAACAAGGTCATAGCCCTGGGTCCTGTGGTCTCAGAAAGCCCCCCTTGGGGCTGAAACATCGCCATAGCCTCCCCGCCCCTGTCTGCGGTGTCACCTGAGAGAAGCCCCTGCAGGGGACACGTGCCCCGCGGGCTGGTAATGGAAGCCATCGTCTTTTCACCACTAGCCGAGCCACAGGAGGTGGCGAGGAAGCCCGGGGTCAGACAGGGAGGGCTGTCTCCGGGTGGCTACAGAAGAGAACGGGACTACAGGTTTTTGTTCCAGCCCGCACCACGGGAGACAGGTCGGTGGCTACAGAAACCGCCGCAGGGGCGGGGTGGGGTTTTCAAAAGGGGCGAAGCCCCTTTTGCCCCGCGCGGGAGCGCTTCATAGAAGAAAGAAGACGGATAACAAAAATAGCCCAAATTTGAAAGAGAAAAGATGGTCGAATAAGTATTCAGTTTTTGTGTGAAAATGACCATTCTGTATGAGTGTGGAACGACAAAAAAACCAGACAAAAATATCTTTCCCCCTTGCCTCCATTTGCAAAAACCCCTCTCCCGTGCTATACTAAATTATCCTCTTTTCAAGGAGGTTTCTATGAAAATCTCAAGCCCTGCCTTTCATGATGGGGGATTCATCCCTTCTACCTACACCTGTGACGGGAGAGATATCTCTCCTGAACTTGTGTGGGAGGACATACCTTCTCAGGCAAAAAGTCTGGTGCTTTTGTGCGAAGATCCTGATGCCCCTATGGGACTTTTTGTCCACTGGGTGGTTTTCAATATCCCGCCCTCTACTTCCGGTCTTCCCCAGGGGGTTTCCAGTGCTGAACTCACCCGTCTCTCCGCCAAGCAGGGAAGAACGGATTTTGGTCGAATTGGATACGGTGGTCCCTGTCCCCCTTCTGCCACCCACCGCTACTTCTTCAAACTCTATGCCCTTGACACCCTCCTCTCCCTTCCTGAAGGAAGCACACGAATACAGGTCCTCAAAGCCATGGAAGGGCACATCCTTTCCTCGGCAGAACTAATGGGAAAATACCAGCGCCAGAGATAAATACCCAGCTTTTCAACAGGATAACCAGCCTTCTTGTCTGAACCCTTCCCTACTAAAAAAGAAGAAGCCATTTGTCCAAGGAGGAATACATGAAGTACGTCCTTATCACCGGCGTTTCCAAAGGACTTGGAAAAGCCCTGGCCAAAGCCTTTCTCTACGCTTCCTACGGGGTGATTGGTATTTCACGAACAGGGGATCAGGAACTCGAAGAAGAAGCCAAAAAGAACGGAAAACCCTTTACTTTCCTCTCGTGGGATCTCACGAAAATAGAAAGCCTTGAAGACCTCGTCTCTCAGATCCTTTCTCTTCTCCCAAAAGAATGTGAAGAACTCGTGTTTATCCACAACGCGGGCGAGATGCAACCTGTCACGGAGATAAAAAATCTCACCGCCCCCGATATCCACCACAACTTCCTTCTCAATACCATTTCTCCCCTTGCCCTCACCTCTGCCTTTTTGAGACGATTCTCAACCACCTCCATCCCTCTCCAGATGGTATTCATCTCCAGTCGGTCCGTGGTTGCCCCTCGCAAACTCTGGGCTGTGTATGGAGCAGCCAAGGCAAGCATCGACCATTTTGCCCAGTCCTTAGCCTTGGAATACAGGGGGAAAAAATCCTTTCACGTCTTAGTTATTCACCCACCCGCTATGGACACCGAAATGCGTAAACGATACCTCAAAAAACGCTCATGGTTTTTCTGGTTCTTGGACTGGATTTCTGTTCATATTCTCCGTCAAAAAAAGGTGTACCATCCCGACCTTGTCGCCTGGAAGATCCTCTATTTAATCGAAAAGAAGTCTCTCCCTTCAGGCTCTGTCTGGAGATGGGAGTGATTACTCCCCAAAAAGCCCCTCTAACTTTCTGTGAAAATCTTCTTCCTCTTTGGCCCAGAACATTTCATAACGATGAATCTCCGCCCTGATAGCCTCATAATCATACGTAAGTGGTGATCCAGGAGAAACCCGTTTTTCTATACTTTCGCGAATGCGGTTTTCATTGACCTCGAGAGTTTCCATCTCCTTGGCAGCCCTTCTATAGGCATCCCGGAAAGGCACACCCTCCTTTACCGCCTCAAAGACCAGATCCGTAGCAAAAATACCTTTGGAAAGCACGCGGCGAATATTCTCTTCATTGAAACGAATATTCTCAAGCACAATAGCAAGCACCTCAAGTGTCTCCTGCACGATATCAAAACTCCGCATCAGAGGCTCTTTGGTCTCCTGCATATCCCTATTGTAACCTGAAAGAAGCCCCGTGGTTATACTCTTGATCTGATGACTGTATCCCTGCACCACGGAAGCCCTTGCCCTCACAAGCTCCATGACATCGAGATTTCGTTTCTGAGGCATGAGAGAACTCCCCGTGGTAATCACCTGATTCGTTTCAATGAAGAGAAGTTCATCCATATTCCAGGTGAGAAGGTCTGCGGCCAGTCGTGAGCCATCATGCATCCAGTTCCAGAGAGCATCAATAATCATGGCCTCCATCTTGCCCCTGGAATTCTGAACCGCCAAGGGACTATACTGCACACGTCCAAACCCCAAAAGACGGGTGGTCATGTCCCTATCAAGGGGAAGAGGAACCCCAAACCCACTCCCCGTTCCCAAAGGATTCGCATCAATGAGCTTATAGACCCCCTCAAGATGGGAAAGATTGTCCATTCCCATCTCAATAAACCCGGCCATCCAGAAACCAACCGTCATCAGCATAGCCTGCTTGGTATGCGTATATCCTGGTAGGATGGTTTGATAGTGAGCTTCCCCAAGATCCGCCATAATCCGAAGAAGCCTCACCGCACGACGCGCAAGAGCAATGATCTGATCCTTCTCATACAGACGGAGAACAACCATGACCTGGTCGTTTCGACTTCGACCTGTATGAAGTTTTTTCCCCACATCCCCAAGAAGTTCTGTAAGTTGATTTTCCAGTTTGGAGTGCACATCCTCGTCCGCCACAGAAAGAGCAATCGTTCTTCCATGAGATCGGAAAAGATTCGTGATAGCCCGCCTGATGTCCTCATGTTCCTTTTCACTGAGAATACCAATCGAAGCAAGCATGGCCGCATGGGCAAGACTTGCTGCCATTTCATAAAAATACAGCCTCCCATCCAGAAGATAATCCTGTCCCACCTCATAGGATTCCACCACAGGATGGAGTTTTTCCCCGCCTTTTTCCCATACTTTGGCCATGGATTTCTCCTTTTTATATCTTCCATTGAGTCTGCACTTTCACATCAAAGAGAACTAGCACAAAAAAGATCAGATTGAGAACCGTCCAGAGGGGGAGATAGAAAAGATAAAAAATCACAAACTCCCACCAGACAAACCGCATACGAAAATGCCTCGCCACCAGTCCATAACTGAGAATCGTGATCAGAAAAGACACAAGAAAAGGAATATAATTCCCCCCTAAAAGAAAACTATACTGAATAAAGTTAAAGAGAAGGGCCGACGTAAAACTCCACGCATGGCTCACCAAAAAGACAAGTGAAGAAAGAATACCAAGCCTGAAGACATGAAGAAGCACATACGAAAGAATATACGCCACCATGGGCAAAACAAAAACCCCAATCGCCAGTAGAAGCGAAGGCATAGACATCGTTTTTTTAAGTACCTCTCCAAAGTAGCGTTTGAACCAGAGAACATTGTTGAGAGCCCATCGTTTCCGCTGATTGATCCAGTCCTTCACCGTATCCGAAACCCCATTGGTGACCTTGAGTTCCGGTGGAAAGGCAAAACGGGCATGGTGGATAAACGACCTCGCAGCAAAATCCATGTCCTCATTGATCACCCGATGAAACCCTCCCATCCTGTCAAACCATTCCTTTCTCACGGCAAAACAAGCCCCGTTCATAGAAGGGGAGTGTCCAGAGAGCTTGGCCAAGAGGTACGTAGCCATGGTAAAACTCATAAACTCATAACTCATCATCGCTGAAACAAAGGTATTCACCCTTGCTTCCTTAGGAAGTTCCACAATCTCATTGTTCTCAAGGTAAATTGCTAACTTCTTCAAAAAATATTTATCTTGAGGAAAAATGATATCATTATCAATAAAAAGAAGGGCATCCGTCTCAAGAGTATGAACCACATCATTCAGGGACATCACCTTGCCCTTCTGAATACCATTGTAATGGACACGGATCTGATTCCTATAGAGATCAAGGATATGCTCAATCGCCTCATTGGTAGGACCATCGACAATCACCACGATTTCCTTCTCTGGATAGTCAAAAAAAAGAAGTCGCTCCACAATGGTTTTGAGATCTCGTGGGTCTTTGTACACGGGAATAACGGCTGTGATCTTCATCCTACTTCCTCATCAGAGTATACAGGATGGCCTTCTGAACATGAAGACGATTCTCTGCTTCATCCCATACCACGGAATGCGCACCATCAATGACTTCACTACTCACCTCTTCCCCTCTATGGGCGGGAAGACAGTGCATAAAGATATACTCTTCATCAGCATAACGGGCAAGCGTTTTATTTACTTGAAATCCTGAAAAATCCTTCAGACGTTTTTCGGCTTCTTCCTCCTGTCCCATGGATGCCCACACATCAGTATAGATCACATCAGCCCCTTTGACCGCTTCCACCGGGTCATTGGTGAGAAGAATTTTTGAACCAGAGACTTTGGCATTTTCTTTCATCATATCCACAATGCGATCATCCATCTCATACCCCTTTGGTGTCGCACAGGCAAAATGAGCCCCCAACCGGGTAGAGAGAAGACCAAGGGCATGAGCCATATTGTTTCCATCTCCAATATAACAGAACCTGATCCCACGAATCCTGCCCTTTTTCTCCACGATGGTTTGAAAATCAGCCATAGCCTGACAGGGATGAAGCCAGTCTGAAAGCCCATTGATCACCGGAATAGTGGCATGACGGGCAAGTTCCTCCACCCGATCGTGCCCAAAGGTACGTATCATGATCCCATCCACATAACGAGAGAGGACCCTCGCCGTATCCGCAATAGGCTCTCCCCGTCCAAGCTGAATATCACGACTACTCAAGAAAAAAGCAATACCCCCCAGTTCATACATCCCTGCTTCAAAAGAAACCCTTGTACGGGTAGATGACTTTTCAAAAATCATGGCAAGCTTCTTGCCAGCAAGTGCCTTGGCATAGCGAGACTTGTTTTTCTTCATACGAATAGCTAAATCGATCATCTCTATCAATTGCTCTTCAGAAAAATCCTGTGTGGTCAAAAAATCCTTGGGATATCTCTGCATCATTCTTCTCCTCACTTGAAAATCAGCATAGTAGTATACCCCAAAAAGCCATTTTTTGCAAGCAAGAAAGAAGAATGACGCTTAAGTAAATGGCAGGCTATGGCGATGTCTCAGCAAGAAAGGGGCTTTCTGAGACCGCAAACCCGGGGCTATGACCTTGTTTCAGCCAAACACCCCATAGGCTAAACGTTTAACATCTCTCTATACACCCCCCCACATGCCTCTTGCTATTACCATGTCTCAGCAAACCCACCTTCTGGTTAAACGTTTAACCCCCCTCCATACAAACCCAAACAATGACGACTACCTTCTTTCAGGGAGAAAAGCCTACCCCGGCTATCACCATGTTTCAGCAAACGAGCCCCCTTTGCTGAAATAAGGTCATAGCAAAATCTCCCGGCACCCTTCTCCCAGAGAAAAGGGCTGGCCCTATTCCCATGTCTCAGCAAAAGCCACCTCCGAAGCTGAAACATGGTGATAGCCTACCACTACCTCCCCTCCACCTCTATCTCCCCAAAAGTCTCCTCATACTCCCTCACACGCTCACCAAGTGCAAACAAAAACAGCTTCGCATTCCGGGGAGAAAGGGCTACACGACTGAAAATCTCTATCCCCTCTTTGCCGGGGGCTACAGTCCCAAAGTCGAAGAAAAACTCCTCCGACCCCGCATAAATCGACATCACATTCGTATACCTCACCCCATCATACCTCAAAATAACTCCTTCTCCCTTTGTCATACTCTATAGCCTCCTTCTTTCTCCATCTCTTCCCGCTTCTCCCTCTCATACTCCTCTTCGAGTTCCTTCATCCTCGCTAACCTCCGCCTGTCCTCCTCTATAATCCCATCTACCTCCGTCTCAAGTACATACTTGATCGCCCTCAAAAGAACCTTCTCGTCTGAAAACCCAACTCTCCCCCTCTCAAAGCCCTCAAACTTCCCCTCTCCAATTCGTTTCATAATAAGCGCATACATCATAATATATGAATATTTCAATCTTTTTTCTCTCTCATCATCAGTAGTATATATCAGCCTATCTGAAGGGCTATCTCCCAGGTTCGTTATATAAAATCCTGAACCATTTTTTAAAAAAACCTTTGTACGAGAAGCCCCCATATCAAACCATGCCAACCACTGAAGCCTCTCTACCTCCTCCCAGCTACAGATCTTCCGTGGACAATCCTTCCATATCCGATGTATCTCCCACAACTTCCATCCATATATCCCATCCTCCCTGATCGATATCCTCCAATACGAAATAATCGGCGCCCATACCACCGTCACAAACGCATCCGACAATAAGTACGCAAGACCACCAACAATACCCACTAAGCCACCTACAATTTGAGTAAATGACAATTGCCAGAACTGGCCTGTTTTTATTTCTTCTAAAAAAGCCAAAAGAAGAAAAGGCGCAAAAAACAAAACTCCTATCAAAATGACACCACCATACACTATATAGGTCACCAATGACACAAAATAATCCCTATTCATAGCCGCCTCATTTTCCTCTCTCATTTAGTGCCTTGGAGTAGTATTTCCAGGCTTCATAGGCTGCTTTATTCCCAAACTCCCGACAAACCCTCAACGTGAAATCCATATACTCCCTCTCAAAAGAACCCACCGGATACATCCCCACCGTCTGCTTCACCATATACGCCGTCGGCCCTCCAACAACAGCCCCAAAAATACTCTTGGAAATAAGTTCTTCATATTTAAATTCCCCCACACCAAACACCGCCGTGTCTGAAAGGTACTGGGCTCCGCTTATAAAAGCTTCCAGAACTCCCACCAATGCCTCTTGTGCCTTCTTTCATACTCTCTTTCAAACATTCTTTTCTCTTCGTTCATCTTCGCCTCTTCCTGACGTCGCCTCTCATACTCTGCCCATTCCTCCTCCGCCTTCCTGAGATAATATTCACTTTCCTCAGGTTCCTCCTTCAATAAGGCATAGGCATATCCTCTATAAAACTCTCTGCTATCAAAACTGTAAAAAGTATAAACAAAAATATAAGGAGAATTTTTTTCTACTCTAAACGCGAAAACCTGAGACTCAATAGGAAAATTACTCAATTCAGGATCGAAAATATATCCCCATAAACTACTCCCTATTGAAGTTATACCCAACAACTTACTAATATAACATTTTTCTTCTTCACAAACCCAGTGAAATCCTGTTTCTTGAAAAGAAGGAACATCTTTTCCTATACAATAATTTAATAACTCATAACCATGTTCATCTCGAAGCGTTATACATAAACTTCCCCACACCCCTTCTGAAAAAAATAAAGGGAAACCATTACTGTTTCTATAATCTGTCACAATTTTCATTATTTCCCTCCCTTTATATAAGTTCTTTTAAGATAATCATTTCTCAATAACCACTGTAAATAAGTCTCATGTTCTAAAAAAGGTGTTTTACTTATGCACTCTTTCATTAAACTTTCATCCAGCTTATACTGCCAGCCACCTCCTGCCCCACCAAATTCCTTTACCGGAGCTATCTGACCATACTTCACAGAAAACTCTTTCATCACCACATACTCCTCATAATAGGGATATTTCTTCGGAATTC
>JABLXN010000002.1 GCA_013177995.1 Brevinematales bacterium | reverse complement strand
TTTCGGTGAGTATTTTAACCTCAAATTTGCTCAATCCCGTGTTGCTAAAAAGGCCAATCTCTGCGTGGCTCACAAACTCCTTCGCCTCCTCTACGCCATGCTCTCTCATCAAACTACCTTCGACCCCTTTCGCCTTACCTCCTTCCCTCAGGAGGTGAATTTATAATAGTTGACTCCTATTTTTCAAGATAGGTCTTGAGTTCATGGCGAATTTTATAGAGAATATTATCCACCTTTTTTGGAGAAATGGCAAGTTCTGAGGCAATATCAAGATAACTTTTTCTTTCTACAAAACGCTTGATGACCACCTTCTTCTCTATGGGAGAAAGCAAAGAAAGAAAATCCTGCCAGAGGAGCTTCTCTTCTGTTTTTTCTTCCATCGAAAGGGTTTCCTCAGCCATCTCAGCCAGAATATCAGGATCCATGGTACCCTCTTGAGACGAAAACTTCCGAAGGTAACTCATCAAATGATTCCATACACATACCTTGGCATAGGTAATAAAACGGGTATTCTTCTCAGGACGATAATTTTTGACAGCCTCAGAAATAGCAATCAGTCCCTCCTGCACAAGGTCTTCCTTATCCCAGAAAGCAAGAGTTTTTATCCACCTCTCAATACGATACCGATATCGCTTGTAAAACTCTTTTTCCGCACTCTTGTCCCGCATCACAAGAGAGAGTAACTCTTCATCCGTCAAAGAAGAATAAAAACTCTGTTTTACGTTCACAAAGACCCCTGAAAATTTCCGTTTTCTCCTTTAATCATCGTATAAATAGGGGGAAAAACTCAAGTGTTGTAAAATTTTCTTTTTCCAGTTATACTATAAACGGAGGTTTTTATGAAATGGTGGGTATTCATAGGGCTTTTCTGTGCCTCTTTCTCCTGGTCATGGGTCTTTGTTCTCTCTGATCCTTTAGGAGCGGATGTTTTTGTCGGTGAGAAAGCGATAGGCAAAACCCCCTGTGTTCTTACCAATGTGCCCTCTTCTTTTACCCTCACCCTTGCCAAGCCTGGTTATCGAGGGGTTCGAACGAGCCTTCGTCTCTCTGGAAAAGTGACCAATCTTGTCTATACCCTTCAGAAGGAGAGCTTTCACGTAAGTTTTCCAGGTCAGGAAAGCCTTATCATCCAGAACAAGGTCTTCCAGGCTTCAGAAGTCGAAAACTTAGCCACAGGCTTCTATCACTTTCAGGTAGAGACCAATACCCTCCGTATCGAACGAATCAACCCCCATAAGCCGTGGCTCTACTTTTCCTTGGGGTTCACCTGTGCGGGGCTCATAGCAGGCACCACCGGCCTGATCATGGGCGGCATAGAATACGAAAACTTCATCTCCGCCACCTCCTACGAAGAAGCAGTGAAAAGAATGCAGGCAAGTATGTTTTATGACAACCTTGCCCTGTTGGGATATACCTTGGCAGCCGTCAGTGGCGGGGTGAGTCTCTATTTTTATTTCGAAGAGAAAAACTTTCAAAAACAATCTTCCACTTTTATCGTCAAAAAAGCTGGTTATTTAGGTCGAGACAAAGCCCTTTATGATGAAGCGATGGATCTCCTCAGCCAGAAAAAAAATGAGCTTGCCATTCAAACCTTTGAAAAACTTATTGCTGACTATCCTGAAAGCCTCTTTATCCCTCCTTCTCTTTATCAATGTGCAAAAACGTATCAGTCTGAGAACAATAACTCAAAGGCAAAACAAATTCTTCTCAAACTTGTAAACGAATATCCTGTTTTCGATCTCTATGAACTGAGCCTCTATGAACTGTTTCAGATAGAACTCAAGGAAGGCCAGTTTTTAGCCGCGGAAAATTATCTCCAGACTCTCAAAATTCTCCATGTCTTTTATTCTGTAGAAGATACGGACTGGTTTGAACTTGACCTCTATCGAGCCTGGAGTGAAAAGGATCAAACAAAAGCCGTTCTCTATCACCAGAAAAAAGAAGCGTTTATCAATACCCGGAGTTACAGCCCAGAAAGACGACAACTTCTTCAACAGGAGAAATAAAAACAAGGCTTTGGTGGAGTTTACTTTCTTTTCTCCCATTCTTCTCCTGCTTGAAAATTTGCTTTTTTGCCCCATTCTCTTCATAATATATCATTGAATGGAAAGGATATAGAAACCCTATGAATAGATATGTCATTGTCAGCTTTTTCCTCTTTGGCCTTGTCATTTGGGGCTACGGAGATCCCAACCGAGAACTTCTCCTGGCCATCTCTCAGAAAAACTTCGAAGCCGTACAAAATGCCATAGAAAACAAAAAGGCGTCTCTTTTTTACCGCGATGTGAACAAAAGAACCCCCCTTCACTGGGCGGTTATTGCGGGCGACTTGAAAATTGTCGCCTATCTCCTCTACAAGGGAGCTGATATAGAGGCACGAGAAAAAAACGGAGCCACTCCCCTTCATTTTGCCGCCTATAGCAAAAATCTTGACATCGTCAAATACCTCATCCAGCAAAACGCCAACATCAACGCCACCGATTATTTTGGATGGACTCCCCTTCATTATTACACCTATTACCAGTTTGAAATGGGGGTAAAATACCTCATCTACGCCGATGCTGATCTGGACGCCAAAACCACCAAACCCTCCATGGGTATCCCTGCAGGGGCTACCGCTCTTGACATTGCCCTCAAGATCAACAAACAAGCCTATATTGAAGCCCTCTCCAACCCCCAGACCTATCAAAATATAGCCAATCGTCCGAGGCTTACCCTCCAGGTTCAGCCTTCGTTGTCCTTTTCCAATATTCTTCTTGCAGAGGAAAAAGGGACGCTTCTTTTTACAGTGAAAAATGAAGGACAGGGTACGGCTTCCTCTACTGTTCTCGAGTTTTCAGGACTCACCAATCGATGGATTTCTCTCAACACCAATCTTTCTTCCCAGATGGTTGGAATAGGTAGTTCGGCCTTTTGGCAGAGTGAAGTCATCGCTTTCTCTCCTCCTGCCGATGGAGAAATTGTCTTTCGTGTCAGAGCGGTGGATATGGATTCACGCCGTGCGTCGGAATGGCAAACGGTGAGTTTTCGTGTATGGTCAAACCGTCCACCTTCTCTCATCCTTGGAGCCACTCTCATAGGGAATACCAATGTGCTTCGTCCTCTTATGCAAACAACCCTTCTTCTCACCATTTCCAATGAAGGCTTGGGCCCTCTCAAACAAGCCACCCTCTCTCTTCGTGATACAAAGAGCTATCTCTCTCCTCTCAGCCTCGAATTTCTTTCTCTTCCCCGTCAGTCTTCAACCAATATCCTTTTGTGGCTCAACACGAAAGAAACCGTAGAAGATGGGGAAACAAGCCTTGAAATTATGGTTTCCTCTCCTACTCTTTCCCGCACCTTAGTCTTCTCAAGAAACCTGCCCACCAGAGGATACCTTCCCCCATTACTCACCATATCTCCTTCTCTTTACAAACGGCTTGTGATGACAATACAAACAAATATGAATCCTACCGAAAACGGAACTCTGAAGGAGATGATCTGCACTAATTCTGTTCTTGTCGTGTATCCCATGCTTGAACTCTCCAATATGGGTGAAAGCACCGCTACCAATCTCTCCGTAGAGATTCGTCTCCCCACAGAAACCAATACTTTTCTCTATACCTACACTATTCCTCTTCTCTCCCCAGGGGAAAAAAGAAATTTAGCCATTCCCTTGGAAAGACGTCTTTTGTCCACAGAAAGTCTCTCTCTTGCCATCAGTGATGGGATAACCAATTACCTCTCCACCAATCTGTCTATGAGCCTCTGGCCAGGAGAATAAGGATATGGAAAGAAACAAAAAATGGGAAAAGGAGATCTCCTCTCGCTTATCAGAGGAAAGATGGCAACATACTGTGGGTGCCCTGGAGATTGCCCTGCACCTTGCTCATCTTCATCGTATCGACGAAGAAAGGGTCTATCAGGCCATTCTTCTTCATGATATTGGCAAAGCCTATCCACTTGAAAAGCAAAAATCTCTTGCTCTCACCTATAACCTTCTCTCACCAGAGGACATGAAAGCCGAAGGCGTTGTTCATGCCAAGCTGAGTGCCTATCTTGCCAGGCAGGAGTATAATATTCAGGACGAGGAAATCCTCTTTGTTATTGCCCACCACAGTACGGGACATCCCGATTATGGACCTTTAGGATGGATTGTTTACGTTTCAGACTATCTTGACCCCAATCGAAAGCTAGTTCATCAAAAAACTCTTCTTGCCACTTGTGAAGCGGACCTTAAAGAAGGGTGCCTTCAGGTTTTGCTTGCCAAACTTCAGTATCTCTTTGATAAAAGACGATATCTCCACTCCAAGAGCGTGGAATTTTACAATAGCCTTATAAAATAAAACTCCCCCTGCCACATCGTCCAGGAGGATTTTTGCCAAACTTTTTCGTTATATTCCACTGGCTCGTTTTGTTTCAACGATTGTTTCATTTAACTCAAGCCATTCTAAAAATAAAATCCTACCCAGCCCTGCATAGTAGTAAACAAATTGTCCTGCTTAAAATATTGTGGGTAATTATAACCTATCCCCCAGTCTCCCCCAAAAACAAAGTGACCTAATCTACCCATAAGACCTACGGTTACCATACTATTCCAGTGCATGGTTTGATTAAGAGTACCTATTCCCACCAGAAACCTAGCCCGTGCAAAAAGAATTTCCCGAAAAAGTGATTGATACCACCCAGTCCCTAAAAAAATCTCTACACAAGGTATTTCTATAGTATTAATTCTCATAATATAATCCAGTGACCATTTTCTTGGGAAAATATAATAAACCGTATCCACAAATCCAGCTTCTCCCTTTTCATTGGCTTTATTATTCAAAGGTGAAGAATAAGCATACCCATAAGCCATAATTAATCTATCATTAAAAGGTGTAAAAAGAAGAGTCTTCTTTTCGCCCTTAGCTACTATTACCTTATTGGAAAGCATTCCCTTTCCCTTTCTGTCCTCAAGAAGCACTTCATATTCTTCCCCTGCAACGAGCTCATACTGTTCCACAAATCCATCGCTATTCGTAACAGAGCCCAAAACATTCCCTTGAATCTTGATTTTTCCTCCAACTGCATAATAAGGAATTACACGAACCTCTAAGATGCCTCTCTCAGAAATATCAACCCCAAGAGCTTTCGCCACCTCTGTAGAAACTTCATTGATAACATCTACAAGTCCATATTGAATATCGCTTTGGATATTAGTGACATAAACAGCCTTGTTTTTCTCATTCCACAAGGTAAATTTGAGGCGAACCTCTGGCTGACGAACAGGCCCTTCAAAATCCATCAAAGTCTGAAGAACAAGACGAGAACCATTGGCTTCACTCCCACGAGTCACCTGCCACCCAGGCATCACAGCCAATCGATAGTAAATCCCCTCTTCCAGAAGAAAAGAGACAATACCTTCCTGAGGATAGCTTTCATTGGAAAGAGCCACAGGGGTTTTCACCACAAGACTTCGATTCCCAACGGCATAGGAAAAAGAAACAGCAAGCAACATCATAAAAAGAAAATACTTCTTCATATTGACACTCCTTAAATAATCAAAAAGTTTTAATATTATAAGATAAAAGGAAAGAAAAATCAACACTAAAAACTTTATTTTATAAGATTGCTATTTTTCTTAACTTTTCTAAAACATCTCCTCAGTACTTCACCTCCACGGAAACCATACCTGAGAAAAGTCCAGAGCGTTCTGAAGTAAGAGCACTAATATCCGTCAAATAACGAAACCAGAGAAAGAGATTCACATTTTGATAGAGATTTCTGGTATAACTTACTATCCACCATTGACCTTTTTCCCAGAGATTTTCTTCTTTATCATCCAGGTTGGCTACGACCGTCAAAGACAAGGTATCTATGATACCTGGCATTACCATAAGCTGAAAAGAGGCATAATAACGAGAAAGAAAAGGATAGACGGTAAGACCATACTGTTCCAAAAGAGAAAAGTTGGTCCTTTCAAGCGTATGCATCATATACTCTGCCCGAAACACCCACTTTTTGCCAAAAGAATAGTCGGTCCCAATCATACCCTGCCAAAAGGACGCTTTGTCATTGGTAGCGTGGTGGTACACAAGCTCTCCATACCAGGTGAGTCCCAGATCTCCCTTGAGGGATATGCCTCCTATCCACTCCTTTTCTTTTCCCCGATAGAAACAGGCGCCTGTGGCATACCAGGAAGCTACTTCACTCCCAAGCCGTATGCCGGCGGTAGAATTTGTCCAGGAAGAGTGCATCATCCCTATACTCTCTACAAAACCGAGCTGTCCAACAGGAATTTTCACCCGAAGAGCATCAATGCCCAGACGAGAAAGGCTTACATCCATCACATCAAGCTTTACAAAAAAATCCATTGGAGAAAAGATAACCCCCTCTCCCCATCGTACCAACTGCCTACCAATGATGACATCTCCCCAAAAAGGCTTCACCATCACACTAAACTTACGTACATCAGCTACCAGAAGGGTTTCTTCTCCTATCTGCCATCGTAAAGAAGAAGTCGCCATATTTGTCATAGCTCCAGAGAGAACAGCTATATCCCCTGAAGCCTCAAAACGTCCGTACTCTGTATCCCGATTGAGCACAGAGAGTCTCCACACCGTCTCACCCCCATACGTCCAGTTGGAAAACTGCCCATTACTGGCTACTATCACGGCCGTTCCCGACCCTCCACGAACCCACCCCCCAACGGAAAGTCCCTCTTCAGCCCAGCAGAAACCCACCACAAAAAGAAAGAGAAAAACCCATCGCATACTACCGCTCCAGATGTCGCCTTGTAAAGTAGGTATCACTTACCGGAACATCAAAAGAAGCCTCTTCTACTACCACCACTGTTTTGGTGTTCTTCTTGAGTTGATCTGAAACAGTGGTCACCGTAGCAAACCATCTTCCTCCAATCTGTCGTATCTCCGATGCCTCCTGGACCTTGAGAAGTTTCCCAGAAGGCGCATAGCGCTCCTCCCGAAGCGGGACAAAAGTAGCCTTGTCCACCCACATCTTTCTCCTGTAGTAGGTCACTTCTTTCACCCTGGCGGTTAGTTCTACGACATAACACTCATATCCCTGGTATTTTTCTTCACCTAAAAGCTGAATACTGTACTTCTCATACACCTCATCCGCTTCAAGGGCATCCTCATAGGACACATCACTTCCCATCATGCCCTGTTTGAGCATATGCCCTGAAATGAGAAAGGTATTGTTCTCCTCACCATCATACACCCACATCTGTTTTTTCAGTTTGAGGTATCGCGTGTTTCTATCCTCTTTGTTGAGAAACTCCACATAGGCATTGTCATTTTTGATCCATGATTTCAGGCGTTTGAGTCGTACAGGTTGATTGGGAAGATAAATCTCCATCCGCATAGTGAGAATAGCCGAATCAAAATTGACACGCTTGTCCACTTCTCTCAAAATCTCCTCTCCCGTAAGGGCAAAACCAAAACAAACCACAAAGAAAAGAAAAATACCCAGTTTATATTTCATATTGTCCTCCCTTCTATACGCTTCGAATAGCATCCACTGGCTTCATCCGTGCCGCTAACCGCGAAGGCAACAACGAAACCACTGTCGCCACTACAAGCCCAAGTACCAAAGAGCCTACCACACTTTTGGCGGTTATCTTCCAGCGAATCACAGAGTCAAGTGGCAAATTCATATTGGAAAGAGAAGAAGAAAAATCTATTCCCCAGATACTGAGCGGCCAGCTAATGAGAACCCCCATCAAAACCCCTATAACACTCCCTATCATCCCTAACATCAATCCTTCATAAAGAAAAAGTATCAGAACCTCTCGTGGTTTAAGCCCCATGGCTTTGAGAATCCCGATTTCCCGTCGTCTCTCAAGAACAATCATCATCATAATATTGGTGATAATAATCATCCCTAAAAATGTTACCACAAAATAGATGAGATTATAAATGGGCAAAATCTGTTCCATCATACTGACAATCCCTCCAGCCCGATTCCAGGGAATAGCCACCACCTCTCTCCACTCCTCCTGACTTTCTAACCAGGATTGTATCTCTTTCGCTAAAGCAGGGGCTTTCTTGTAATCTTTCAGAAAAACCAGAACCTCCTGCACCCCGCCACCCGTCCGAAGAATATCCATAGCATCCTTGATGTCCATCTGAAAGATATTTTCATCCATCATATTAAGCCCCGTCTGGAAAATACCTACAACAAAAAATCTGGGAATCCGTATGCCATAATCCGAACCCTGAAGCATCACCGAGAAGGTATCTCCTACCCTGATCTTAAGAATCTCTGCCATCTTCTTGCCTATGATGACCTCTCGATACTTATGGCCTTCCCTTTCTATGACCTGTCCGGAGAGATAGCTACCACTTACCATCGCCTTCTCAAGAAGCAAAAGGTCCTTTTCGATACGATAATCTCCCCCAAAGCCAAAAGCGGCTTTATTATTCCCCTCATACTGAAGAAGCACCGGAAAGCGAATACGAAAGGTTACCAGTTCAATCTCCTTTGACCACTTTGGATGAGAAAGAAGTTTCTCCCTGAGCTTTTCTGGTTCAGGAACAAGATACTGAACAGGAGAATAGCGAATGTTCTCCGCATAAGCTTTCGCCGAAAGGCGAATATGCCCTGAATCATTTTTGGTCCCATTCCTGATCATGTTATCCACCATACCCTCCACAAGCCCCTGCAAAACAACCACAAGGGCAAGAGCCAGTGTCACGGAAAGAACGGCAAGAAAAGAGCGGCGCCTGTTTCTTCTGATATTACGAAGAGCCATTTTGAATAGCATAGTTTCCTCCTTACACATACTTGAGACATTCGGTCACCTGAAGCTTTCCAGCCTGACGAGCAGGAATAGCGGCCGACACAAGGGCTGTCAGAAACGCAAAGAAAAAGGCTACCACATACGCCTCAAGGTGCCATTCCCCATAAAAAACCCCCCATACCGGAAACCCGAAATCACTTCCTTTTACCGCTTCACTCCCAAAAATAGCCTCAATATTGTATCCCCCATAAACGAGCCAGAGATTGACAGCCGTGCCCATCAAGAGTCCAAGACACCCGCCCAATATCCCGAGAATCCCCCCTTCCATCAGAAAAATCCTCTGAATCTGTTTTGGAGTAAATCCCATAGCCCGCATAACCCCAATCTCCTTCATTCGTTCGTACACGGCCATGAGAATAGTGTTTACAATCCCTACTCCGGCAATCACCAGAAGCAGAAATGTCATCAGAACAATCGTCCCTTTCTTTTGTTGTAAAAGCGCCATCATATCGGCATACTGATCCACAAAGGTTTTCACGCTATAACCAGAGAGAGTCTTCTCAATTTCCTGTGCTACTCTTTTTACCTTCTTCTGATACACGGCAATCGGTTCCCCCTTTGGCCATCTCACACGAACGTGCATGGTTATCCATTCTTTGCCTGTATCAAGGAGAGCCTCACCACCACGAGAGGAAATAAACACCCCACTTTCATCTATTTGTGGACTCGTTGTCTTGAGAATACCCACTACCGTGAAATCCCATGCGTTGGCCGTCTCATACTTTGTCTGAGCAATAAGCGTCACCGTATCACCCACATCGACACCTAAGTCCTTAGCAAGATCTCGACCAATCATGACCTCGTCGGGATTATCCTCTAAAAACCGCCCCTTTATCACCTTCTCATCAAGATCAAACGCCTTTTTATCACTTGCAGGATCAATCCCATAGCCTATCACATGGAAGGACTTATCCCCTACGACCAATTCAGTGAGAAAAGGCACCCGAAGCGAAACCCCTTCCACCTCTGGATGAGTTTTTATACGGGAAAGAAGACTTTCCACGTCCTGCAAGGGATAACGAAGCGAATAGGACTTTTCATTCTCGGCATACTCTTTTGATGTTATAGTGATGGAACCATCGGTGAAAGACACCATATTCTCTACCATCATTCTATCAATCCCGGTAAAAAGAGAATCTCCAAAAATATACAACATGAGCCCAAATCCCATCGTGAGAATGGTGAGAAAAGTACGTCTTTTATGCCTCAAAATATTCCTCAAGGCTATACGAAAAAGCATACAGCCCTCCTTCTTAATATTATACAAAACGAAGACACTCGGTTACAGATAGCCGTGTCGCATGACGTGAAGGGAAAAAAGCCGCTACCGTGGACATGCTCACGGCAAAGACAAAAGCTATCACAAAGGCAATGGGATTCCAATCCCCGTAGATAACGCCCCATACAGGAAAACCAAAATCACTTCCCGACACATCTCCAAACCCCATAGCCTGCATGTCATAACCCACATAGACCTGATAAGCATTGAGAAGCGCTCCCAAAACTATGCCAATAAGGGCTCCCATTATCCCCACCATTGTCCCCTCAAGAGTAAACAAAAGCCGGATCTCTCGTGGCCGAAATCCCATAGCCCTCATCACCCCTATCTCCTTCATCCGCTCATGAATAGCCATCAGAATAGTGTTCGTAATCCCTACAGCCGAAATGAGAAAAATCACCCCCAGCATAATATACATAAAACTCTCATCCGCTTTCATCAAGGCAAAGACCTCCGCATACTTTTCAGAAAACGACTGAACCCGATAACCGGACAACAACGGAACCATCTCATCTTTTATTTTTTCTATCCGTTTGGTGTAATGCTCAACACTTTCTCCCTTTGGCCAGTGTATCCTGATATGGAGAGAAAGAGCCTCTTCAGGTTCTATCGCAAGAAGCTCCTTTGCCGTTTCATAAGAAATATAGATTGTCGATTCATCAAGAGCAGGATGAGTGGTACGATAGATGCCTTTTACCATCAAAGAAAGCGCATTGAGCGTCCCATATTTAGTCTGAACCACCACCATCACCTCATCCCCAACATCAACCCCAAGCCCACGAGCAAGATCCACTCCCAATAAAACTTCGTTACCCATACCCTGGAGATATTCTCCCTTCACCATGGCTTTGGGCAAATCAGAAACCTCTCTATCTTTCTGAAAGTCAATAACATATCCAATCCCATGAAAAGATTTCTCCCCATAGAGAACTTCCATCACAAAAGGAACACGAAACACCGCACCCTCAACACCTCGAAAACCACGTACACGTTTTCCCAAAACCTCAGGCTCTTCAAGAAAATAACGAAGAGGAAAAGCTTGTTCATGGTCCGCATACTCCTGAGTGGTAAGAAATATTGTCCCTTCAGCATAACGAACAAGGTTCTCCGCCATCTGGCGATGCATTCCCCTATAAATCCCATCCGCCCAGAGAAACACAGCCACCCCTACGGCAATAGTCACCAAGGTGAGAATTGTTCGACGCTTATGACGAAAGAGATTACGAAGAGCCATGATAAAAATTACTTTACTTTCTTTCATCACTGGCTATCCTTCCATCCTGAAGAAGAATAATTCGCCTCGCGTGCTTTTCCACACGGGGATCATGAGTGGAGAAAATAAAGGTTGTCCCCTCCACCTCATTCATCTGTCGCATAATCTCAATAATCTCCTCTGCTGTTTTGGAGTCTAAGTTTGCCGTGGGCTCATCAGCCAGAACCACAAGGGGACGCTTCACAAGAGCTCTGGCAATGGCTACACGCTGCTCCTGCCCTCCAGAAAGCTCCCTGGGATAACGATGTTCCATTCCTTTCAAACCCACCCTTTCGATGAGTTCCATAGCCCTCTGTGTCCTCTCCTGAGCAGAAAGCCTTTTGTCAATCACCATAGGAAGCTCCACATTTTCCAGAACAGTCAACACAGGAATCAAATTATAAGACTGAAAGATAAAACCTATATTATTCTTGCGATAGTCGGAAAGCTCATTTTCTTTGAGATGATGAAGGGGCTTCCCATCATAAATGACTTCTCCAGCGGTTGGTACATCTAAACAACCAATGATATTGAGAAGAGTGGTTTTCCCACTCCCTGATGGCCCCATAATAGAAATAAACTCCCCTTTGTCTATCACAAGATCAATACCCCGGAGAGCCTCTACATCAATCTCACCCTTTTTGTACACCTTTCTGAGCCCTCTCATCTCAAGACACACTGCCATAAAGCCTCCTTTTTAGTTTATTTGATAAACTTTTGTCTCTATTATAGAACACCATGAGAAAAAAGTCAAGGGGGAAAAAAATTTTCTCGCAACTCAATAGAAATGTCCTCTTCATTCCTCCCAGTGTAATATTTTGAGATCCTTGCACGGGTGCTTTCTTGTCCTTTCTGGGTCAGGGGCTATGCCCCTGAAACCCCGATTTTTCTGTTTACAAGGGCTTATTTGTCTTTTTTATTCAAAAAAAATAGGATTATTTATTACTGCAAAGAATGTTTTCATACCACATTTTGTTTTTAACGACTTTTTTGAGACCTTTTGCACATTCGTGCAAAGGTCTCATTTTGACTTTTTTCCTTTTTTGTGCGATGATATAAGAGAGAAAACATGAGAAACACGCTTTTTCTTCTTTTCTTCCTCTTTTGTTCCCTCTCAGCCTGTCAAAGCCCACAAAAACCAGAGATTCTACCCGATGGTCTTTCAAGATGGCAAAACACCCCCTTTGTCAAAATCAGTTCAGGCTGGATTCAGGGAACCCGGGATAAAGGTGTGTATAGTTTCAAAGGCATTCCCTATGCCGCACCTCCGATCAAAAACCTCCGCTGGAAAGCCCCACGACCTCATCCTCCATGGGAGAATATTTATCAGGCCACAACCTTCCGTGGGATGTCTCCCCAGTTTCTCCCCTTCTTTGGTTGGGTAATAGGAGATGAAGATTGTCTCTACCTCAACATATGGAGACCACAAAGCCTTGAAACCAATCTTCCTGTATACGTCTGGATCCACGGTGGGGGAAACTCCATCGGAAGTGCTCACTATGTCCCGGATTATGATGGGGCTCGTTTGGCAAAAAACGGCAACCTGATTTTTGTCTCTCTCAATTATCGTCTTGGTCTTCTGGGCTGGTTTACCCATCCCTCTCTTCGAAGTGGCACAAACAAAGATGATGACAGCGGAAATTACGGTACGTTGGACATCATCTTTGCCCTCCACTGGATACAGTCAAATATCCCTGCTTTTGGTGGAGAGCCGTCCCGTGTGACTATAGCAGGAGAATCCGCCGGTGGACTGAATGTCCTTTCTCTTCTCATATCTCCAAAAGCCAAAGGGCTTTTCCATCGGGCTATCATCCAGAGTGGTTACACCTCGAATATCTCAAAAGAAGAAGCCGACAAAAAAGCCTCTCAACTCATAGCCAGACTCCTCGTGAAAAAACGGCGTGTAAAATCTTTAGAAGAAGCTTATCACCTTCTTCGCCTCAACCCTTCTGCAATCAGAGATTTCTTGTACACACTTTCCGCAAAGGATATTCTTTCTATTCTGAAGGGAAGTATGTTAGGAATGATAGATGAAGCCAACCTCATCGCCGATGGAGAAGTTCTTCCTTTCGATGGGTTTACAGCCTTAGAAAAAGGAAATTTTTCCCGCGTTCCTGTCATTATAGGAAACAACAAAGAAGAAACCAAGCTTTTTCTCTCGTTTTCCAGAAAGGACTGGGACACTCCTCTCTACCAGGCGTTAGGATTTTTAGGGGGAATGAGATGGAAGGCTTTCTATGTGGATGCCATAGCGGATACTCTTCACAGATGGGGTACACCTGTGTATGTCTACCGCTTTGACTGGGGAAGCATGGATACAAACGGCGAAAGCCCCCTTGGTCCAAAAGAAGGAAAACGCCTCGGGGCCTTTCATACCTTAGAAATTCCCTTCTGGTTAGGGAATGACACTATTCAGGGATTCTTTCTCACAGGAAGGGTATTTACCAAAGCCAATGAAAAGGGTAGAAAAGACCTCTCTTATGCCATGCAAGTCTACCTGAGTGCTTTTGTCCACAAAGGCATCCCCGAAGGAGAAAACCTCCCTCGCTGGTTTCGATGGAAAGAAAATGAAGACCATTTAGGACTTCTTTTTGATGCTAACAAAAGAGAAAAGAACATTGGCTATCAAACTTTTCCTGTTACCATGGAGACCCTGTTTTCTTATATAGAAAACAACTACTCCCCCTCTGAACAAAAACTCATCCGTGAGACTCTGGGTCTTCCTCAGTCGTTTTAGATGGCTTTTTCCCCATGATGTTCACTAACGGATGAAGTCCCTCTATCTCCACAGAAACCTCGTCCCCTTCAGCCATAGGCCCAATACCCGCAGGAGTTCCTGTGGCAATCACATCACCAGGGAGAAGCGTCATCACCGAACTCACAAAGCTCACGAGTTGCTCCACAGAAAAAATCATCGTCCCAAAGGTATCATCCTGACAAACAAGGCCATTCTTCTTGAGTCTTATCCTCGTCGTATCCTCCGGCCACCATTCTGTATCAATCACAGGCCCCAACGGAGCAAAGGTATCAAAACCCTTCGCCCGTGTCCATTGGCCATCCTTTTTTTGCAGGTCCCTTGCCGTTACATCATTGAAAGCCGTAAAACCAAGAATATACTTCCTTGCCTCAGAAACAGAAACATTCTTTGCCTCTTTTCCTATCACCACAGCCAGTTCCGCCTCATAATCAACCCGTTCACTCTGAGAAGGCCAGAGAATAGTCTCTAAATGGGGAAGAAGGGCTGTCGATGGTTTCAAAAAAAGAACAGGCTCTTCGGGAAGGGGCATTTTGAGTTCTTCGGCATGAAGACGGTAGTTGAGACCTACAGCGACAATCTTGGTGGGACGTACAGGGACATCCCATCGGACCCTATCAAGAGTTTTTTCCCCGATCACGCGTCCCGTCAAAAAATCAAGCACACGAACATTTTCTCCTTCCCATATACCCTGAAAATAGCGGTTCTTCTCATCCCTTATACCAATGATTTTCATGATGTTTCCTCTTTTGTTCGTACATATGCTTATCGGCCTTCTCAAACACCTCAACCCAGCTCAAAGCCTCTTTTTCCATAGCCCAACCCAAACTCACGGTAATCGTTTCCAGAACAGCTGGGGGTTTTCGCTCCTGATATCGTTTCACCGCGTCATAAATACGATCACTATAGAGACGAATATCCTCTACATTAGAAATATCAGAAAAGAGAATACAAAACTCATCTCCGCCTACCCGAAAAAGATAATCCGCCTGCCGTGATTCACTCACCATAACCTCGGCAATATCCTTGAGAATCACATCTCCCACATGATGACCGTAGGTATCATTGATATGTTTGAAGTTATCGATATCCAGAATCGCTAAGGCAAACGGCTGTTCTCTTCTCTTGGAGAGAGAAAACATCTTCTCAGCCATAAGAACAAACTGCCTTTTATTGAGAAGCCCTGTCAACGGATCGGTAATTGACTGCTGTCGAAGATTCCAGAGAAGGAGTACTCGAGAAAAGGCTATATTCAATAAAGGGATACTTCTTTGAAGCCTTTTTGCCTCCCGATAGGTAAAAGGAAATCTGCCCTCTGCCTCAAAAACAACAAGACCGGCTATCTCCTTATCGTAAATAGGAATCACAAGATAATTATACCTTCCCTGCCTCTGATATTGAAACTGCTGTAGAAGGGAAAGAGCCGTCAAAGAGGCATCCTGCGTCGACCCCAAAACATTGGTGACAAAAATATTTTTCGTTAGAGAAAAACACTGAAGAAGAAACTGATACATCTCAGAACGACTCAGGGAAGAAAAAAAATGATACACCCGCTTATTCTCCATCTGGGAAGGGTAGAGCACGCGAAGCTGGGATTCTTCCGCTATAGCCACTACGGAAGCGGCTATAGGGGTTTTGAGTACTTTTTTCATGAGAGAAAGAATTTCAGAAAGAATATACCCTATATCTTCACTGGCATTGATAGCTGTGAGAATAAGTCTCTGATTCTCATGACGTTTATGGAGATCAAGATAACACGCCAAAATCCCCACATTCGAAAGAAAAAGTGCCACCACAAGAAAAGACAAGAATATCACCATACAGGCATCCATCACCCCTCGTACTGCTCACGCTCAGGCAATCCCCTTTGAGCCAAAAGATTGGTCACATATTGATCAATTCTTTCTAAGTTTTCGTTTGACACCTCTTCAAACTTGATTCCAAGAAGAGTACCATTCACAGAACGAACAATGCCCCAGATATCAATCTCCTGGGCACTCACACCTTCAAGCCGAAAACGGATACGCAGAAGATCCCCGGGCACAAATATCTGTTTCACCTCCATGGCAAGCCCACCTGTCGAAATATCAATAATAGTCCCTTCTCCCTCACACCCTTTGTAGCTATAGATAGCTCTGATATTGACCTGAATACGCGTCGGACGAAGCGGCATATTCCCCTCCTCCCTGCTTTTAGAAACCATCATCTTCTCCTTCTTCTGGTGTCTCATTTTGAGGAAACAATTCCATGACAGGAGAGGTTTCTTTTCCTTCTGCTAATGCTTTGAGATTTTTTACCTCATAGACCTTTCGTTCCAGCTTGGTCAACCGTTCACTGAGTTCTGCATAGAGACCCATACCCGTCGCACAGAGGTCAATAGCTTTCTCAAGCGGACAGTTTGGATCCTCTATCTCAGCCACAATATCCTCAAGTTGCTTCAGCTTTTCCTCAAAAGAAACCGTCTCAGCAGGCTTACGGCCCATGTTTCCTCCTTCAGATAGTGTATTGTAGCACAATTTTCACAAAAAAGCAAAACTTTTCAGCCTACCTCCCCCACAAAAAGAGCGCAAACTGTTCAAAGCGTTTTGCCCAGGCTATCTCATTATGATCCGCTGTGAGATCTTCCACATAGAGATAGTCCTTTCCCTCTTTCCATCCTTTTTTCACCAGATCCTGATGAAGTTTTCGCGAGGCTTCTATGAAAATACTATCAATTCCCTTTCCACCGCAATCAAGATAAATCCGATGTTTCCCATCAGGAGCAAGAAGATGCGCGGAAAGATAAGGCTGAACCTGAAGCACCCGCCTTATTCCCCGATTGACATCATCAGACCGATAGTTCCCAAAGGAAAACGCCCCAATAGCCTGAAATACATCTGGTCTGGAAAATCCCAAGTAGAGAGAAACACCCGCCCCAAAACTGGAACCAGCCACCGCCGTTTCTTCCGCAAGAACACGATAGTTCTTTTTGATATAAGGCACAAGTTCATTCACCACAAAATCCAAATATTTTTTAGAGTACTCAACAACCCGTTTCTGCTCATTGGTATCATAGTTTTCCTTAAGCCCATAATAAGCCGAGAAACCGACATATTCTTCTGCCCTGGCAGAAGAGTTTTCTATCCCCACCACAATGACAGGACGAATCTTGCCAGTAGCTATCAAACGGTCAAGAGTTGAATCCACTTTCCATCCCCCAAAGTTGGCTACCGAACTATCCCAGAGATTCTGTCCATCCTGCATATACACCACAGGATAGTGATTGGTGGTATCCTCATAGTCCCAGGGAAGATACACAAAAATCCGACGAGAAGCCAGTCCATTGGATGGCTTCATGCTGAAAATAAGAAGTTTTCCCTTCTTTTCGCCGGGAAGAATAAATCGACTCCTGATCGGTTTTGTATATGCAATAAAAGGATGTGCAGGATCCTGGATTCTTTTCCCATTGGGTGTCTGTTCGTCATATCGAAGAAAACTATAGTCAATCACCTTCTTATCCTTGAGTGGCAAGAAAAGATAGAAAAGGGGTGTCTGTTTGTATCGTTTCATAGGCATACTCTTTTCCTTGTTGTTAAGAACAGGACTTTCAAAAACTACACGTGTCGCCTTCTCATCCCAGAGAAGAAAGGTCACGGTATCCTTTTCTACCCAGGGAAGAGAATGTTCTTTTACCCACGCCTGAAAAGCCTCGTAAGACGCCTGCTGATCTATTCTTTGAAAAAGAAGCCCTACACCATCAGGAACATTCTCACGAAGCGCACAACCCACCAGAAGTATGACCACCAGCACTCCTGCATACCACTTTTCCATATATCTCCTCCCTATTATAAAATCCATGGAAAAAAACGTTTAGTCCTGCGTGCATAATGGCGATATTCTTCTCCAAAGACTTCCTCCAGATAGGCCTCTTCCAAAGGAAGCCGCCACAGCACCAGAGAAAACAGAATCATCTCTCCTAATACACTCATGAGCCACCATCCTGTCATCAGATCCACCGCCAAAAAAAGCCCAATATAACCCACATAAATGGGATGACGAATATAGCTATACGGTCCCTCCTTCACCAATCGATACGCCTTTCCAACAGAAGGACTGAAATTCTCTCCCAGGGCCGCATGTGCCCAGAAGATAAGCCCTATACAGAGCCATCCTAACACCATTCCTATCCACATCATTGACAAAGAAACACCATGCACCATCCAGGAGGGAGCCTTATCAAAGAGATAGAGAACCGTTACTCCCCCCTGCATCATACCAAGCACGGCTCTATACATCACCATCCAGAGTGGTTCTTTTCCCTTATAACTATCAAAAAGGGACCGACTTTTCACCTTGAAATACCATCTTCCCATCACGAGTACTGAGAAAAGCGCCACTACCATCCATTTCATGAGAGCACCACATCCTGAGAGAGAAGATGACGTTTTTGCAAAGCCCGGAGAAAGGCATCATACACCCTCTTTTCAAAAGTAAGACCTATCTCCTCCCTCAGAAGAGAAAGCGCTTCCTCATACGAAAGAGCCTTTCTATACGGTCTTTCACTGGTCAGGGCATCAAAGATATCCGCAAGCACCACAATCGTGGTCTCCCATGGAAACTCCCCCGCCCGTTTTCCATAATACCCGGAACCATCTAACCGTTCATGGTGATAATGCACATACTCCCGTGCCTCCTTGAGAAAATCCACACTAGCCAAGATATGATCCCCTATTTCTGGGTGATGTTTGATCTTGTCAAATTCCTCTTCTGTCAGTTTTCCATTTTTCCGGATGATGTATTCATCAATACCTATCTTTCCGATATCATGCAAAACAGCGGCAAATTGGAGATTCCGAAGGGTGGTTTTGGAAAGCTCCATCTCCTCCGCTATCCAGGTCACATACTCAAGTACCCTCTCAGAATGACCCCGTGTATAACTATCCTTTGCCTCAAGGGCTGTTGTCAGAGCACGAATGGTATCAAAATAGTTGTGTTCCAATCGCTCATAATACACTTTGCTAGCAAGCACCGTCACCACAATCTGGGAAAGGATCCGTCCAAGATAGAGATGGTCCGAAGAAAAAACCCCATATTCTCCGTTATAACGGGCAAAGGAAAGTACCCCCCACCGCTTTTCATCCTGAATAAGGGGAAGTACCAGAATAGCCCCCCGCAGAAAGTTCTCCTGCTTCTGTCTTTCTACAAGAAAGGGCTGATGGACCACATCGTTAACCAGAAGGGGCTTTTTTTTGTCTAAGACAAAACCAGAAATCCCCTGCTCCATAGAGAGTTCCGACAGTCCATCCACCCCATACGTTGCCACTGGCACAAGGACACTCCGAAACTCATCATAACGATAAAACACACCCGCCGAAATAGGAAGAAGGGAAGAGAGAAGTTCAAAAAAGCGTTGATAAATCTCTTCCGGCGTGGCACAGGAAGAAAGCTCCTTGGTGAAATAATTAAGCCCAAGCATCTCCTGAAGCCTTTTTTCCATCAAGAGAGCCGTATGAACATAATGACGGAGGGCATCTTTGAGAAAGCGATAGAATTGCTTTTGTTCAGGAGAAAGGGCATACTCTCCCATGATAGCCACAAAACCCAAAAGCCTGTACTGAAAGACCAAGGGAAGAAGATAACAGATACCTTCAGACTCAAAAAAAAGCCTGAGTTCCGGAGCTTCCTCAAAAAAGGCTTTGACCCTTGTTTCCCGGGTAGAGATCAGCCTGTTCTCAAGCACCATATACGTGATAAGTGGATTCTCCCTTGAAATGACCATCACATCCTCTCGCTCCCAATTTCTATACACCTCGAGATGATCCACCCAGAGAAAAACCTGAGATTCTCTCCCCGTTTGTTCCTTTATTAACTGACGGGTCAATTGAGAAAGATGGAGAATATCCCGAAACTCTCCCAAGGAATCAAGCCCATACATTTCTCCAAGCATCATCTGCGACAGGTATCTGTGATTGGCCATCCATCCCCCTATCGTTCTATCACGTCTGTCCTATCCTGCCCCACCGAAATATAGGAAATCTTTCGCCCCAATTGCATCTCAAGAAATTCTATATAGTGCTGAGCCTCAGACGGTAACTGAAAATAACGCTTCACCCCTGCCGTTTTCCCCTTCCAGCCAGGGAGAGTGACATAGATAGGTTTACATTGTTCCAGTTCCTCCCAGCTCTGCGGTGGATAATCAAGACGTTCCCTCTGACCATTTCTCTCTATTTCATATCCTACGGCCACCTTGATTTCATCCAGGCCATCAAGAACATCTAACTTGGTGAGAAAAATCTCACTCACCCCATTTACCCCTATAGCATACCTCGTAATCACCACATCAAACCAGCCACACCTTCTGGGACGCCCCGTGGTAGAACCGTATTCTCCCCCCTGTTTGCGAAGAAACTCCCCCGTGCTATCTTTTAACTCCGTGGGAAAAGGTCCCTCTCCCACCCTTGTACAGTACGCTTTCGTAATACCCACCACATTGGCTACATCCACAAGCCCAAGACCACTACCCACTAAAGCATAGGGAGCCACGGTATTGGAAGAAGTGACAAATGGATAGGTCCCAAAATCCACATCCAGAAGGGTCCCCTGCGCCCCCTCAAAGAGAATATTTCGTCTTTCGGCGGCTGCTTTTTGAAGAAGACGTTCCGTATCCGTCACATACGGCGCCAATTTCTCTCTATACTGAAGGATTTCCCGAAGAATCTCCTCAATGGTCATTGGCACATCCATCCCATAGTACTTCTGAAGAAGAAACGCCTTCACCTCATACGCCTTTTCCAAGCGTGATGTCAAATCTCCCTCAGAGAGAAAAAGATCCCCCAACCTGATACCAAGCCTTTCCACCTTGTCCGCATACGCCGGTCCGATCCCACGAAGAGTGGTTCCTATGGGATTCTTGGCCTTTTTTTCCTTGGCCGCATCCAGCCACTTGTGATAAGGAAGCACCAGATGGGCCTTATTGGAAATCCAGAGCCTCCCTTCAAAAGAGACCTCCCGGGAAATACTCTCCATCTCCTCAAGAAGACATACCGGATCAAGCACCACCCCGTTTCCAATCACCACCTGGGTTTTCTCATGAAGAATACCCGAAGGAATCAGATGAAAGACAAATTTTTTCTCTCCAACGTGGACAGTATGTCCCGCATTGGCGCCACCCTGAAAACGCACCACATAATCAAACTGATGCGAAAAATAGTCTATAACCTTTGCCTTTCCCTCATCCCCCCACTGGGTTCCCAGAACCACATAGACCATATAGTACTCCTCTTCATAGTATTAACGGAATGTATAACTCAAATCTAAAGCAAAGCCCACAGCAGAAAAGTTTCTTCCAAAAGCCCTATAAAGCCCATCATATCGTCCCCCATGACAGATGGCATACCCACTCTTCACACTATAGGCCTCCACCACAAGGGAACTATAATACCCCAGATCCTTCACCATACCAAAATCAAGAAGAACCTTCCCCTTCTCCAAAGAAGAGAGCATTTTAGCCAAAGAAACAAGATCTCCATATACCATCTCCCCTTCCCGTCCAAAATCAGCAAAAAGCTTTTGCTTTTCAGAGAGATTTTCCCATGGAAACACAAGATCCATCAAACCAAGAAGTTTTTGTTTCTGTTTTTCCTCTCCCTCTACCTCCTGAAGAATACTCACTAAAGAAGGTTGATCCTTGAGATGAAAACAGCGATGAATGGCTTCCCTCTGAACATCAGAGAGATCAAGACTCTCTATACAGGCCTTGTACAACCGAATATCCCCGATCACCAAACGATACTCTTTATCCAAAAGGGGCATGAGTTCTCTCAAAAGAGAGACCATCTCCGCATTGGTGTCCAGAGCGTCCCCTCCTACAATCTCTATCCCTAATTGCCTGATTTGGCGGGGTTTCCCCTGATGAAAAGGCTGTTCCCGGAACACATCTCCATAGTAATACAAGTGCAAGGGCAAATCCTTTTCCTCATACCTCTGAGCCACCATACGGGCAATCGGAGCCGTCATATCATAACGAAGGGCCAAAAGAGAGCCGTCCTTGTCCTTGAAAGCGAAGCTTCTCCTGGAAATATCAACAGAACCACCCTTGGCATAGGTATCATAAAACTCAAAAAGCGGGGGAAAAACCCTCCTGTATCCCTTTTTCGAAACCCTCTCACACAGTTTCTCTCCTAACTGAAGGGCGTCGTTTCCCTCTTCTAAAAAAAACACCCCATCAGGAAGGCCTATAGAATATCCCTCCTCTTCAGCCATAAGCATGGTCAAATAATTTTTACCGTTTGGCATACCACCATCCTCCTCCCAGCATGACCACCATCACAAAAAAGACTATATATGGAAACAGAAATCCCACTCTCACATACACCGTCTGCAACGAAGCCGGTGGAATCTCTATCTCACCCACATAATAACCCGCTTGATAATCCCCCACATCCCCCTCCCATCGGCCATTGATATGGATAATCCCAGTGACTCCTGTATTCGAAGCCCGGGCAATAGGACGACGAACACTCACCGCGGTCAGAAGAGACCCGGCAAAATGTTGCCAGTGGGCGGGATTGAGTCCCAGTTGATAAGCCCATCCATCATTCGTCGTATTGACAAAAAATTGAGCCCCCAGCTTCACAAAGAAACGAGCTAAAAGCCCAAAAACATCTTCAAAACAAATAAGCACCCTGAAAAGCCCCTTTCGGCTTCTCATCAGCGTCCTTTCATAGGAAGGGGTAAAAGCCCCAGCCCCTTCCGCTTCCATAAGCCTCTTCACAAAAGGTATCCTATCATATCCCCTCATCCACTCCCCAAAAGGAGCAAGATGAATTTTGCTATTCCGCGGCTGATAATCCGGCCTCTCCGGATCCACAAGATCAGCTGAATTGAAGTCCTCTCCATTTTCTATGGTAGGGCTGGTGATAAGCATGGGAGTTTTCATTTCATAAGGCCACGAAAGCACTCTCAGGTTGATTTCATTGTACCAGGTATTGGACGGCTTTGTCTGAAGAGAATACCAGATATAATGACGAATCATGGTTTCGGACCAGATAATCATATCAGGTTTCCAGATAGCGGCTTCCGCATTGAGTCGCCACATAAGGGCGACATAGTCATACAAATTTTCCCACCAGGGTTCACGACTTCCAATATTCGGTTGAATAAGTCCAACCCTCTCATGGGGAAGGGTTTTCACATACCTATCATAATGAGAAAGCTGAAAAGTCCCATATCCCCCAACAAAAAGGACTATTCCACCGAGAAGCCCCACAAAAAAAGGCTTTTTTTTTACAAAACTCAACCACTCCCCTTTCTCAGCGGCAAAGAGAAGCCACTCTACAAGAAGACTATTCACCAACATCACAAGAAAACTGATACCATATACCCCCCAGATATCGGCTGATTGTACCACAAAGGGTATATGCCACTGGGTATGCCCAAGCAGATTCCATGGAAAACCATGAAACCCCACAGAGCGAAAGAGTTCAAATCCCACCCAGATCACTGGAGTACTCAACCATCGAAAACGGGGATACCTCTCTCCCATCCAGGCAATCAGAAAAAACATGCCCATAAAAACACACGCATAAAGAACAGGCACCACAAAGATTGCCGGCGCCCAAAAACCTGCTAACCAGAAAAAATTCGCGATGAGAAAGAGAAGACTATACCCAAAGGCATAGGCCATTTGAGAAATGCCCTGAGTATAGAGAAGATACAGAACAGGAACAAAGACAAACCACGCTACATACCCTAACTGAAACGGCGGAAAACATAGTGCATAGACAATAGCCCAGCCAAACCACACAACGTGAAAAAGAAACCTCTTTTGCCGAAACACCCCATCCTATCCATGTCGTTCTTTATAGTATCATTATAAAGAAAAAAGAGTTTTTTTACAATACTTTAGAAAAAAGTTTTGTCGTTCCACATATGAAACTGAATACCTATTTTCACATTTGACAAAGAAGGGGCAACGAAGGGATAATAAGGAGGAACTATGAAGAGGAGGAAGAAGTATATGGTTAAATCGAAGGTAAAGAGATACAAGGATTCTTTGTTCAAGTTCAGAAAAGGGAAATTTCTTTAGGTTGGGTGGCAAGAAAACTTGATATAAGCCGATCCTGGGTTACCGTTTTGTATCAAAGATTCTGTCGAGGAGAAAATCTTGTTCGGCAAAGAACATCCAGAAAGTCAAAGCTTGAGCAAAAGCATATAGCCCTTATTCTTGAAACATACGAAGAACTGGCCATTGAAAAAGAGAATAAACAGAAAGAGTACCCTTCGGTAAGGATTCTTTCCAGCACCTTATATGAGCTTTACAAGGATTTTCCTAAGGTTTCAGATGAAACTATTCGGAGAGTGCTAAAAAAATTCTTTGTCCATTATCCTGAGCGAGCAAGGCATCACTACCGCAAAAGGTGGCAGGCAGAAGCCATAGGCGAGATTGTGCAGGCAGACGTTTCCATTCACCCATGGCTTGAAAAGAAACCCGCTTTTCCGCTCCTTTTGATTATGGACGACCATTCTCGTTATGTTCTTGCTGCTAAGTTTTTATCCCAGGACACAATAGAAAACCATATGCCAGTTTGGCAGGAGGTTTTCTCTGAGTATGGTTTACCCTACAAGGTGTACTATGACAATGACCCAAAGTACTCTAAAAAGAATAATGGCCTCATAGCCACTGCGTTTGAGGAACTGGATATTTGTGTCGTTAATTCCAGACCTTATCAACCCCAGGGCAAGGGGAAAATTGAGCGTAAAATCCAGACATTCCAGAAACAACTCACTTTTTACCTCAAGAAAACCTTGAAAAAGCAACGCATTGAAACCCTGGAACAACTGAACTGGATTTTGAGAGAATATGTCATAGAGCACAATAAGACGCCTTCTCGAGCCCTTGATGGACGAACTCCCGAAGAAGTATTCTCAGAGGCTCGTAGAAAGCCTCAGAAAGACCTTTTTAAGCCCTTTACAGCCACCCCTGAACAGTTTGAAAAGGCTTTTGCGTTTCGAGCTTTTCGCAGGCTGGATAAAACTTATGAGGTTTCGTATAACGGCCATAAATATCGGGTTCCAAAAGAGAATGCTTTTCGGGTATTGCCTGGCGTCAACATCGAAGTAAGAGAATTCCCAGGGAAATGGGTGAAACTGTTTTAAAAGGTGAGGAGATAGCCCGTTATCCATGGAAAGAAAAAGTTGAAAATTCCACCAGGTAGAGGTACACTTATGAGGTATTCAGTTTCTATGTGGAAATACCCCTTCTGTTAATGTGTGGAACGACATACTTTAGAAAAAAGTTTCTCTCAACAAACGAGAAAGGTCTCTTTCTCTCTCGTTATCCATTTCCAATGGTTAACGACAAAAAACGCAAAAAAAATATTTTTTATACCCATTTTTTATTGACTAATTTTCTCAAATACAGTAAAATATAATACTCAATTTTTGGAAGGCAAAGGAGGTTTCTGTGCCTATTATCAAGTCTGCAAAAAAGCAAATGCGCAAAGCTGAGAAGCGCCGGGAACGCAACCGGGCTCTCAAAACCTATCTCAAGAATCTCCGTAAGGAGACATTGCTCCTTCTCCAGGATCCAAAGACCACCGTAGACCAGGCCAAAGAAGCACTCAATCTCTTCAAATCGAAGATCGACAATGCCTGGGCCAAAGGGATCTACAAACGAAATAAATCCTCTCGTCTCATCTCCCGTATGGAACAACTCTTCAATCAAAAATTCGGTCAAAAATAAAAGGGGCATTCTTAGCGAAAGAAACAGGAAATAAGGAGGATAAATATGGCTCGAGGGAAACTGACGAAGGCCGATCTTGTGGAGAAGGTCTACGAAGATGCGAGTATTGAAGAAATGAAGCTCTCGCGAAAAGAGGTCTTGACCGTGGTTTCTGTCTTTATAGAGAAACTGCGAGAATCCATCGAAAATCTCGGTGAAGATGGAAGAATCGAACTGAGAGGATTTGGTACTTTTGGAGTCAAAAAACGCAAACCTCGAGTAGCTCGCAATCCAAAAACGGGAGAGGAAGTTCAGGTTCCTTCCAGAAAGACCCCCTTCTTCAAACCTGGCAAGGAACTCAAAAGCTCTATAAAGTAAGTTTTCAAGGATACCTTGAAAAACTGATAGAAAAAATTCAGCAAGGAGGCCATGTATGGCAAAGGATCAAATGGGACCCAATATTGATGAGAGTATGATTGATACAGTTTTAGCCGATGATATTGATTTTCAGGGAACAATACGCTTCAACAAGTCCCTGATGATCAAAGGCCGCTTTGAGGGAAAGATTGAAGCCACCGGTCATCTCATCATCGGGCCAAAAGCTGTTATCAATGCTGATGTCAAAGCTGGTGTGGTAACCAACTATGGACAAATCAACGGCAACGTGGAAGGTCTTGAACGTGTAGAACTCCTCCACAATGCAAAACTCACCGGTGATATCAAGACCCCAGATCTTATTATTGAAACAGGCTGTCTTTTTAATGGAAATTGTACCATGGTTCCCAAGCAGCCTTCGTCCAATCCTCAGCCTCAGCAGCAGGTAAAGAAATAACCAAAGGCCGTCGTAAAGACGGCCTTTTTTATTACCCAAGCATGACTATGGTTTTTCCTCTTCCACCCTCATGAGGAGGGGCAAATTCATATTTGACCACTCCCTTCTGACCCTTGAGAAAGTCATGAATAGCTCGCTGGAGAATTCCCTCCCCAATCCCATGAATAATAGAAAGGGTTGCCATGCCATCTAAAAGTGCCCTGTCAAGCGCTTTTTCTATCTCTCGCAGGGCCTCATCCACGGTTTTCCCTCTTACATCAATGGTCTTTGTACCACCAACTGGCAAAGTTTTCTTTACAGAAGAACCTGATGATTGAGATGGTGAAAAAGTCTCTTTGGCTTCATATTCATAGAGTTCAGAAAGAGACACAATGAGCGAAATCCCCCCAATACGCACCTTGGCCTTGTCTCGATGAACAGACTCTATCACCCCTCCTGCCTGAAAAGAAGGCACATACACCTTTTGTCCAACCACAGGATTTTCGATGGGTTTGTAGATGGTTTTTTGTTCTGTTTTCAGACGTTTGTCTATAGCCTCCGCCATCACTTCCAGGTCCTTTGGAGAAAGTTCCTGCTGTTTAATTTTTTCTTTGAGCTTAGCAATCTCTTCTCTCAAAGTCGCTAATTCCTCACTGAGTTTTTCTATATGCTTTTCTTTGATATGTTTTTCCCTTTCTTCTATTTCTTTTATTTTTCTCTGATACCACTGTTCTAAACGATTGACCTCGAGAAGGCGATGGTCTAATTCCTGCTGTCTTACGGCAAGAAGTTGTTTCTGCTTCTCCACCTCAAGCAGAAGTTTTTCCGTGGGAGAAAGACTTTCCTCAAGATAGGCATAGGCCTTTTCTATGATAGTGGGAGCAAGCCCATGCCGCCGAGCAATATCCAGCGCAAAACTCATAGAAAACTCTCCATAGTGGAGTTTATAGAGAGGTTTCAAATGTTCTCTATCAAAAAGGGCTGAGGCATTCTGGATGCGTTCATCCTCATAGGCCATATGTTTCAAGCCATGATAATGAGTCGTAATCACCACCACCGCTTTTTTAGCAAGAAGAGCCTGAATATACGCCTTGGCCATGGCCTCTCCCTCACGGGGATCGGTATTGTTGGCAATCTCATCGATAAGCACCAGGGTCCTCTCGTCGGCTTTTTCCCATATCCTTTGAAGAGAGTGTATCTGACCTGTAAAACTTGAGAGTTCTCGTTCAAGACTCTGTTCGTCCCCAATCTCTGCATAAACCTGCCTGAAAAAACCAATAGTGGCCTCCTCTGCCGGGATAGGAATCCCTGAGAGTCCCATCAGAACAGAAAGCCCCGTTGTTTTCAGAGAAACGGTTTTTCCCCCTGCATTTGGCCCACTGATAATCAGGGCCTGGTATCCCTCAAGAAGAATATCCACGGGTACCGCCTTCTCCCCAAGAAAAGGATGCCTGACCTCCCGGAGATGAACCACTGGAGCATCACTTATAGAGGGAATCACTCCCTCTCTTTCTTTCCAGAAAAGAAAACGAAGATGAAGCCATTCCCAGGCTGGCAAAACCTCCCACACCACCCGCAGTTCTTCGTGAAAAACTCGAAGAGCCTCGGTAATCTCTCCCATGAGACGCCACATCTCTTTGGTTTCCAGTTCATCAATCTCCAGGACCTCATTATTGGCATCGACAATAAAAGCCGGTTCCATGTACACCGTTTCCCCGGTCTTGGAGTAAGAATGCAGGATAGCCTGGTATTCTCTCTGAAAGACATTTTTGAGAGAGGTTTTGATAGGAAGGACAAACCTCCCCTCCTTCACGGTAACAAAGCGGTCCTGAAGGAACTCGGCTACACCGGGACCCTCCATAAACTCTTCCAGACGCTGCTGGATGCTTTTACGAAGAGAGTGTTTCTTTTGCCGTATCTCTACGAGCTCCTGGCTGGCATTTTCGTAGATTTCCCCTTCAGAGGAAAGGATAGCGTCAATGGTTTTTCGGAGTTCCGGGTAATCCTTGACCGTCGCACAAAGACTATAAAGGTGAGGATACTCATCCTGATGATGCTGTACCTCCTGAAAGAGAAAACGATTGGCCTCCAAAAGAGCCAAAAAACGACGAAACACCATCACCTCTGCCGGAGAAAGAAGAGCCCCCTCAATAGAAAGCGTCTGAAAGAGATCTTTCATATCAGGGAGTTCATCTGAAGCGAAGGAAAATCCCCTATGGGCTAACTGGATGTATTCGGTCAAGGTTTCTAAATCCGAAAGAAGGCTGTTTTTATCGTCAAACGGCTGAAGAGAAAGGATGGCTTCCCTTGTTGTTTGTATTTTGGCTTTACCCGCCAACAAGGCCAAAAGTCGTGGAAAATCAAGCACTTCTCCGTCAAATCTTTTTTCCATCACTCCACTCCTTGAGTACACCCTCAACCCGCCTGTAAAAATCCTTTGCCATCTCATCCCAGTGAAAACGTCCGGCCCATACCAGAGCCTGTTCTGAGAGGTGCTTCCAGCGTTTTTCATCCCCCAAGAGATCAGACACAGCCTTTGCCAACGCCTCGGGGGTTTCCTCCTCCACCAGTACGCCTGTTCTCCCGTCCTGAATAGAATCCTGAAGACCTGGAATCCGATACCCTATCACCGGTGTTCCACAGGCATTGGCTTCAATCACCACAATCCCCCATCCTTCCTTCTCAGAAGGAAGCACCATAAGCCATGCCTGTTCTAAAAGGGTATTTTTTGCCTCTTCCTCTACAAATCCTGTGAAGGTTACTCTCCTCTGGATACCCAATTCTGCCGAGAGCGTCTTGAGTTTCTCCATCTCCTCTCCCTGACCAGCCACCACAAAGGACGCCTCAGGAAACCGGGACAACACATGCTTTGCCATCTGAAGAAAATGATCCACCCTTTTGTACGATTTGAGCCTCCCTACATAGACCACAAGGGGAATTGAAGAACGCTTCCTCATTTTTTCTTCAAAAGAGAGAGGATGTTTTTCAATGCCATTATATACAACCGAGAGATTCTGATAGGCATACAAACCCTGCAATTCTTTCGCGGTACTGGGAGAAACCGCAAAGAGAGGGGTTTTCCTGTACACTCCCAAAAGCCATTTCTCCATGAGATAAACATAGGTAGCAAAGAGCCATGAGAGGATGGTATAGAGACTTTTTCCATGAATATGATGCATAAGAGCCACCACAGGCACTTTTTTCATATACAGAGGGGTAGCAAGAGGTATCTTTGAAATATCATCGATCACGAGGTCGTAGCCTTTTTTTCTTCCCTTCCAGATCCACCAGAAAAAAAAGGAAAAATTGAAAAGGGCATTATTCGGCAAACGAATAATCCTGTACCAGGGGGTTTCCGCCGTTCGTGAACAACCAGGAAACGTCGCACTCACAAAATCAACATCCCAATCAGGGGGTTTACGCTTCAAAATCTCATGAATATGAACCTCAGCGCCGCCGGCCTCTGGATGAAAAATATCCCGCCAGTTAACAACAAGCACCTTCATCGCTAAAACTCTTGTTGATAGAGGGGAATACTCAAGCGTACGTCTGTTTCCCTGTTCTGGGAAAGGCCTCTCACATAGATCTGATCATGATAGGCGGTAAAGAGGGGTATCAAAAAGGTCATGAGATAGATATAATTCCAATCCGTATCGGAGAGGTATGTCCCCTCACTTCCATGAAAATAGGCATTTTTTATCATCAAAACATTCATCATGAGATAAAAAGAGATAGGCACAGCCACAAAAAAGACCACATCATACCGACGCCATAGCGTCTCCTGAAAAGGTGCGGTATTGGTACCATCAACAAGATAGGTAGGAGGAAGCCTTTCCTCAGGAGTCGCCACCAGAGGGGGAAGAATCTTTCCTTCTACCTGGGACTGATTTGTTTCACCCGTGGCCATCAAAGGGAGCAAAAGGAAAAAGAAACCCCACTTTATACCAGAAAATCGTTGCACCGTTCTTTTCTCTCCTTTTATTTCATTGTAGGTATTATAGAGAAAAAGCAAATTTTCGTCAAACAAAAGAAAAAACGCCTGGCAAAGCCAGGCGTTTTGAGAGCTTTTTCAAAAACACCATCCAAGACGCAAGCCAAAAGAAAAGATCCAGTCATTCTGATAAGCAAGGGCAGTACCACCCCATCGGAATTCAAAACCAGACATATTGATGCCACCAATATCCATGAAAAGATTTACACCCATACCTTTGAAGTCTGGTGTTACCACAGGTCCAAGATTCAGGGCAAAATTGTACCGACGGCGAATCTTTTCTCCTTCATAGAACTGATAAAAATCATAGAAATACTCCCAGCGATAGCGAAGCCCAACGACAGGCAAATTGGTAGAAACAAACCCTCGAAAACTCATAAAGAAATTTACATCAAAGCTTCCAGCTAAAATATGCCTCTGATGGGTATATCCCGGCACAATCGCAACCTTGACGTAGCGAACATTCCCTACCGTCACCGTAGAAAGGGGAACGGCAACCATTGTCTCTTTGGCAGTATGAGAGATCACCCATCCTGCACTGGCACCGCCATACAAACCATTGGCATTTCCCCGCACCAGAAAAGGAAGAAAACCATACCCATAGCCAGCATAGCCAGAAAGATACAACACCTTCGCTACCTCAGGAAGGGTAACCCCAACCTCTCCCCGTCCCATCAAGAGAGGAAGGACATCAAGCCCCGCCCGAAGAGACACCTGAAACCCCGGCATCACAAAGGCCTCTTCATAGGCCTTTTCTGCCGACCACGCTACCGATACCATACACAAAGCCAGAACACCTACAAGAAATCTTTTTTTCATACCCACCTCCTTCTCTTAGGTTATAGAGTAAGTTTTTCATACAAGGACTGAAGAAAAGCCCTGAAAGAAGGTGGTGGAGTTACTTCCCTTCTTCGCATCATAGTCGTGAGATCACGCCAGAACTTTTCCCATTCGTAGAAGCTACTCCGCCCCCACGAAAAAGCTTTCACGTACTTGGGTGGTTGAACAAAACCACCCTCAAGAAAAATATTGGCAGCGGGTTCAATCACCGTTCCCGTATTGAGCATAACCCCAATACCAATCTTGACAAAATCAGCGATAACAGAACCAAACTTGTTGGTACGGGTTTCGAGTTTTCCTTCACGCCTTTCAATCACGATAGGACGATAGTTGTTTTTGAGATCACTTGTCGTGGCCATAGCCCCAATATTCACCCAGCTTCCCACATAACTATGCCCTAAAAAACCTTCATGATGCTTATTCGAATAGGACTCTATGACACTCCATTCTACTTCTCCACCTATTTTACAGGAGGTACGAATAACCGTCCCCTCACGAAGCCGCCCACTATCCACAAGCGATTTCTCTCCAATATATGATGGCCCATCAACAATAGAGAAAGCCCTCACCTTTGCCCCTTTGTCCACCACTATCATCCCATTTGCCGGGTGCCAGACCACATAAGGATCTATAACCGCTGTTTTGTGAATATAGACCCTCTCCTGAGGAGAAAAATAGCTTTCGTCGGTAGCAAAATAGGGTTCAAACATCTCTATCGCTGTTTCAAGGCGGTTCACCACATCCGCTACATCACGGTAGTAGAGACCATCCGAAACTTCCCGGGTAGGAAAGAGAGAGGCAAGATAGTTCACATTCTGCCCCTCAAGGGCTAAAAGAATCTCTTCAGAGATTCTCTCACTCCCGGCTACATACACCCACCGCCCATCCGGGGTTATACCCATCCCCTTTTCAAAACGAAAACCAACCGGATAAACAAACTGGGGATTGAGAACAAGGAAAACCTCTTCTCCTTTCCATACCCATTCCTCAGAGACAAAGGCACGAGAGCCATCCTCCCGAAAACGAGAAGACCAGCATTTCACCTCACCAAACTCACGTTTAGCCCTTTCAAGAGGGGTCATCACCCCAAGCGTGATATCCCACAAAAAGCGGGTATAGCTGATGGGAGAAAAATGAATATGATCATGAGATTCAAGAAGCAAAACCATGCCAACCCCTTTAGAACATAAACGTTACACCACCCGGTATGTAAGCAGCCTTGAGAAGCACCCTCTTATCCAGTGGTTCAAACAGAAGATAGCCTGTTTCTCCTTTTGACGTTTTGACTTCCACGACAAGAGTTTTCGAGCCCACCATGGTTCCAAAAAGGGAGGAAAGCTTCGAACGAGAACCACTCTTTGAGGCTTCTTCAACTCTCACCACCTGGATTTTATCCATCACCACGGAGAGAAAATCCGGCGGGAAAAGAGAACCCTTGTCACGCCCCATTTTTTCATCAGAGATAAAATATATCTGTTCCGCTATCTCATTTCGGTAAGCATCAATGTGACCACGAGCAATGCCAACCGTTACTTTATAGGCACGAATGAAAAGGGGATTTTGGGTATTTTGCTGAAAGAAACGAATATCCTCTTTGTAGAGAGCAATCGTCTGCTTTTGTTTCTCAGGGAGAGAGAGAGAAAGAAGGGTATCACAGGCTTTCATGGCCTCATCATAGCGATCGATTTCCATGGTAGCAAACAAAAAAGCCCACCAGAGTTTCTGTCCCAAATCCGTATTATATTCCTTCTGGGAGAGGAGAGAAATCCCCTTCTGGAGAACAGGATAGGCCTTTTCCGCCTGATTCATAGAAAGCCAAATATCCCCTGCATTATAGAGAATCGCCGGATTTTCAGGGGCAAGTTGAAGGGCCTTCTGAAGGGCTGGGTCTATCTCATTATAACGTTCCAGTTCAAGCGACAACTGGGCAAGAAGGGTATAGGCCTGGGGTTCATTGTCCCTCATCTTGATAAACTCACGAAGATATTTATCCGCCTCTTCATACTTTTCTGTCCACATAGAAAGGAGAGCGATATTGAAATAGGGAGGCGCAAAGCTTTTATCAAGTTCAATACACTTCTTAAACGACGCAATGGCTTTGTCAAACTCCTGATTCTGGGCATATTTTTGCCCTTCCTGTAGATACTTCTGTACCTCTGGAGAAACCGCAAAAAGCCCAACCACCATAAGCATCATGACTATCATCATGAACTTTTTCATCCTTTTCCTCCTTTTTTTGTAAAAATAGTATAGAAGGAAATGATTTCCCTGTCAAGAAAACGAGAATTTCTCCAACGAGAAAAAGGCCAAAACACCAGTGCCAGGGTTTTGTGAAAGAAAATTTATTTTACCTCAGCTTTGTAGGAAGTCTTCTCATGAATAACTTTCACCAGAGTGTCCGCACGAACGTTGCCAACGACCTTTACCTCCCCTGTTGCAAGGTCAACGGCTACCTCCTCCACACCCGCCACAGAAGAAAGCGTTTGCTTTACTGTTTGCACACAACCCTGACATTTCATTCCCTTTACCAGAAGTTTCACCTCTGCCATAACTCCTCCTCTTCTCTTTCAAACATACACACAAAGAGAGAAAAAAGGCAAACCAAAATTCGAGGAAGCCTTTTCAACTCAGGGCTACATCAAGAACCATCATCACCACAAACCCGAGCATAGTTCCCACGGTAGCAATATCAGAATTCCCCTTCTGCTGGGATTCTGGAATCACCTCTTCCACAACCACATAAATCATAGCCCCAGCAGCAAAGGCCAAAGCATACGGCAACACCGGTTTGGCCCAGAAAACCAAAAGAGCCCCCAGAACCCCTGCTACCGGTTCCACAAGCCCGGACAATTGCCCGTACCAGAAACTTTTCCACACACCGACACCTTCCCTTCGGAGAGGATAGGACACACTCATTCCCTCAGGAAAATTCTGAATCCCAATCCCTATCGCCACCGCGAGAGCGGAGAGAAGTTCAGCGTGAGTGTAGTTATCCCCCAAGGACCCAAGGGCTACTCCCACAGCCAACCCCTCAGGAATATTGTGGAGCGTGATCGCCAAAACAAGAAGAGTGGTCTTTTTCCAGTGCGTATGGAGCCCTTCGCTTTCACTCACGGGAAGTCCAATATGCACATGGGGGATGATCATATCGGCTAACCGCAAAAAAGCCCCTCCAAGCACAAAACCAATACCTGCCACCAACCAGGGAATCTGTCCCGTCTGGGTGGCAATCTCCAGCGCCGGCATAAGAAGAGACCAGAAACTTGCTGCAATCATCACACCAGCCGCAAAGCCAAGCATCATATCCAAAAACTTCTGACTCACGCGGGGCGTGAGAAGCACAAGCCCAGCCCCTAACGCTGTCATTCCCCACGTAAAGAGTGTAGCAAGAAAAGCCATCAGAACTGGATGCATCGTCCACCTCCTTGAAAAAAAGGCTTATCCTTTCGGATAAGCCTTTTTGAGCCGCCTGGGGATCGAACCCAGGGCCCTCACATTAAAAGTGTGATGCTCTACCGGCTGAGCTAGCGGCCCGACCTCTCTGTGGTATCATTCCCACAAAGGAGATATATTATACACTATTTTTTCCGATTTGTCAAGAGACGAACACCTGCCGTTACCGGAGCCGCAATCATCACAGAAGAATAGGTTCCACTCACAAGCCCCACAATGAGAAGGATGCTGAAGTTGCGCAACACCTCTCCTCCCCAGATGTAGAGAGCCACAGCCGCAAAAAGAGTGGTGAGAGCCGTGATAATAGAACGCTCAAGGACTTCTGTGACCGAGCGGTCTATCACAAGAACAAAATCCTCTTCCTTGTGATAGGCTTTGCGCTCACGAATACGGTCAAACACCACAATGGTATCGTTAATCGAGTACCCAAGGATGGTGAGAATAGCCGCAATAATGGTAATATCAATCGGTATCCGGAAGAAAAGAGCAAAAGCCAACATAATCAAAAGGTCATGAAGAAGCGCCACAATAGCCCCGACTCCATAGCTAAAATCAAACCTCACGATAATATACACAACGATAATCAAAGAAACCACCCAGATAAGATTGAGAGCCCGATAAACAAAAGACTTTCCAGCCTTGGCCTCAATCGTCGTTGTCCCTACAAACTCAACACTCTCCTCGCCATACGCCTTTGTCAATATCTCTTTGATAATCGCAATACCATCTTTGTCTTGTTCAAAAGGCACAGTGATCACAAACCGATTATCCTCTGCCAGACCAACCGTGGTAATGTTGGCTTCAATACGTTGATTTTTAAACAAAGAACGAAGTTCACCAATAGAGACCTTCTGGGCAAATACTATTTCCGCCCGGCTTCCCCCCTTGAAATCAATACCAACCTCAAATCCACCCCGTACTATAAACATAACCAGTCCAGCAAGCACAATCGCAAGAGACAACCCGATGGCGTACGGAGCCATTTTCATGAAAGGGATAGGCTTATGTTCCGTCATTGTTTTCTCCTTGTCCCCGTCTTAGATAGAAACCTTTTTGAGCTTCAAGGTATCAAGCAAAAAGTCATACACCAAACGAGTCACAAAAAGCATAGCAAACATATTGGCAATAATACCAGCCGCTAACGTGGTTCCAAATCCCTTGATACTTCCTGTACCAAAGAGCGAAAGGGCCACCGCCGCAAAAAATGTGGTTAAGTTTGAATCCCATATGGTCATGGACGCATGCTTATACCCTTCATCAACGGCATGCCTGAATCTTCCCTGACGCTTGAGTTCCTCACGGATACGACTGAAAATAATCACATTGGCATCCACAGCCATACCCACGGTGAGCGCCATTCCCGCAATACCAGAGAGAGTGAGGGTGGCCTTGAGAAGCCCGGCCAAAATAGCAAGCAAAAAGTACATATTGAACACAAGTCCCACCACAGCAATAAGCCCGCTTCCCTTGTACCATACCACCATAAAGAGTGCCACCACAACAATAGCCACAATCAACGCTTTTGTTCCACCCTCAATGGCATCGGCACCTAATGAAGGACCTACAATCCGCTCTTCCACCACATTCAACTTCACAGGAAGGGCACCAGCTTTGAGAATATTGGCAAGAAATTCTGTCTCCTGATAGGTAAATCTTCCAGAGATTTCCCCTCTTCCTCCAGGAATTTCCGAATTGATCACAGGGGCACTCTTCACACGCCCATCAAGCACAATCGCAAGCCTTCGGCCTACATTCTGTCTTGTCACATCAGCAAAAATCTCAGCCCCTTCAATCGTCAAGGTAAACGAGACCACAGGTTGACCGGTGGTAGGATTCATATCCGAACGAGCACTCTCCACATAGGTTCCATCCAGCACCGTTTCCTTTTTGAGAACGTACCACCCCCTCAAACGGGGAATACCATACTCATCATTTTCATAAAACGGATACCACTCACTATCAGCAGGAAGCACAAAGTTTGTCGGCACATTCTGAAGGGTCATCACCACGCCACCACTCATAGGAACACCAAGTTCCCCCAACTTCTTCATGGCCTCTTCATCCACCAACTTGAACTCAAGTCGACCTACCTTGGAGAGAGACTCACGAATAATCTGTGGCTCACTCACACCAGGAAGCTCAACACTGATACGCCCATCAAATGTCTTGGCAATCGAGACCTCACTCACCCCAAAAGTATCCATACGGTTCTTGAGAATCTCCACCGCCCGTTCATTGGCTTTGTCCATTTCCTCACGAAAGGCGGCATCAGACATCTCTCCTGCTGCCTTCTCTGAAAGCATAGCCCGAAGTTCATCAGCGTCCACTTCAAGAAGAAGGTTAGCCCCACCCTGCAGGTCAAGCCCAAGGTTCATTACCTTCTTACGAAGTGCCTTGACTTCGATCACCTGTTTGCGCACCTCTGGAGAGAGCTTATCCATCTCCTCTTCAGAGACCTTGATCAGATCTTTGGTTTCATAGGGCAAAAGAAAATACCATGATATGGTAGGCCACATACCCCAGAAGCCCAATCCTACCAAAATAAGGAGAAGAACAAAACGAGAAAGTTTATTCATACATCCTCCTATTTTTTGTCTGCCTCAGGAGTGATCACAGCCGCAATGAAATCCTTTCTCACCTCAATCTTGGAATCGGCCGTTTTGATGTACACCGTTTTATCACCAACAAAATCAATCACTCCCACAATCCCTCCATTGGTAATCACCCGATCACCCTGTCTCATGGAAGCAATCTGTTTTTCTAAGGCTTTTCGTCTTTTTCTTTCAGGCAAGAAAATCAAGAGATACATACCAAGAACCAGAATAAGTGGCATCACCAGAAGTGAAAACGTTCCACCTTCTGCACCCTGAGCCTGTAATAAAAGCCAATTCCACATACTTTTCCTCCATTTTGTAATCAGCACACCATTATAGCGACAACAGGGAAAAAAATCAATACCTTTTTTCCCTTATGCCTGCCATACCTTAATCATATTGGTACTTCCGGGTATTCCTACGGGTACCCCTGCGGTAATCACCACAAAATCTCCCTCATGCACTAACTGTTTGAAACGAAGCACCTCTCCCGCCCCATCAAGAAGTTCATTGACGGTTGAGACTTCACCAAGTTCATAGGGAGTCACACCCCAGACAAGAGCAAGCCTCCGGGCTGTTGCCTCAGACGGACTAAACCCAATGATAGGAATAGGAAAACGATACTTGGCCACACTCTTTGCCGTTCCTCCACTATGCGTGAAACTCACAATATACTTAGCACCGATCTTATGGGCAAGCTCCACCGTAGCAAAGCTAATAGATTCCATCACATTCTTCCTGGAGCGTTTCATCAGTTCAGCCTGGGTTACCGTACGCCCGGAGAGCATTTTCTCAAAGAGTTCACTATTCTCCACCTGGGCGGCAATCTGAGCCATCATCTTCACCGCTTCTACAGGATACTGCCCGGCGGCGCTTTCTGCTGAAAGCATCACGGCATCCGTCCCATCAAAGATAGCATTGGCCACATCGTTGGCTTCCGCCCGGGTTGGGCGTGGATTATTGACCATAGATTCAAGCATCTGGGTGGCGGTAATCACTGGCTTACCGGCAATATTACACTTACGGATAATCATTTTCTGGATCACAGGCACTTCCTGGGGAGACGTTTCAACACCTAAGTCCCCTCGTGCCACCATGATAGCATCACTGACATCAATGATATTGTCAATATCTTCAACCGCCTCAGGTTTCTCAATCTTGGAGATGATAGGAATACGGCGACCATACTCCCGAAGCATAATATCAATCAATTCTTTCACATCATCCGCACTTCGCACAAACGAAAGAGCCACATAATCAAGATTGTGCTCAAAGGCAAACTTGAGGTCGTGTCTATCCTTCTCAGTAATAGCCGAGATATTGAGTTTGATATGAGGAAGGTTCACTCCTTTTCTTGGTTTGAGTTTTCCCCCATTGACAACCTCAGTGTAGATATTGGTCCCCTCTATCTTCTGGATCCGAAGCTCAATGAGTCCGTCATCCAAAAGGATCCTTCCTCCTACCTTTGCCTCATTGTGCAAATTGGGATAATCAATCGATACCTTTTTCTGGCCATCGATGACCCCTCCCACAATCTGATCAGTGGTAATCACAAGCGTATCACCCGCATTCAGCTCAATAAATTCAGACTCCAGTTTTCCAACACGGATTTTCGGACCCTGAAGATCCTGAAAGATAGCCACCACCTTGTCCAGTTCCTTGGCGGCTTTGCGGACATAGGTTACGCTCTCAAGGTGATCATCAAAGCTTCCATGAGAAAAATTGAGACGAATCACATTGGCACCGGCTTCAAGAATCTTATAGACGGTTGGATAGTTTCGTGATGCTGGCCCGATAGTGGCCACAATTTTGGTAAAACGTTTCATATCTTCCCCTTGCGTTTCTCTCAGAAATTTTGAGAGTATATTGTAGAGAAAAAGTTTTTTTTTTGCAAAAAATCACAAGGGGAAAATAACCGTAAATACCGAACCTTCTCCCTCTACACTCTCCACAGAAATAGTCGCCCCATAATAGCCTAAAAACTTCTTCACGAGAAAAAGCCCGAGCCCGGCACCCTTGTCATTGAGTTTTTCCGAACCAGGAAGACGATAAAACTGTTCAAAAATAAGGGGCTGAAACTCAAGGGGTATTCCTCTTCCTGTATCCCGAATCTCAATCACATACCCACCACTATCCTGATAGGCGTAGATGGTAATACTCCCTTTTTCTCGATTATAATAAACAGCATTACTGATAAGTTCATCAAAAATGGTACGGAAGATATCTTCGTTGCCCTTCAGCAAAGGAAAACGCTCGTGAATTTTCACATTTACGGTGAGTTTGCGCTTTTTGATTTCCTTTTCGTAATTTTTGAGAATCCGCTCTATCATAACACGGATATCCACATCCTTTTTGAAAATATCTTCAATATTGGCTCCAATCTTTCCCAAGTTAAGGGTCTTTTCAAGGGTGAGAAAGATCTGGGATAGCCGTTTATGGATCTCTCCAAAGTGGGTAGAACAACTCTCTGGCACTTCTCCTTTGATAGTCTCCATGAAATGAAGGGTATTCTCCAATGGCCCCTCAATATTGGCGGTAATCTGACGAACAATCTCATTCTTGAAGTTGGCCAACTTGAGAAGCTCTATCTGCTGGGCTCTCGTGGTTTCATACATCTGCCTGTAATACAGAGACAAACTGGCCTGGACGACTAAAATATGAATAAGATCAATATCAAGATTTTCCGAATGATTCTCAAGATCCACATAAAAAACCCCATAAAGGTTTTTCTCCCTGGCTACAGGCAAAATCATAAAAGTGAGAAACGTCTCTTTGCCATCCTTGACCACAGGAAGTCTTTGCTGCATCCATCGAAGAGAGACGGAAGCCTCAATGATATCTGACATAATATGAGAAAAGTAGGGTTTTTGCCGTTCCTCTTCGTCTATATGAAGAGAAAGTCCCCACTGAAGTCCCTTCCCCTTTTCAAAACGAAAATAGACTGCCCTTTCAAATCCAAAAAGTGAAAGAAACGCCTCCAAAAAAATCCGAACGAGTACATCCTCACTTTCCTCAGGACTGCAACTCTGAACGCGGATAAGAACCTCAAGAAGCCTGTCTTTGAGTTGAAGTTCATGAAAAGCAAAGTCGAGGAGTGGATTTTTTCTTGGCATTTTACCCCCAATATATTATATATCGGAAGGGGAAAGTGATATCTCAAATGCTCTTCTTTATCTATCCAGAGCCACTGTCTGCCCTTTTACTTTCTCTCCCAGCCAATTACCGCAGTGATACTCTTTTCTGGAAGAAGGATATACGACTCCGGATGAACCGAAAGCCCGATCTCTTCAGCCTTCAACACACGAAGAATGTCGGGCTGAATATCTAATTTCCAATCCCCATACCCTGGACTGAATCGCATGGTGGGGGAAAAGCCAAGACGTAAGCGTTCTCTTGCGATGATAGCCTGCATCCAGTCCACAAAATGCTCCACCGATTCACTTGCTATGGCATCAAGAAGTGTTGCCTGGGTCAACTCCCCCGAAGACAAAAGATGGTGAATTTGTTCCAGAACAGCCCTGCCAAGCGTAGCGGCTAAAAGACTCACTTCCGCACTGTGAGCGAGCACAGACGCAAGTCTCGTTGAATTCAAAACCAGGCCATTGTCAAGCGTTACCTCTGTCTCTGTACGAGCAACAATCCGGGAAGTATCCACAACACCCCTCGCTTCAAGAAGGGATGAAAACTCTCCAATAGCCTTTTCTACCCGGGAATCCCAATCCCCGCTTTCCGTCTTCTTCGGGTTGTACCCAAGCCTTCCTAAAACGGCTGAAACAGACGGAAGACTACGCTGAAGGTGAAAGAGTCTTCGCATTTTTCAACAAGGGGAAACCTAAGGCCTCACGCTTTTTGTAGTAGGCCTGAGCACACAAAGAAGCAAGCCTTCTCACCCTGAGAATATACCCCTCTCTCTGGGTTACCGAAATCGCATTCCTGGCATCAAGGATATTAAAGACATGGGAACACTTCATCGTGAGATCATAGGCCGGAAGAACCGCATCAGCCTCTAAAGCCTTTTCACATTCCTTTTCAAAATCATCAAACAAGCGTCGATAGAGTTCTATGTCCGCAATCTCAAAATGATACCGGGAGAACTCTACCTCCTCCTGTTTCTGGAGATCCCCATAGGTAAACTGTTCATTCCACTGAATATCAAACACATTATTCTTGTTCTGCAAATACATGGCTATACGCTCTGTCCCATAGGTAATCTCCACAGGAATAGAAGGCAAATCCAGCCCCCCAACCTGCTGAAAATAGGTAAACTGGGTGATTTCCATTCCGTTGAGCCAAACCTCCCAGCCAAGCCCCCAGGCTCCAAGGGTTGGAGATTCCCAGTCATCATGAACAAAACGAATATCCTGATGTTTCAAATCAAGACCAAGTTCCTCAAGGCTCTTGAGATAGAGTTCCTGAATGTTATCAGGAGAAGGCTTCATAATCACCTGAAACTGGAAATAATACCCCAAGCGGTTGGGGTTTTCTCCGTAGCGACCATCAGCAGGACGCCGGGAAGGTTCCACATACGCTACATTCCACGGCTCTGGACCAATAGCCCGAAGAAAGGTATCCGGATTGAAGGTTCCCGCTCCCTTCTCAAGATCATAGGGTTCTCGAATCAGACACCCCTGATCACCCCAGAATTTTTTCAGCCGAAAAATAATCTCCTGATAGGTTAGCATACCGACTCCTTTTTCCTTCTCTCATTATGGCAAAAATGATAGCTTTTCTTTCGTTTTTCCTTCATCAGGAAACCCCTGCCTTTTGCGTGAGTTGTTGCTTGAGATAGGCCAAAATAAACTCATCAAGCTCTCCATCCATCACGGATTGAATATCACCTACCTCTACATCGGTTCGATGGTCCTTCACCATCGTATAGGGTTGAAAAACATAACTTCGAATCTGGTTTCCCCATTCAATATTCTTCTTTTCTGGTTGCAGCTTGGCAAGCTCAGCCTCTCGCTTTTGCCGTTCATACTCATACAGTTTGGAACGAAGCATACGCATGGCCATTTCCCGGTTCTGAAGCTGAGAACGTTCCACCTGACAAGCGACGACAATACCCGTCGGAATATGGGTGATACGGACGGCTGACTCAGTTTTATTCACATACTGGCCTCCAGCCCCTCCCGCCCGATACGTATCAATCCGTAAATCATCGGGGTTGATCTCTATTTCAATGGTATCATCAACTTCAGGAGTTACTGTCACCGCACAAAAGGATGTCTGACGTTTATTGTTGGCATTGAAAGGAGAAAGTCTCACCAATCGATGAATACCACTCTCTGCTTTGAGATATCCATAGGCATAACGACCTTTGATATAGAGTGTAGCGTCTTTGATGCCCGCTACCTCACCAGGATCATAATTGACCACCTCCACGGTGAAACGATGCCTCTCAGCCCATCGCTGATACATGCGAAGAAGCATCTCTCCCCAATCCTGAGACTCCGTTCCGCCGGCTCCAGGATGAATATTCACAAAAGCATTTCCCTTATCCACCTCTTCAGAAAAGAGCATATACAATTCAAGCTGCTTGAGTTCCTTTCCTATGGTTTCATATTCCTTGGCAAGTTCTTCTAACATAGCATCGTCACCTTCTTCTTCCGCAAGAATCACCATGCCTTTCAGGTCCTCAAGCTTGCGGCGAACCTCCACCCAGTCTTCTATTTCCTTCTGAAGATCGCTCAGCTTTTTTTGAAGTTCTGTATATTTCTTATGATCCTGCCAGAGAGTCTCATCCTGAAGTTCGTTACTCAGTTTTTCCTGCTGCTTTTGTTTCCCGTCGATGTCAAAGTACCCTCCAGTTTTCAAGAAGTTGACTTTCCATCGCCTCAATCTTCTCACGAAGTGCGCCCATCATTTACCCCTACGAAAGTTTTTCTATTATTATATAATACTCCTGCCCAGAAATCAAGAAAAAAAGCCTGTACAAAACCAAAAGCTTTGTTTTCTGAGAACGATATCGCATCTGAATCCCCGAAAAAGGCTCCTCGATCCATTCTACCAGTTCATGATTCAGCGCATACCCCTCCACCGTTTCCCTATCCAGGGCCTCCAGCCCCAGTCGCTCTATCCAGTGCTCCACCACCGCAACGTCATTGGTACCCACACATTGCCATCCCCCACCAGCCTTATAAATCCCTACGAGATCCTGCAAAAAGGCAAGAAAAAACTTTTCCGGCACATGGATAATCTCAAGAATCCCCTCTTCAACGGGAACCCCCAAAAGATTTTTGACAATCGGATAGGAAACCCCTATTTCTATAGTATCCTCCTCAGTCTTGCCCAGTCTTTCCCGAAGGTAGTGTTTGGTGGCAGGCCGAATGATCTCCTGTATCATCTCATGGGTCCATCTCTTCCATTTGTGCCGCATACTACTTCTCCAGAAGGGTTTCTGCCCCATCCCACTTCTGTGGTGGGTTGGCAAGATAATACTCACAACGCTCTCTATACATATACGCAAGATAATCATGTTCGTCCTGTTTCACACTTTCCTCAAAAACTCCAAGAGCCCGTTTGAATTCCCCCTGCTGATAAAGCCTGAGCCCCTCCTCAAAGTGTTGATAATAAGAGAGTTTCTCCTCTACCTCATGCACAGGAAAAGGCTCATAGATGAGAACAGGCTTATCCTTTCCCTTTACCCTCACAAAATCCAACAAACGGAAATAATAGCGTTCAGGCCTTTTCAAAGCCCCTCTGGTAAACTCACTCACCACAATACTTGCCTTGTATTTCTTGGTCAGTCCTTCAAGACGAGAAGCCAGGTTCACCGTATCCCCAATAACGGTATAATCCACCTTGTTTTCACTCCCAATATTTCCCACAATGGCTTCCCCTGTATTGATGCCTATACCAATACGAAAGATAACGCCATACTTCGTCTCAGCCATCGCATTGAAAACCCCCACTCCTTCTTTCATCGCAAAAGCGGCCGCTATGGCCTCATCAGGATCATCATCATGCTGAACCGGGGCTCCAAAAATCGCCATGATAGCATCCCCAATATACTTGTCAATAATTCCCTTGTGGGAACGGATGCGCTCATCCATAATACTGAAATACTGATTGAGGACTGTGACCAAAAAGTCAGGAGAAAACTGCTCCGAAATATGGGTAAAATCCCGAATATCAGAAAAAAGAACCGTGACATTTTGTTTAGTACCTATCAAGACACTATCCGAAGAAATATTGAGAATACGATTGATCACCTCGGTAGGAACATATTTCTGGAAGATAAAACGAATCTTCTCCTCCCTATTTTTCGCCTGGATAGTCTGGTAAGCATAATTTTTAATCTGATGATAAGCCAATTCCAGTTCTCTCACCATGGTATTGAAAGAATAGGCAAGGTATCCGATCTCATCGTTGTACTCCACTCTTGCTCGTTTGGACAAATCCCTCGTCCGGGTGATCGTCTCAATCGTTTCCACCAGATACCCCACCGGTTTCAAAAGATAACGAATATACCCAAGCATCACCACTGTCGCAATAAAAACTGAGAGAGCTAAAATCACGCCAACAGCCAAAAGCATCGTGTTCACAGGTTTATAGAACTCCTCTCTCTCATTGGCCAAGAGAAGATACAAACCCCAATCAGAATAATAAATTCCCACTCCTACATAGGACTTTCCCCCTGCAGTAAACTCGACCCACCCACCCTCTTTCTCTCCAAGTTTCGTATGAAGAAAAGTCTTTTCCGCTTCTGTCATCTCTACGCTACTTCGGAGAAATTTTCCCTCCCGAGAAAGAAGAAAAAAGGCTCCCTTTGTCCCACCCAGCGTTCCCATGCCATAGGAAAAGAGTGAGTCATAGACACTTTCTCTATCCGTTAGTCCCATTTCGCTTGCTAATGCCACCTGTCGGCTTGTATATTTGTAGATATCCATCACCTTGTATCCCAAAAACTCCTTGGCAATAGCGGTGATTCCATTCCTGGCCGTATAATACGCCATAAACCCCACAAAAACCACCGTCAAAATGAGAAGAGGTAACATCACAGCCACCAATCTTTTTTCGAAAAACGGCTTTTTGTTTCATGTCACTCCCCTACTACCAAATCACCGGGACGAACCGTATCAAAGGCTTCCCGTATTTTTGCCTGTATAATCATTTGATTGGCCCGAATAACCTCTCCCTTTCCGATCTCCTCAACCTCTGTGGTATTTACTCTCCTGTAGATCTTTACCTGTTGCCCTGCGACAAGACTCTCTCCCTTTGTCACAGAGAGAGTGAGAATATTCCCCTCTACTACCATAACCCGACCCTTGACCATAGCCTCAATCTCTGCCATCTTTTTTCTCCCCGCAAGCAAGCGATAGTACACCCTATCTAAACTCTCTAAGCTCTTGTCCACATACGAAGAAAGGGGACATCGCAGGATAAGACGCTGATAAAGTTGCAGGGCTTTGCTATAATCCCCCTCTTTTTGTGCCTCCTCCGCCTGGACAAAAAGAAGTTTCGCCTCTTCTTCTTGTTTTTTCTGAAGTTCCTCCATATTTTGCCCTGTACTTTTTGAAGCATAGATCTTTTGAATATACTCCAGAGCCAAGGGAACATAAGACGTCAAGGGCTGTTTTTCGATAACAGAGACAAAACCAGAGAGTGCCTCTGAAGGGTTTTTCCTGTACACCTCAAGCGCATTGGTGAAAAGCCTGCCTGCTTCCCTTTCATCCCCTTTCAAGACAATACGTACCTCATTGGTGATGACATTGGTGATCACTCTTCCATTCTGACTTACTAAGGGCACATTGGTTATCACCACCATATTCGTCACAAACACCTGATTGGTGGAAGCAACCGTATTTGCATTGGTCACAACCCGCACAGCTACCAACTGCTGCCACTGATTCATCGCCTCAGCCATCCGCTGAAAGACCTCCTCCCTTCGGGTAGTGAGGGGATAACGCTTCGCAAGGGCCATATAAGCCAAAAGAGCTGCCTTGTAATCCTTGAGAGCATAGAGGCTATCCGCTCGACGAAGTTCCTCCTGGAGCTGGGTTGTCTGCACCCGCCCAAGAAAATCCTGATACTGACTGTAAAAAGCAAAAACCTCTGGAACCTCTCTTGCGAGTGCCCTCACCTCTTCCATCAGTTGATTGGTATTTCTATCATAGACCCCTTTCTGAAGGGATTCGGAGAGCGTTTTCAACTTAGCCAAAGAAACAGAAGAAACCTCCTGAACAATACCTCCCTGCTTGAGACGAATATAATCCTGGAGTGCCTCAACAAAAAAACTGTCCAAAGCCTGCTTTGATGGAGATATCTCGATATCCTTTGGCTTCTGGTTATAGAGTTGTCCAATCTGAGCCAAACGACTCTGTGCCTCGTCGTACCTTCCCTCTCTTATGAGTCGCATGGCTGTGGAAAACACCGCTTCCACCTGAGTACGAAAGGCTTCCTCCCGTTCTCGCCCTGCTAACTGAGCCCGCAAAAGGTTAATAGTCTGCTGGTTGGTCTGTTGAAGGGCTCGAAGCCGTGCCTCATATTCACTCTGCATGGAAGACAACTCTCTTTTTGCCGTTTCCAGGGCTACCTGCTGGTTAGAAGCCTTCGATAACAATTCCTGCTGTTCACGGAGAAGCTGTTCCTGGTAGGCCTTTTCTTTTTGAGCGTACTCCTGTTGAACTATCTCAGAGAGTTTTTTCTTTTCTTCCTCATATTGAGCAAGAAGCCTTTTTCTCTCAGAAGCCGAGGCTTCCTCAAGGGATTTTTGAAGCCTCTCTTCAAGTTCTCTTCGTCTCTTTTCAAGATCTGCTGCCAGATTTTTCTGGAGTTCTTCCCGGTAGGAACTCATTTTTTTCTGAAGCTCTTCTAACCGAGCCTTTGTGGAAGCAAGTTCCGCCTCTTTTTCGGCTAACTCCTTGCCTATCTTTTTCTGAAGCTCCTGGTAGAGAGCCTCTTCCAGTCCCCGAATACTCTCAGGCTTTCCCACGAGATTATACTCTGCCGCCCGAAACCTGAGATACACCCCAAGCCCGCCACCAACAACGAGAAGAAGAAGCACCATATTGATAAGAAGCACCATGAGATAATTGCTTTTGGTACGAAGAGGAAAACGAGACTTTCCCGTCTGAGAAGATAGAAGTTCCTTCTCTATATGCGCAAAAATCTCTTCACGACTGAGTTCTGGCCTTTCTGCCATATCCCCACCTTCACAGGCTATTATCGTAGCAGCCTTTCTACATCTCTCCAATCACTTTTCATCACATAGTCCCAGACAAAATCTTCAATCACCGAAGAACTTACCTTTTTGATGGGAATAACCTCAATCGTGATACAAAAACCTTTTTCAAGGGTATTCTCTTTTTCTTGAAGAATTCTCATGGTGTGATAGGTGTTTTTCTCCCTCCAGAGAGTATAGACCACATTCTGGTTTGTTTTGCTCTGCCACCACAAGGCACTTTGCTGAAGATAGGGAAGACTCTTCATCAAATTGTAGCTCCGCTCATTCTGCGAAGCACTATAAAGCCATGTAATAGTGGAAACAAAATTTTCGTTGCTTACCATCGCTATTATTCGGTATTCATAATCAACAAAATCCTGGGAAAGAGTCAGATAATAGCTATTCGTTATCCCAAGCCTTGCCATACCTAACGGAAGAGGAAGAACCGTCTGAACCCGCATAAGAAAATTTGACGCCGAAAGATGAAATGCTCTCATTTGAGAAGAGAGGGCACTCTCCCATCTCCCCCTACCGATTGCCTGCGAAGCCAAAGAAAGCTCCGCCGATTGAGCATAGAGAGACCCAGCCAGAATGAATAAAATCCCAAAAAACACTCTACTTCTTTTCATCGGCCACCTCTATCCGTACCATGGTTACATCAGGATGGGCAAAAAAACGCAGTGGAAGATAATGACTCACTCCAACTCCTTTGGAGACATAGAGAACGGTATTATCATGCACAGAAGCCCCCCTTGCCTCACGACGGCGTATTTTTGCCTTGGCTGTGAGAGGATACCCCCATACCGTGATCTGGCCACCATGGGTATGACCACTAAAAACCACATCCACCCTTCCCTTGATATGATGAATCACATCGGGAAAATGCGCCAAAACCATCTTATAACTCTCATCATCGGGGATAGCCAAATCAGGCCAGCTGTACCTCCCTTGAAGAAAGTTATCTACCCCTATCAAGGTGAGGTTGTTTCCATGATACGAAAATGAAAGCATCTCATTACGAAGCACCCTCACGCCTCCCTTCTTCAAGACGTCAAGTAGTCTTTCCACATCAGTAGACTTTTTCTCATGAAGAAAAAACAGCGGAGAAAACACATGAAGCACATTATATTCAAAATAATCATGATTCCCCAAAACAGCATACACCCCACCCTTTGCCTTCAAAAGGGGCAAAATTTCATCCCGAAGAACTTCAATACCTGAATTCTTATCAATGAGATCCCCCGTCAGAAAAATAAAATCCACTTCCGTCTGAGAAAGCTGTTCTTTTATCACTTCACCAATACGACGTAATCGGGAACGACTCATCTCCCTGAAAAGATGTAAATCAGAAAGATGCATAATAGAAATCGGGGTCCTGATATCACGGGTATAAAGGGTCAAATGTTCAATATGAACACGTTTGGCTTCTCTATAAGCATAGACCGTCCACCAGCCAACTACCACCACTGCAAGCACAAGGAAAACCACTATCCACATGATCGCTTTTCACTCCTCCCTTAAGTATACGGCCAAACACCTCTTTCGTCAAATCTCCATCTTAGCCGAAGGGAACCTCTCAAGAATCCAATCCAAACACACCTGCAAAATCCCTTTCGAGAACGTTTGTGGCTTTTCTTCTGGAACTTTCCCCGGCAATTCTACACGATACACATCACGGTATCCTACCGGTGTCACCTTCACCCCGGAAGAAAAGGAAGGCAAAGAGATTTTTGCCCTTTCCATCATCAGTTCCTGAAGACGGGTCTCTGTCAACGTAAGAACCTGAGAAAAACGCCGGATCTCTCTTTTTGTGACCAGAACATTCTGGCGTTGTTCAATCAAAAGAAAACCTATCACAAACAGGAAAAAAAGTGCCGACAACACAAGGAGCGCTTTCACACCACGGGGTATCATACACTCTTCTCCACCACCCGTAGCTTCGCACTCCGGGAAGCCCGGTTTTTCTCGATCTCTTCTTCCGAGGGAAGAAGAGGCTTTGGGGTCAGGATACTCACTTTGCCCTCCTTGGCGAGTGATTGAAAACTCCTTTTTACTATCCTGTCTTCTAACGAGTGAAAAGTTATCACCGCTAAACGACCACGGATATATAAATTATCGGCAGCAGAGGGTAAAAAACTTTCGAGAATTTCTAATTCTTTATTCAAAAAAATTCGCAAAGCCTGAAAGGTTTTTGTAGCAGGGTGGATCCTGTGGTGGCCATGACTTTTCTTTGCCTTGAGAACCACTTTCGCTAATTGAGAGGCCGTCCGAAAGGGTCGATTCTGGCAAATAGCACGAGCTATTTTGTAGGCATCATACTCCTCGCCATAGGTGTAGAGAATATCAGCAATCTCCTTTTGCGAAAAGGTATTGAGCACCTCAGCGGCTGTGATACCCGCCGTTTTGTCAAGCCGCATATCAAGACCCTCATCATCCTGCAGACTGAATCCCCTTCCCTTTGTCTTCTCATGAAGGGTAAAATGATACATAGAAACCCCAAGATCAGCCAAAATGGCATCACACCCATCAACTCCCGCGTCTTTGATCACCTCTGGAAGCTGATCAAAGGTGGCATGATAGAAACTCACCCGTGGAAAACGAGAAAGCCTCTCTCGGGCCACCTCCAGTATCTCCTGGTCTCTGTCAATGCAGATGAGTCTTTTATACTCAAGGCGAGAGGCTATTGCCTCACTATGCCCCCCTTCCCCACAGGTAGCATCCACAAACACCCCCCCGCACACGGGGTAAAAAACCGTATCACCTCTTCAACCATGATAGGCGTATGATAAATCACTTCTCTTCCTCACACACAGGTTTTTCAAAACGCATAAGCATCACTACCTCATTGCCTGTTCGGTTGTACTTGACACGGTCCATCAGTTTCTTCATCATAAAAATCCCCCGTCCCGAGGGTTTCAAAAGATTTTCCTTGCTGAGGGGATCGGGCACATCCTCCGGGACAAAGCCCTTGCCTTCGTCTCTCACCTTGATCACAATGGCCTGAGAAAGAATCCGATAGAAAACATGAACCCGCTTCTGGGCATCAAATCTGTTGCCATGTTCTACAGCGTTGATAAGTGCCTCATACAAGGCCGTATAGAGCCGCCACCTTTCATCATCATTGAGATCCACCACAGCCTGGATATTCGCCTGAATTTTCACAATAGCGTGATCAATTTCCAGGACGTTAGAGGGAAGAGAGAGATATTGCTTGGTACGAAGCGGTGGTTCAAGCACAATCATCACCATGGTCGCATCATCCTCCGTCAGGGGTACATAGGATTTCAAGAGAGTATCATAGATATCCGGAAGCACACGCCTGATCTGATTTTCTGCATAACGGGAGAAAAGTTCAAGAAGTCCCTCCTGATTGAAGAACCCTTTTTCATTGCGAAAAACAAAAAGCCCATCTGTATAAAAAAGAAGACGCGTATTCTCTCCTAATTTCTCCGTCCGAATATAATCCGAAAACACCACCGAATGAGCACTTCCTAAGGGAGGAGCCATTCCCTCAAGAAAACCAATCTTCTTCTTGGGATAGGAAACATAGAGGGGTTTGGGATTTCCACAGTTGATATAGGTGATCGAATAGGTTTGTGTATCAATCACCCCATAAAAAAGCGTCACAAACTGATCCGGGGGAAGCACCTTGGAGAGAATATAGTGCAAATATCGTAGCACATCGGAAATTTTGTGTGGGTCCTTGGGATTGAATTCAAAATAAATCTTGAGCATAGAAGTAATAAGAGCAGCAGAAACCCCATGACCCGACACGTCTGCAACCACGACACCGATATGATTATCATCTATGGCAAAAAGATCATAGAAATCCCCCCCTAAATGAGAAGACGGTCGAGAAAAAAACTCAAACCGAATACGAGAATTATAAATGGTGGGGACTGTCAGGATATGCTCCCATACCCTCTTGGCTGTCATGAGTTCTTCTTCTACACGACGGGACTTCTCATCAAGCTGACGATAGAGTTCATTCTCAAGACTCACATCCTCAAGGGTAGCCTGCAATACCTCCTTTTCTCCCAAAAAGAGCGGTCGTATATGAACAGAAAAAACCCTGTTTCCATACTCAGGACGAATCCCCAAACGAAAATACAAAAGAGGATTTCTCTGCACCTGCTGAAGAATATTTCGAAAATCTGTCTCACTAATATTCAGGATATCCCGAATATTCTTCTGGTACACCTCTTTTTCATTGTACACATTCACCAAAAACAAAAACGCCTCATTGACAAGATAAATTTTGCCTGTTGGTTCAAAGATAACAAGCCCCACAGGGAGTTGCTGAAAAAGTTGACGAAACTGTTCCTCACTCTGGGAAATCTTCTGACTGAGAAGATAACTTTTGGTCTCATTGATAACCGAAAAAATATACCCCCTGACATTTCCCGTATCATCATAAAGTGGAGCCCCTTTGATATGAAGGTACAATTCCTTATAGTTTTTCAACGTATCCAGATGTTGATTTCTCTTCAAAAACTCAAATTGTTCTTCCCCTATCAGAAACTGAATTCGCTTGATCTCTCCAGCAATATCAAAGAATTCCCGGTTGTATTTCCGGATAACCCCTTCTCTATTGGTTAACCCAAGCCCCACAGGATTTTTATTAAAAACACTGAACAAAAACTCTTGGCTCTCCCGATACCGTTTGGTTTCCTCTTCAAGATAGAGATTCAAAAACAGTTGCCTCATGAGAAACATTGCCACAGAAGATTGTTTTTTCCCAGGCACATGCTTTGGCATCACAAGGAGAAGAAAATATTTCACCTCAAAGGGATAAAGTGGCAAAACATACACCCAGACCACATGAGAACGGGAAGAATACGCTGGTGCCAAAAGAGAAGAAAGTGGCCCAATATCGTACAAAACCACAGGCTGATAATAGATAGAGGAAGAAATCTCTGAGAGAAAAGGGGCAAGACCAGAGAAAGAGAGTTCTACCGAACGCCTGACATCCAGAACCTCTTCAGACGTAAGTCTCAACAACTCATAGGACTGAAATCCCATCACCCTTTGAAAAAACTGAAGAATTTCCTCACGATTCTCGCTGGCCTGCGGAATAGACACATCCCGTCTATAGAGATTAAGAATTCTGGCTAACCAGAAACTATCCTCCCCCTTCTCCTGTGAGAAAAAAAACCGTATCACTCCCAAAGTGGCAAGGCCACCCAAGGCTGCCCCAATTCCTATCCACAATACAAGTGACATGGAATTACTTAATCTGACTCAAATCATCAACAATCTGGAAAAACTCATTTAAGCGAAAGGTAATAAAGAGGTCTTTGATATCCTTGTTGAGATCTGTGACGTAGAGTTTGCCCCCCATATCATCAAGTCTCTTGTAGGCTAAGAGAAGTTTACCAATGCCACTACTCCCAATAAACACCATATCAGTAAAATCTATAATGATCTCCTTTTTCCCGCTATCTATGAGGTTGGTCAACACCTCTTTGAACTCCCTGGCATCAGGATCCGTCACCAGGTTTTCTTTGATCTTCAAAAGTGTTTTGCCATTGTACTCAGAAAGTTCATACTTCATACAACTCCTCCTCTCTGTGGCTGAGATATTATACACCCTTTTTTTACTTCTTGCAATCTTTTTTACTCTCCTTTTTGATGAAGAGAGGTTAAAATTTGCTTGGCATACTGAAGATATCCATAGGTTTTGAGATACGCCTCTTTCATCTGATCTACCCGCTTCGCCATAATCATAATCATCCTCATCGCAAACTGGGGATGAATCTCCACATAATCAGCTAGCATTTCTTTACTGGAAATAGGATACACCTCTACCGGAGTGAGAGCCACCACACTGGCATTTCTTGGCTGATCAAGAAGAAGGGCTGTCTCACCAAAAAAGTCCTTTGGCCCTAATTCCGCCAGTGAGACTACCTCGCCGGAAGCTGGATCTTTTGCCTCCACTCGCACCCTCCCCTCCATAATGATATACATCGTTTTGTCCGTATCCTCTTCCCGAATAATATACTGCCCCGCTTCATATTTCTTCGTTGGTATCATAGGTGCCTCCCTTAGTGGTTTTGTGAGTGTATATTATAGCACAGGAAAGAAAAAAAATATAGTAAGAGACCCTTGCACGGGTGTTTTCTTCCCCTATCTGGGTCAGGGGCTACGCCCCTGAAACCCCGCTTTTTCCATTTACAAGGGTTTATTTGTCTTTTTTTGTCCAAAGGAATAGCTTTATTTATTACGTTAAGGAACATTTTTATACTATTTTTTGTTTTTTACTACTTTTTTGAGACCTTCGCACATTCGTGCAAAGGTCTCAGTAAAGATTCTTTCCAAGTCGAAAAAAGAAAAATCCCTCCATTTGTTGAAAATTCATCCCCCTTCACCTATAATAAAAGGAGACAAAAAGCACTACCAAGGAGGAAGGTATGATAGAAGCCTTTGAAAAATTCAAAAAAGAAGCCAAAGAACGAATGGATAAGGCCTTAGCGCACTTTATGGAGGAACTCAAGCATGTCAAAACAGGACGGGCCAGTATTGGGATGGTTGAGGATATTCGCTTTGAATATTACGGCACACCCACGCCCATTAGACAGGCCGCTTCTCTGAGCACCCCTGATGCTCATACCATTGTCATAGACGCATGGGACAAGAGCATTCTCAAAAACATTGAAAAAGGTATCAATGATGCCAATCTCGGTTTCACGGTGGTCAATGATGGAAAAGTCCTTCGTGTGGCTATTCCCCCTCTCACAGAGGAATCCAAAAAAGCCCTTGTCAAAAAAGTGAAAGAAATGGGAGAAGAGATAAAAGTCACCATCCGCAACGAACGCCGGGATATCAATAACCACATCAAAGAACTCGTGAAAGGTGGACACATCAGCGAAGATGATGAACGAAGAGAGCTTGAAGCCATCCAGAAGATCACTGATGATCACATCAAACGCATTGACGAACTGGTAGAAAAGAAATCCAAAGAGATTATGGAAATATAAACCTGTATGAAATTTTTTGGCTATTCCTTAGACCCCACACGACTCCCCCGCCACGTTGCCTTCATCATGGATGGTAACGGGCGGTGGGCCCGTCAAAGGTTTCTTCCCCGCAATGAAGGACACAAAAAGGGCTATGAGGTTCTCAAAACCATTATTGAGTTCAATGAAAATCTCAAAATTCCCTACATCAGTGCCTATGCCTTCTCCACAGAGAACTGGCAACGTCCTCCCGAAGAGGTGGAATTTCTCATGACCATGGCGGGGCGGGTTATCGACGAGTATGTAGATTCCATGCGAGAAAAAAACATCCGTTTTTGTTACACCGGGACTTTTGACGGTCTTTCCCCTGAACTCATACGAAAATTTCAGCACGCTATAGAAAGTACCAGGAAGGGAAAGTATGTTTTCAATATTGTCTTCAACTACGGTGGAAAAAGAGAAATTGTTGATGCCGCAAAGAAACTGGTAGTCGCCATTCAAAACAACCAGTTTTCTCTTGAAAACCTTTCAGAAAACTCTTTTGAACAGTTTCTTTATTCCCCGGACATCCCACCGGTTGACCTGTTAATACGCACCAGTGGAGAACAACGCATCAGCAATTTTCTTCTCTGGCAAAGCGCCTATGCTGAGTTATACTTCTCTCGAAAATTATGGCCGGACTTTCGTCCGAAGGATTTTTGTGCCGCGCTTTTTGATTACCAAAAGCGAAAGCGACGTTTCGGAAAAATTGATCCAAAGGAGTAGCCTATGCGCGAAAGACTCATGGTTGCCCTTGTGCTCGTACCTATTGGGGCTTTTTTTGTTTTTACCAGCTTCTGGAACAATTTTCTCTTTTTTCTTGCGTTTCTTTCGGTAGCTTTGCTGATCAACTATGAGGTTTCATCCCTTTTGGAAAAGAGGGGATTTCACTTTTATCTCTGGACAAACTCTCTCTTCGTGACTATGAGTAATCTTTCTTACTATCTTTTCAGTCTTCAGATCTATGATATTGGGTACTTCTATGTCATTCAAATCCTTTTACTCACTGTCTTTTTCCTGATTATTTTCTTTTCCGAATCGTTCCAGGGGTCTTTTGAGGCATCGACAACCAATGTAGGGATGTCTTTGGTGATGTATATTCTCACTGGTATCTTTTTTCCTTTCCTGATTTTAGTCAAGGCTCAGGATAGAACGGGCTGGATGCTCTTTTTGGCTCTTTTTCTCACCTGGATCGGGGATGCCGGTGGATTTTTTGTAGGAAAATTCTTGGGTAAGCACAAGCTTTCCTTTCTCTCAAGTCCCAATAAGACCATTGAAGGGTATGTAGGGGTTTTCAGTGTCACGATTCTCTTTGCTGTGGTGTGCTTCTTTCTCCAGAGATGGCTTCATACCCCAACCAACTTTTCTCTCGTTCAATTCCTTCTCATGGGTTTTCTGTTGGCCCTCTCAGGAAGTATCGGGGACTTAGCCGAATCCACCATCAAGCGATGGTCTCGCTCCAAGGATTCAGGAAGCCTTCTTCCCGGTCATGGGGGATTTTTTGACCGGTTTGATTCAGTCCTCTTCTCCGCCCCCGTTTTCTATCTTCTCATCAAATTTATGGGATACTGAATAGTAGGCTCTCTTGAAATAAAGCCCGGCTGCAGGGACGGCTTTTTTGAGTGGTTGGGGAATATCTTTTTCTCCTTGAAGCGCACGAAAAACCTCGCCGCAGGCAAGCGTTCCTATTCCAACCTGTAAACTCACTCCCACAAGGGTACGAATCATCCCTCGAAGAAAACCGTTCCCTTTGATAAAAAAAACAAGCCACTGGTCTTTTTCCATAAAGCGAAAATATTCTATCGTTCGACAAAAATTGACTTCTTTCTCCTCTCTCCCATAGCCATAGCAGAACAAACGAAAGTTATGCTCCCCAACAAAAAGGGAACAAACCTCCTCAAGCCTTTGCCTCTCATAAGCCTCTGGCATCCAGTACACATACGAACGAAAAAAAGGGAGAAGTGTTTTCCCTTTCCATACTACATAGACATACTCCCTTGCCATGGCACTGAAGCGGGCATGAAACCTCTCCTCTACCTCCATAGCCCGGAGAGGAACAATGGAAGAAGGAAGATACGAAAGAAGAACCCTTGGCAAAACCTCAACAGGAAAGGGAAGTTTTCCACAATGAAAATTCGTCGTATAACAAAAAGCGTGTGCCCCTGCATCTGTTCTTCCACTTCCTGATACCCTGATATTTTCCCCAAGAAGTTGAGAGAGAGCCTCCTCCAAAGCAGCCTGCACAGAGGGTTTGTCTTTTTGACGTTGCCACCCAAAAAAAGAAGAACCATCATAGGCTATATCAAGCCGGATATTCATAGACAAAATCCATTCCCTTCAAAGAAAAGCCACTATTGAGAATAAAAAATATCCAAAATTTTTTTCACTCTTTCATCAATGATATGATAACAGATCTCCTTTCCATCTCGCACCGGTTCAATAAGACCGGCAAGACGCAAAACACGAAGATGCTGGGAAACCGAGGACTGGGACATACCCAAAGCCTTTTCAATGCTCGTGACATTGCATTGAGATTGACTGAGAATCTGGAGCATCAAAATACGCATGGGATGACCCATCGCCTTGAGTACGCTTGCCGCCTCTTCAGAATGGGAGAACCATTCTCTCAGCATGTTTTGCATCTCTTCGTGAGAATAGGATGATTTGCCCATGTTTTACTCCACTTCCTGCAAAAATCCTATGTTGTACAATTCTGATTTCTGAAGATCGGTTGGTTCGGTAGTTCCCTTTTCCCGCCCATAGATGCCGATACCCACGACCTCTCCTCCCTTAATCACAGGAGTGATAAAAAGCTCCTCAAGGTTCTGGAGTTCCCCATCTTTGAACCATTGCTTCAGATACGAAGCCTTGTCTAAATTCTGCTGAATATCAAGAGACTTATGCTGAGAGAGAACCTTTTTGTAGAGAGGATCACTGGTAGAAAGCCCCAGCGACACAGTAAACCCATCCTGCATCACATTTTCAAACTTCTCTCCCCGCTTTTCAAGAACACAAACCCGATTCATCCCCAATGCCGTTTTGGCAATATCATGTGCCGCTTTCGCATAACTGGGAACATCATGAATGGTGCTGATACGTTTTGGTGGTTCACTGAGGAGTTTGGCCAAGTCCTCATGGAGTTCCTCACCAAACATCACCACCTTCTGCTCTGGTTCTGAAACATTCATTTCCTTCTCCATTGTTTCCTGTAGAGCAGGAGTTTCTGTCTCCTCTACAGGAATAGCGGAAAGTTCATCCATATTGAGGGCTATGACCTCATCCTCTGCTTCTTCTTCCAGAGAAGGCTCAGGGATCTCCTGAAGAAGACTCTCCGCCACCATATCTTCCTGGGCCATTTCTTCTCTCTTGCCTGCTTCTTCACTCACCGGGACCTCTTCTAAAGAAATCTCTGGCATTTCGATAGTATCTAAGTTTATCTCTTCCATAGAGATATCAGAAAGAGGGGATTCTCCTTCGGTAACCTCTTGAGAAAAGGGAGAACCTACGTCTTCACTCTCCATCCCAGAAACTGTTTCAGCCTTTTCCTCTCCTCTCACCTCTTCCTCTCCAAGGGGAAGGACCTCCGGTTCCACCTCAAGGGAAAGAGGTTCTTCGCTCACCACACCTAAATCTTCTATAGCTTCTGAAGGCTTTTCAAACTGAATATCCTCAAGAGAGACCTCTGGTATCTCACCTGTCACCAAAGCTTCCGTTTCCCCTCTCTCGCCACTCATAAATTCCGGCTCAAGTACCATTTCCTCAGGTGAGGACGGCTTTTCCTCTTCCGTAGCAAAAGACGGTTCAAGGAAGAGATCTTCTTCCTTTGTGTGAGAGGGAACCCTTTCTTCTTCTACCAGCTCATCGAGAAGCCGATCCTGTTCAGCAAAGAGCTGGGTGGCCTCATCCGGCTGGAAAACCCCCTCACTTACCCCACTGAGAGAAGGAGCACCGGAGAAAACCTCTTCCTCTGCTGAGAGAAGCCCCTCTTCTGGCTTTTCAGGGACAAATTCTTTCTCCATCTCTTCAAACGATGGTTCCACAAGAGGTGGTTCAGACAAAGAGGTCTCTTCAAGGGGAGTGAACTCTTCACTTTCAGGTGTAGAGAGAGGCTCTTCTAACGAAGGCTCGGCCTCCCTCTGAGAAAAAGAAGGGGGTTCTTTTGCTTCTTCTCCTCTTGCAAAAGAAAAGACTGAAGACCTCGTAAGGTCCTCAATATCCTCTGACATGAGCATTTCTTCGATACCCTTCTTTGCCTCTTCACTTGAGAGAGAGGAGCCTTCTTCAATATCTTCTACTAAATTCCTCAGATCCTCCTTGGGATGCTGACGAAAGGTAAGTGGCTGTTTATAGAGCTTTTCCTCCTGCAACAAACGGAAGAAGGTGTACAAAATCAAAAATAACAGAACAAAAGCAAAAACAATAATCCCTATCACGAGCCCAGAGACATAGTTCTCATAACGAGAGAAATACACTACCTGAATCCCATCCACTTCTTTCATGCCCCCTATGGTCTTTTTCCCTCTCCCAAGAATGGAAGGATCGACACTGGCATATTCGACTATCTTGGCCGCTTCCTGCTGACCCTTTTGTCGCTTACTCACTAAAATAGTCTTGCCCCACGGAACCATCAGCCCGTACTTGGGAGAAGAAAATCTGGCCGCATCATAATACATGACCACCTGAAAGGTCTTCTCTTCTCTCTGAAGGGCCTCTGCCACAAGAAATTCATTGGTACTCACAAAGCGAAGAAAAGGCTGACGATAAGTTTGTTGATAAGTCAAAGCCTGGGTGAGAAGATCTGGAACAAACCGATTGACCAGCGCCTCCCCTTCTCTGGTAGAATACAGGACTATCCCTGTGGGATCAAGAATCTGAATTTTCTTCAGGAAAGAAAGCTTCCCCATCACCCCCTCTATCTGGGTAGCGTAAGACGTGGTATCCTCACCCGCATAGAGAGCACCAATGAAATCACTGACCATCTTATCCGAAGCAAAACTCCGTATCTCCGTATATACCTTGGCTCGCTCATTGGTAAACCAGGCCACATATTTTTCTACCTCGGTAGAGACATGCCGATCATACTCTTTTCCAAAATTGCCCACTTGATTCCGGGCCATGAACACAACGGCGAACAAAAGCCCCACCACAAGAAAAAAAGAAATAATGAGAACAATCCTTTTGGCCTGCATGCCTACCTCTTTTCTTTTGATAGTATTGTATATTTCGGCACTTGACCCTTTATTTCTTGAGCCTTTTGAAGAGTTTTACAGCAAGAGCTTCTTTTCGAGACTTGTTGCTCAACATATAAAACTGAATACCTATTTTCACACTTCATGTGAACAGAAAAATGAGACCCTTGCACGGGTGTTTTCTTCCCCTATCTGGGTCAGGGGCTACGCCCCTGAAACCCCGCTTTTTCTATTTACAAGGATTTATTTGTCTTTTTTCTTCAAAATTTGAAAATTATTTATTATTATAGAAAATATTTTTATACTATTTTTCTTTCTCTATAACTTTTATGAGACCTTTGCACATTCGTGCAAAGGTCTCATAAGGCATGTTAGACTTGAAAAAGCTCAGATGGAGTTTCAACTCAAGGCGATGGCTTATAATCTCAAGATGGCAACCCTTATACCTGCTTAAAGAAGAGATGGGGAGAAGAGTCGAGCAAGGGCCTCGTGATATAAATAATAATGCAGGTATATATCTTACCTTCATCGTAGCCTCCTTGTTCATTTTTTCGTAGTTATCCACACACCGTTTTATATAACGCTAGGCGGCTATACACTGTTTCAATGACGTATAATCGCTGTTGTACGGAGTCCTTCTTCTTGGTGTGTGAAAATTTCCATCTGTTTTACTAACTGTTTTGGTTTTATTACTTTTAAAAATTCATCCCACTTTTCAGCTGATACATTTAAATTGTAATTTTCATTTATTGAGTCTAACTCACTTTGAAGTGACGAGATAGAAAAAAGGGTTGCTAATTTATAGAGGTCAATTCGCATCAAAATCTCCTTTGTAATAATTCGCTTTGCAGCTGAAAATGTAATAGATTCCAATAATTTTTTTGTTTTGTCAGAATTTAATAAAATGGTTGTGTAAGCAGCGAATTCGATGTTCTCAAAGCCTAAAAAGTAACAAGTATCGTCAAGCATCAAAGGTTTATTCTCAAATGGAAGAATAAGACTAAATGTAAAAGTTTTATATAACCCCGAAATAGCAACTTTATATGGTAAAAAAGAATAGTCGCCTATCCCGAATATTGAAAAATTTGGTTTATTTTTATAAATGTTTGACTTTCGCTTGTCGAAAAACGTTTTATGTGATTGTAAATATCTATATGTCTTGGGATATTTTTCTTTTATGTAGGATGTATCTTGTGCCACCTTTTTCTGTGTGATTATTGTAAATTTTCTAGGCGTACTAATTACAGTCTGTTTGAGGTCTGAACTTTTAAGCAACCCAAACACTAGATCTTCTTCTATTTCTATTTCTTCTTTTTTTCCATTTACATAGTGTCTGTTTACTCGTTCTAACTCCATTATCGAAGACAAATCATGTTTAATCCCCTGTCTCCATTCAAACGGGCAAACCCCATCAATATTAGAACTTTTCTGATATAACTCGATATCAGAGACAAATTTATCCATAACCCATCCAAACTTTTTTGTGTTTTGTGTTGGTTTGTAAAAATCAAATTCTGCACAAGTGTATTCTGGTTGAGTATTTAGTTTACAAAAAAACAACGAGGCTTCAACTGAAACGTTAAATTCTTTTTTGCTGTCGATAGTAAATTTTTCTATTTTTGATATTTTGTATTTTGTATTATATTGGTCGAATACTATATTTTTTATTACTGAACTCTTTAGTAAAAATGCCAAATATCCTTTTGTGTTTTGGAAAGCCTCAAACATCATAAGTGTGATGTATTCTCCAATATCGAAATTTCCTTTTCCAGTAATAGCGTCAAAACCGTTGTACTTTTTGAAATTTGATTTTTGAGGTAAATTGCCTGATTGTAGACTGCTCAATTTAGAATTTGTAATCCAAGGTGGATTTCCTAAAATCAATACTTCTTCTATAGATTCATTTACTAATGAACTAAAATCAAAATCAAAAACATTGCAATGAAAAATTTCGATTTTAGGTTTACGCACACTTGGATTAGAAATATAATAATCAATTATATTAAATTTAGTCTCCCATGTATATGGTTTGTAAATTTCGACTCCTATAATTTTTTTAATTTCTTTGAATGATGAAAGTGCAGCAACAATAAAGTTTCCTTTTCCACACGTTGGCTCAATAACAAGTTTAGGATTTATTTTCTTTTGAGTTTTAAGAAATTTTGTAACACTTTTTGCTAAATTTTGATTAGTTTGAAAATCCCCGTACTCTGTTCGGTCAGGTTCAGATACAATATTCTGGGCTGATGACATTGCCTCCTTAAAAAGATCATATTCTTCTTGACTATTAAAAAAATTATTAATGTTGAAGGTATCAACTAATAATTCGTTCGCTGTTTCAAAACAAGTAATTCGACTAAGTTTTTTACTTAGTAAGTCTACTACTTTATACGAAATATTTACTTCAAATATTTTCATTTTATTTCTTCTCATTAGAAATTATTTTAGTAATTCCATCTATATTCTCGTTTAAATTAACAATACGCTGATATTGTAATCTCCATTGCAAGGCATTCGATATGGTCAAATAGCCCTGTTCAGGAGGATTCTCTAAAATCTGCTTTGCTAATTGAGAAAGAGTCATCTCGTCAGCTGGTATATTTCTGTCCAGAAGATAAGCAATTATATCATTTTCGTTAGCTCCGTCATTTATCATTTGCCGTAAGCGGTAAGTTGTTGTATAGTCTGCTGTTCTCTTACTTTCTACAAAAGAACAACTAACAAACTTCAAATTTGCCGTTTTTGTTTTTGAGTCGTCCTTTTTGTCGTAAACGAAGATTAAAAGATTGTACCCAAGTCCATAAATTTTTTGTTTTGGCCCTTCAAAGGGACAGGACGACTGAGGTTGCTCGATTGATGTAACTTTAATATCTGTTAAAATTCCAGGAGATGGCAAATCAATACCACTCGCAGATGAACCAATCTCTAATTCATATATACTAGTTAGCCTTTCTTTAAATTTATGCTCAATGTATGTACCAATGGCTTTGCCATCAGTAATTCCAAAAAGTTCTTCGCATTTAGTTTCCGATTCCTTAATGCAAAAACTACGAGCTTCTTCAATTAGTTTGTCTATTGTTAATTTATTCTTCATAGCTGGCATAATAAAATCCTTGCTAACTTGATTATTTTTAAGAACCCACTCAACAGATTAATTTTTAACTTTATCTCTATTACCTTTTTTACCATAAAACGATAATATTTCAAAAGCGATACGCCCAACGTTTGCGCATAAACAAAATTGCCGAAGCAAGGCGTAGGCAATTTTGGTAAGGCCCTGTAAGAGAATCGTTTATCCACTGTTATATACCTCGAGCCGAAAGGCAAGCGTGTAAGGTGGTGAAAAAACCGAGGGCTTCCGCAGATTTCGAAAATCTGCCATAAATTATGTTTTTGCCGTGGTTTTTTCTTATTTGTAGTCATATAGTTTTCTCTATAAGAGTAATGCTTTTTTATTCTTCTTAACCCCACCCGTAAAAATAAGAAACAATTTTGTTTAACTTTTGTTATATGAAAGTAACCTCGTAACTTCATTTTCTTTTCCCCTATTAAAGTTAAACGACGGAATAACCATAGCGACAATTTGCCACCTCTTTTCCATAAAAGACAACCTTTAGAATCTACTTTATTAATTATACTTCATTTTTCTAAAATTGTCAAGGGGTGTTTTCAAAATTTCTCGCAACTCAATAGAAATGTCGTCGTTCCACATTCATACAGAATGGTTATCTTCACAAAAAACTGAATACTTGTTTAACCATCTATTCTCTTTCAGTTTTAGGCTCTTTTTGTTACTCATCTTCCTTCTTTCACGAAGCGCTCCCACGTGGGGCAAAAGGGGCTCCGCCCCTTTTGAAAACCCCGTTTTCGCCCCTGCAGCGGTTTTTGAAAACCCTCTTTTTCCTCTTGTCTTGCGGGCTGGAAGAAAAAATATGACACCCTCCCTTTTCTGTAGCCGCTCAAGGACAGACGTCCTATCCGACCTTGAGCTTCCTCGCCACCTCCTGTGGCTCGGCCCTGGGAGAAAAGAAAGTGCCTTCTATTACCAGCCCGCAAGGCTTCTTTTTCAGGAGAGGCTTTTTGGATATGGCACCGCGGCAGGGGCGAAGGCTATGATTTTGTTTCAACAAAGAACAATGGTTTAGCTGAAACAAGGTAATAGCTCTCTCTTGCCGTAATGCTTTCAATCGCAATTTTTTTCAATAGGCATCAGACCTAAAGCTTTTGTGTTGTTTCCGTGTTCATTAAGAAATGTGAAAATAGCTATTCAGTTTCATATTTGGAACGACATTCTTTTCATGAAAACACAACAAAAACCTCTGTAGTCTTTCTTGACAACCCTCCTCTTTTATGGTATCTTAAAGAAAGGAGAACACCATGGAGAATTCTTCCCCTTTTTCATCGTTTCAGGCCATTAGCCCTTCTGATATCCGCAATCTCCCAGAACTTCCAGGGGTGTACCTCATGAAGGATAGGGAGAATACCATTATCTACATAGGCAAGGCCATCAATCTCCGGAAGCGTGTTTCTTCCTACTTCCAGAAAGAAGAAAAAACCATCAAAACCGCCACGATGGTCTCCCAGATCCATGAAATAGATTATATCATCACCCAGAATGAGACCGAAGCCCTTCTTCTCGAAGCCAATCTCATCAAACACCATCAACCAAAATACAATGTGGTTTTCAAGGATAACAAGTTTTACCCCTACATCAAAATCACCATTCAGGAGAAATTTCCCCGGGTGGTCTTTGCAAGAGACCAGAAAAAAGACGAAAGCCTCTATTTTGGGCCCTACACCAGCGCGGCTATGGTGAGAGAATACATTGATATCATCCAGAGGCTTTTCAAAATCCGCACCTGCCGTGAACTCCCAAAAAGAGAATGCCTCAACTACCATATCCACCGGTGTAGCGCTCCCTGTATCCAGAAGGTGACGATAGAAGAGTACCAGGAACAGGTGCAAAACGCTCTTCGTTTTCTCCAGGGAGAATACCAGAAACTCATCAAAGAGTTTGAAGCGAAAATGTACGAAGCCTCAAAAAACCTCCTTTTTGAAAAGGCTCAACTCTACAAAGAACAGATTCAGATTATCCGAAACTTCGAAGAAACCCAATCTGTCTATCTTGACAAAAACCTCAATGCCGATTTTGTAGAAATCGCTATTGCCCAGAGCAAAGCGGTGGCTCTTGTGACCCTTGTTCGTGAAGGCAAAATGATAGGAAAAAAAAGCTACAGCAGTGATATCATTGACCAGAACGAAGAGGAAATCCTTGAACAGTTTCTCATCGGGTATCTTGCTGAAAGTACTCCCCCTTCCCTTGTGCTTGATTCTCGATGGCAAAACCTCGTAGCAAGGCTTGAAAACTACCTTGTTTCGGAAGGAAAACACATCTCCATCTCCCTTGCCTCCTCCCGAGAAGAAAAATCTCTCCTCCACCTTGCCAAAGAAAATGCTCACCTTCACCTCATGCAACTCCTTTCTCGCATTGAAAGTTCTCAGGCTCTATATGAACTCCAGGAAGTTTTAGATCTCGATGTCCTTCCCATACGCATTGAGGGCTTTGACATAGCCAACCTCTTGGGTCAACAGGCGGTAGCCTCTCTCGTCTCCTTCTACGGAGGAAAACCAGACAAGAGTAATTACCGCCACTACAAGATTCGCACCAAAGCTACCCCTGACGACTTCGCCATGATCCATGAGGCGGTTTTTCGACGATACAAACGCCTCCTCGAAGAAAAGAAAGAACTTCCCGATCTTGTGCTCATCGACGGCGGAAAGGGTCAACTCAACGCTGCGCTCTCTGCCCTGGCAGAGCTTGGTATTTCTCTGAATGTTATTGCTTTAGCCAAGAAAAATGAGGAGATTTACACCCCCTACTCTGATGTCCCTCTTCTCCTCCCAAAGAATTCTCCCGCCCTTCACGTGCTTCAGAGAGTGAGAGATGAAACACACCGCTTTGCCAATAGTTTTTACAACCGCCTCAAAGAAAAAAGTCTTCTCTCCTCCCTTTTTGATGGTATCCCTGGGATAGGTCCCAAGAGAAAAAAAATACTTACGCAAAAGTTGGCTTCACACCCTTCGCTTGATTTTTCTGCTGAGGAACTTATCTCTCTTGGTATTCCTCCGAGTGCTGTTGATGAAGTGCTCTCCCGTTTGAAAAATTATCAAAACAATCTTTCATCAGATACCGTTAAGGACGAATATAAATAAAATGAAATTCAACGGTGATACCATCCTCTGAACGGAGTTTCTCCGGAAGAGGTCCATAATTCGAGGTATGCAAAATGGCTCGAAGTGATGCCTCATTGAGAGACTCATAACCAAAATCCCTTGTGAGACGCACATTTCGGAGATTTCCCTCATTGTCAAGCTCAAAGGTTACCGTCACCACACCATCGGCCATAATCCCTCGATAATACTGAAAGACGGGAAAATAATACTGCCAATTACTGGCCACTGTTTGTTGAATATGCTTGAAATAAGGAGCATAGTCCACCGCCTCACTCTCAAGGGCTATCTGTCCACTGGTGGACATCCGTACCAGAGGTTTTCTCGACGGATCATACAGAGAAGGTCCGGATATCTCTGAAGATGATATGGCCAATCGAGAAGCAGGAGTTTCTCCTTTTTTTGGGAGCAGAGAACCCTGAATCTCCTGAGGAAGAAGCCTATTGTACTCTTCTTCTCTGGCTAAGGGTCCACGAGAACGAGAGTCTACATCCGAAAGCTTCGCCTTTCTGAGAGGTTTTTCCTGGGTCGCATGAGGATTGTCTATCAGGATATTTTCCACCACCACCTCTTCAGGAACCGAAGAGCGTGGATGCTTCAAAAGAGCAATCACGTCGGGATCAAGCCACCAGCCCACTACCAAAAAGCCGTAAATATGCACCAAAACAGAAAGATAGAAAAACAGCATCCCCTTTTTCATACGCTATTTCCACCCTATCATCACCATGGAGCTGGTGAAGTGCCACGGCCCAATCGTGATTTTGCTGGCCATATGGTAGAGAGTGATCCTTACCCAGTGACGATAATCCCACAGAGAGCGAAAAGAAGCTCGACTCTTCACAAGCTTTGGCAAAAGCCCGAATTCAACACCCCCAATAAACTTCACCCGAGAAAATCCCACCTGCCGAAGAACAGAAGCCAAATTATGCCTGTCAAAATAGGAGAGATGCCCAGGAAGATAGTAATGATATGAGGCCCCTTTTATCCTTGCCTGTAAGCCATCCATATCCGCTGTCTGGACGAGAACAATCCCTCCCTTCTGCAAGGAACGATACACATTCTGAAGTGCCTTCAGGGGATCACCAAGATGCTCGATAACCTCAACCAGCGAAACCACGGAAAAAAAGTTCTCAGGAAGCGTGTACTCTTCTATATTCCCTATCCATACATGACCCGGAAAAATCTGCTGAGCATACCCACCGGAATATGTCGAAATCTCAAGACCATACGGTTCATAACCATAGAGAGTAGCCGCCTCAAGAAGCCCCCCAAAAGCACATCCCACATCTAACCATCGCTTAGGCCCTCGACTTCTTTCCATTCGCTGAAGGGCTCTCACCCGAGCCCTCCACACAGCCATGGACGGTTCTTTGTTCTGGCGTTCGTCCTGATAGGTATAGACTCCCTGCCCTGTGTAGTATCCCTCATCGTACAAGTGAATCGTCTCTTCTGTCCTTCTCTCCTGAAACTGAAAAAAGCATTTTTCACAACGAAAAATAATGAGTGGTGGACTCCAGCGATCGATACGCCGAAAGAACCCAGCCCTATACCCGCACAAAGGACAAAAAACTCTCTTCTCCATAAGACATATTGTAAGAAAAGCAGAGAAAAAACACAAGTGAACATCATGCGCTCAAGCCCACCAATTTGTCAACACAATGAGAAAATAATTGACAAAAACCCCCTTTTGCTTATAATATATACATACAAAACACCAAGGGGAAAACTCTTATGTCGCAGGTGGTGATGGAACTCTACGTCAATTCTCTCTACCCCGGTATGGTCTTTAGCGGAGATGTGTACGATGAAAGTGAGACATTGGTTTTAGCCAAAGGACAAACCCTCACCGCTGATATCATTGAGAACCTCAAGCTCAAAAAAATCAAAAAGATTCACTACACCCAGGAATCCATGCTTTTCAAACAACCGGTAAGCCGAACCATGATCAATGAGGCCCATCTCAGCAATGCTGTTAACCTCCTCATGGAAATAGAAAACATGCTCAAAAACAATACGACCGGCCTACCAACCAAGGCCGCCAAAGAAATCGTCTCTGACATCGTCACGGATATTCAGGACAATCGAGATGCCTACCTCAATCTTCTTGAACTCCAATCCCATGACCAGTATATCTATACCCACGGGGTCAATGTCACCACCCTTTCTATCCTCATTGCCACCATGGTAAATATCCCCATCGAGAAGATTCATGATCTTGGTATTGCCGCCCTCTTCCATGATATTGGCAAAGTTATGATTCCCTCTGAGATCATTGACAAACCAACCCCACTCTCTCCCGAAGAATGGAAGATTGTGAAACAACATCCCGTGTATAGTTACAAAATTCTTCAGGCGGAATCCGGCTTCTCTGAGAACATTCTCAAGACGGTTCTCTGTCACCATGAACAGCACCAGGGCGGAGGGTATCCCCTTGGTATCAATCACGAGAAACTTTCCATCCTCTCCAATATCATTTCTCTTGCTGATGTTTTCGATAGCATGACCTCCGTCCGTCCCTACCGAGAAGCCAAAACCATGGATGAAGCCTTTGCCTACATTATGGAGCAATCGGGCAAAAAGTTTCATCCACAATTAGCCCAGACTTTTTTGAAGCACTTAGTAGAAAAACTCCATGAAACTCCCCTCTATCCTTTGGAGAGTTATGTCCTTCTCAATACGGGGGAGATTGGCTATGTGGTGGACTACCCCAATAACCAGAAATACACCCTGAGGCCTATTGTCAATATCTTTTTCAATCCCCACAAATCCAATAATCTCGCTGAGTGTTTTCTCCGCGTACACATCCAGATAAACCTAGAAAAAGACTACTCCCGAATGATCGTCAAGCGAATCATGGACCCAACCTACATCGCGAAATTCAACAAAATTCTCAAAAAAGAAGAATAACCAAACCAAGAAAATGGCTTTTCCTGCTATTCTTTCACTCCCTTTTAATAGAGTAATTCCATAGCCATATTTTCAATCCCATAGGAGAAGGCACATTCCATGCATTTCCCTTCCTCTACATAGCGAAACCACCTGTGAGAATCAAACGTTACCGCAGCGAGCGAAAAAATAACCTCCGTTCTCTCCACCACCTCTTTCAGCGTATATCGTTCCCCCCCTATCACTCCACATTCCATCTCTTTTTTAGTGCAAAATTCCCCTAACCAGGGAAGCACATCCATCTCATACGCCACATACACCTCACTTGAAGCGCTCCATCCTATCCGCTCACTCACCCCCGCCCTCATGGAAGCAAGGCAAAGAAGCAAAGGATGCCTGCTTCCTGCAAGTCCCCGTTTTGATACAAGCGTCGGAAGTTTCACCTCCTTCACCCCAAACATTTCCTTCATCAGGGACACAAGCCCCTCAAACACCCGTTGGGTTTTCTGAAAGACAGGATCGTTGGTTTCCAAACGATAGCCGCGAAAAATGACCTTTTCCACCCCAGGCATAGCAAAATACTCATACAGATCAGCAAAAAGAGACAAAAGGCTGGGAGGATTCATCAGTGGCCGAAACCAGTCCAAGGTCAAATCAATGACCAGACGATCACAGGTAGGAATTGCATCTCCTATAGAAAAGACACTATTTCCCACCCCGGGTAAAAGAACCATCTTTTCCCGGAGTTCTCCAAGCTCCGTATGAAGTGGCATCACAAAACAGGTTTTCATCGCCTTCCACCCCTCACGAGACGAAGAAACCATCGCCAGAGCTGAACAATGGGTAGAAACAATTCCCAGATCGAACGCTTTTTCTCCTCAGGGGGAGCTTCATCAAACACATAGCGAAAGGTCCATATATGAAGGGTTGGCCCAAGCCCATAGACCGATACCAGAGGAATAATCACAAACAAGGGCATAATTCCCGGGGTGGGCAAAAAAGGTGTAGCCGACGGCACCAGAAGAATCCCATAAAGAACCCACGATATCAAAAAAACCACAAAATAAACAAAAGCATACCGTATCACCGTATAGAAAGCCAAAAGAATCATCTCCCCGACCTTCATGCCACTTTTATACAATAGAACCACAAGCACCATCTCCATCATCATAAAAAGCACAAAAAACCACAAAGAAACAAAAAAGACTATCGCCCACAACGGAGAGAAAGAAGCCATCTGACGGGCATAAAACACAAAAGAAAGCCCGAAAAGAAACCCTATGCCCGTTGCCACTACCCAGAAACCAAGGGAAGACCAGAAATGTTCCCGGATAAACTGCCAGAGTTTTTTGAAATATCCAACCACAGGGCCATTGGTCATCTCTTCATGCATCCTATGACTCACTACAGAAAGCGGCCACAACCACATCCCAGCGACGGTTGTACAGCCAATGATTATCCAGAAGTCTGCATATTGCTTCACAAAGCCAATCTCCGACGTCAAAAGAAAAGCTACCGTCGGAACAAGTACTAAAAAAGAAGGGTTAAGCGCGGCTACCAAAGCCGTAAACATACTATACGAAAGATTATCCCACCATGACCAGAAACTCCGGCTCAAAATCCTGCCAATCATTGTTCCTCCTAAAAACGAATCGCCATCAGCGTTCTATCATCATCCTGAATGGTGCCCTCATAAAAATCCTCAAGATGCATAAGCATACCGCCAATCACATCTGAAGCGGTCGCTGCCCCACGGACCACCGCATCAAACATCTGGGTCAGGCGTTCCAACCCCACCTGTTCTCCCTGGACATTGGTTCCCTCTATCACCCCATCACTGAACATCAAGAGAATATCCCCCTCATGATACTTCAGGACGTCCTCCTGAAAACGTACATGCTTAAAGGTTCCCACGATAGGATTTTTATTTTTGAGATACTTCACCGCATCCTCTTTGGCACAATAGTACAGCTGATCGGTATGGCCCGCAGAGAGAAAACTCAGTTTCTTCGCCCGTTTATCCACCAGAACAGAAAAGAGCGTGATATAGGAGTAGGTATTCTCAAGAATACGCGTAATCCTTCGATTAAGCGTCGAAAAAGCCTCGGACAAATGAGAAAACTTTTGTTCCTCAATGAGTTCCTCAACCTCAACCTTGAGCATGGCCCAGATCATGGCCGCATAGACACCATGACCAGACGCATCCCCCAAAAGAAAAAGCAAAAGATCATCGGAAAGTACAAATACATCGTAGTAGTCTCCCCCTACACTCTGCATGGGCATATAAGAAATCTCCATATCAATAATCTTCTGCACCGCCCTCTGTCTATCAAGCGGGAGAAGAGAAATCTGAAGGGATTGAGCCATACGAATCTCATCCATGACCTTTTTATTCACGTCCGCTAAACGTTTTCTGGATTCAGCCTCTCTCATGAAAATATCAATATACTCAAAAATCAGATAAAACGACATGGCCAAAGACATCAAAACACACCCAATGGCCAAGAACACCCCTGACCAGGGATTTTGCATCTTCCAGTAAGCCAAAGACAAAACCCACAGCACTATGGCTACCTCACCACCCACAAGAAGAGTTCGATAGCGAAGCCCGTTGATAGATGAAATCTTGCCTTTTTCCCTTCGTATGAGAGAAAAAAACTCAAACGCCTCCAAAAATCCCGTCAAAAGAAAATATCCCAACAGCACAAGCGAAAAGATTTGCCCATACCTTTCCCACCAGACTACAGGCGAAAACAGAAGAAAAGCCATCACAGAAGCGGCAACCAGAAGATAAAAAAAGACATACCACTGGGTGTATTCTCTATAGCCATCCGTTTCCACAAAGCCGAGGTCCTTCACCCATACAAAAATATACCGAAGCAAAAGAACAAAACACCCCAAAACCCCTACCAAAAGAGCCCTTTCCACCCTCCAGAGCGGAAAATCTCCCCACTTACCCTCCCCAATCCCAATAATCCCTAACAAAGAAATCAAACCACCCGCTACAATAATATACAAAAGATCAGGCTTGATCTCTTTCGCTCCCCCCTTTCGCAGAAGAAAAAGCAAAAAAGCGACATACTGAATCATGAGAAAAAGACCAAAGCTCCCCCCAAAAACATACCATAATGTCATATTACCCTCTCTTCTTTCCACTTCTCTCAACTTTTTTCTTTTTTCTATTTCCTTTTTCGCCACTCAGAAGCGTAATATTAATAGAGAAGAAAAAATATTTTCACTTGATTTTTTCTCTTGATGTATCTATACTATTATAGCATTGAAAGAGAAAAAGAGCAACCTTTTTGAGAAAAGGCCAAAACATAACCCAAGGAGGCAAATATGAAATTTCATAGAAAAATCGTGTTCTGGATGGGGATAGTCGCTTTCTTCAGTGCCTGTACCATCCTGGATACTGTTGATGAGAACGGTATCCTCTGGGAGTATTACACCCCTCTTCCCATCACCATTGGCATAGAAACCATGCCCTCTCAGAATCTTGTCCTCTTTGCCGATGAAGGGGGTACTCTGTATGCTCTTGATGCAGGAAGTGGACTTCTCCGGTGGAAGATTACCCCACCTCTTACCATCACCACCATCTTGCCTATAGACAATACCCTGTATGTGGTGGGATACTCCAATACCGGTGCCCAGGGAAGCGTCATCTATACCGTGGATACTCTCAATGGGGCCATCTCTTTACAGCGAAGTTTTCCCATCAAACCTCTCCCCAATCGTTTTCTTGCCACCCCTGATGGGATGCTCCTCTACTCCTCCAGTCAGGCTGTGATGGTCTCAAATAACGGAAATCTCAGTACCACCTATTCTCTTCTTAATGGTATTATCGCTATGGAAAGAATAGGCACAGAGTATTATGCCCTCATTCGTGAAACAGACAACTCCACCAGAATTCAAAAATATAGCTCAAGCTTTTCCGCCATCAATAGTGGGACCCACACCGCCAACCCCACCGGAAGTTTCTTGGCATGGAACACCGCCCTGTATATAGGTTCAAGTACTTCCCTTCTCCGAAGTGATACCACACCTTCTCTTTCCCTTTTCAAAACCTTCCCCGTCAAAAGTTCAATGGCCTCAACCTCCCTCTCTCTTTTTGTCCCTTCGGCGGAAACCTTTAATGGTGGTATCCGTGCCTACGATAACGCCGGCAATCAAGTATGGTCTGTAGCTACCTACGCTCCTATTAGTTATGCCCCCCTTGTGTACAATAGTAGTTACCAGGTTATCTTTTCTCTTGATGACACAGGGAACATCGGCGTCTATGATGCCTCAACAGGAAGGCTTCTCTTCCAGCGGTACTTAGGGAGTATCCAGAAAACAGGTCTCAAACTTCCCATGGATATTTACCAGAACTATATTTTCATTCCCTTCTCCTCTCCGGCCAAGGTGGTATGTTTCTCCCTTCGATACGCCAGCACCAGTCAGTAGAATATGCCTTCCTTTCGTGTTCATGCCCCTTTTCAACCGGCAGGAGATCAACCCAAAGCCATTGAAGCCTTGGTAAGAAACTTTAGCGAAGGCAAAAAGCGGCAGGTACTTCTCGGTGTCACGGGAAGTGGCAAGACCTTCACCATGGCGCATGTTATTCAGGCCCTCCAGTATCCTACCCTCATCATGTCTCATAACAAAACCTTGGCCGCCCAGTTGTACCGTGAGTTTCGGGACTTTTTTCCAGAAAATGCGGTGGAATACTTTGTGTCTTATTATGATTATTATCAGCCAGAAGCTTATGTCCCACAGCGTGACCTTTACATCGAAAAAGACGCCAGTATCAACGATGAGATTGACCGTATGCGTGTCTCAGCGGTCGCCTCTCTTATGGATAGACGAGATGTTATCGTCGTCGCTTCGGTTTCCTGTATCTATGGACTAGGAGCTCCCACAGACTACAAGGAACTGATGCTTCTCCTCAAAAAAGGAATGATCATCGACAGGGACAGCATTCTCTCTCACCTCGTCCAGATTCAATATGAGAAGGCCGATATAGAACTCTCTCGCGCTTCCTTCCGTGTGAAAGGGGATGTGATTGATATCCATACGGCGTATTCTCGTGAGATTATTCGAATAGAGATGTTTGGCGACGAAATCGAGGCCATCAAACGCCTCCATCTGATTACAGGACAACTCATCGAAGAACTGGACCGCATTGTCATCTACCCCGCCAAACTCTTCCTCACCACACAGGACAAACTCAAATTGGCTATAGAATCTATAGAAGAAGAACTCTCCATGAGAGTGGCTGAACTCAAGGCAGAAAACAAAACCATCGAAGCCTACCGGCTTGAAACACGAACAAGGTACGATATCGAGATGCTTCTTGAACTTGGCTACTGCAACGGGATAGAAAACTACTCCCGTCATCTTTCTTTTCGAAAACCAGGGGAACGCCCATTTGTGTTGTTAGATTATTTCCCAAGGCCATTTCTTACCATCCTCGATGAATCCCACCAGACTATTCCCCAGATCAATGGTATGTTTCATGGAGACTATTCTCGCAAGAAAACCCTTGTGGATTTTGGTTTTCGACTTCCCTCTGCTCTTGATAACCGTCCCCTGAGATTTGAGGAGTTTGATGGTCTTTTGGACCATGTGCTTTATGTCTCGGCTACGCCGGCGGAATATGAGCTCACTCATAGTGAGGCTATTGTCGAACAGATCATCCGACCCACCGGTCTTGTTGACCCGGAGGTTGAGGTACGACCAACAACAGGACAGATCGAGGATATCATTCGAGAGGTCAGCCTACGCACCGCCCAGGGGGAACGTTCTATCATCACGACTCTCACCAAAAAGATGGCTGAGGACCTCACACAATATCTTCTGGATCAAAACATCAAGGTTGCTTACATCCATTCTGAGGTAGAAACCATTGAAAGAGTAGAAATCCTCAAAAAACTCCGCATGGGGATCTATGATGTCATTGTGGGCATCAATCTCTTGAGAGAAGGTATTGATCTCCCTGAGGTTTCATTAGTCGTTATCCTTGATGCGGACAAGATGGGATTTCTCAGGTCCGCCCGCTCCCTGATTCAGATCATTGGAAGAAGTGCCCGCCATGTAAATGGAAAGGTGATCATGTACGCTGAGCAAATGACGGAGAGTATGCAGCAGGCTATAAATGAAACCAACCGTCGCCGACAGATCCAGATGGCCTACAACAAAGAGCATAACATCACTCCCACGAGTGTGAAAAAAGAGATTGCGGACATTCTTGAAAGAAAACTCAAAGAAACCGAAGAAAAGGCTGATGAAATAGAAAAACTCAAGCGTTCCATCCCCGACAAAAAACGCCTCATTCAGGAAATGGAAAAACTCATGTTCCACTATGCCGAATCCCTTGAGTTTGAAAAGGCCGCTTTTGTACGCGATCAGATAGAAGAATTGAAACAAAAGAAGGAAGACCAAGAAGTCTCTTCGTAAGAGGCTTTTTTTTCAGCCTATCAACCAGGTGAGAATTGGTGAAAGCATCGCTGTAGCCTCAAAGTCTGAGAAGAAAAATCTCATCTCTCGCCGTAGACAAACTCTTCCATGAGGAGAGAGACATCTAAAGGAGACAGGGTATGCGTAAGAGCCCCCATAGAAACAAAATCGACGCCACTATGAGCAAGCCTGAGAATCCTCTCCTCCGTCATATTTCCGGAAGCCTCAAGTTTTTTTTGACCACTCACTATTGCTACCGCGCGGGAAATCTCCTCATCACTCATGTTATCTAACATCAGAATATCCGCAGAGGTACCAAGAGCCTCTCGTACTTCCTCAAGAGTGGAAACCTCAACCTCAATCAGCTTTTGTGGATAGAGACGCTTAGCCCGTTCCACAGCGGGAGAAATCCCTCCCGCAGCTACCCTGTGGTTTTCTTTGATGAGGATCATATCATACAGCCCATACCGATGGTTATACCCCCCTCCTACAGTCACAGCATACTTCTCAAACACCCGAAGACCGGGGAGAGTCTTTCTGGTATCGAGAAGTCGCAATTTTGTCCCCTGCAGTTTCTCCACAATACGGGCTGTTTTTGTCGCAATACCACTCATAAAACCCAAGAAATTGAGTGCCACCCTTTCCCCTGTGAGAATCGATTGAACAGGTCCGTGTATTTCCGCTATCACCTTGCCCTTCTGTATCCATTCTCCATCATGAACCAAACATTCCACACGCAAAGAAGAATCAACAAGAGAAAACGTTCGCCTCATCACATCCACACCACATACCACACCCTCTTCCTTGGCCAGAATAAAAGCCCTTTTTATCCGGGGAGTAGTCCCGAGAGTGGCTAACGTGGTAATATCCCCCTCTTCTCCCAAGTCCTCCTCAAGAGCCCGTCGGATGGCCTCATCTACAAGTTCCTCTGGTATTTTTTCCAGACGAAAAGGAAAATATTCCATAACCTATCCTTCAGAGGATGATTTTGGTTCAGAAGGAGAGGATTCCCCTTCTTTCCCTTCGTTTCCGCCACTTGATTCTTCCCCCGAAGGACGAGGACCAGGAACACCCCCCAGAGAAACACGATTGAAAATAAAAGAAGCCAAAATCTCCTGATCATCATGACTGAGATAGGTAAACCGCAGGGCACAAAACCGCTTCCGGTAATCGTAAGCAACCACCGTGGCATCAGCATACACATCCCTATCATCGAGCATAAACCGGATATTGGTAATCTGGGTATTGACCGCCAACGCCTCCTGAGGAAACATCCCCACCAGTTCCACAGCGAGGCCCCCAAAACTAATATCCCGAATCACCCCCACCAGGAGCTGAGAATTGATTGGCGAACGAAACTTGATACCTATCCGTTCATTGGGATTGGATGGATCAAGAGAAATACGAACATACTTCCGTTCTGGAGGTGTCCCTTTGAGCTTCTGATAGAGTTGCATCGTATAGAGAAAGAGATCATCTCCACCTACATTACTTTTCACAAACCCCACACACCCGTGTTCAATGGCCTTGGCGGCAATAGACTTGTCAATAGCCACATAAATCAAAAGGGCAAAAATCTTGCGATTCTGTGTCACGGCAAAGGCCTTTACCTTTGCTAAAATATCCAGGGCCTGAGCATACTCCTCATGAATCACATCAATAAAAACAAACTCAATACCAGGATAGAGTCTGAGCTTTTCAAGAAGTTGTTCGGCGTTATCCGTATGATAAACCGTCACTCCCCGTGGATAAAAGGTATTGACAAACTGGTTTCGAACATAAAAAGATTGGGTAACAATGAGTATCTCCATAGACCTTCCTTGAGATAAAGTCCTGTTATTGACAAATTCACTATAAGGCAAAGAAATCGAAAATGCAAATTTCTTCTTTTTTTTGACCTGTGAAAAGAATGCACAAAAATATTCTATTATGAACTTTTTTTATGCAAAATGCACAGGGTTTCTACTTCTTATCTCTTTACAGGAAATAAACTTAGAAAAAATTTTTTTGAAAAAAATTGCAGTTTTTCCCTGTTCTTTTCGTATTATATGTGGACCGTGAAACAAATATGAAAACGGTTACTTTTGTTTTTCGGAGGAAGGATAATGAAGAAAGTATGGTGGAGCAGGTGGTTAGGCTTGCTTCTGGTGGGAATGGTGTTTTCAGGGTGTCAGCTGATGAAGGATGTCTCTGGTCCTGTTTCCTCTTCTTATGAAGATCGGGAAACCCCCATCGTTGCGTTCAATTCTCTTTCCCTGAGTGGAACGACGTTGTCAGTCACAGCCGGCTGGAGTGATAACGACACCGTTGTCAAGGTTTCTCTTCTCATTAAACAGGCCGGCAATACGGTTACCAACATCACCCAGGGAATATCCAGTGGAAAACATTATGGAGATGTGCAATTTTCTGCGAATCTCTCAGCTGGTACCTATGAACTCTCTCTTCTTGCTGAGGATAGAAGTGGCAACTTGGGTCTCTCAGCCAAGACAAATATCTCCCTCGCCCTTCAGGATAATGTCCGTCCCTCGCTGAACCTTCTTTCCCCAACGAATAACCATATCACAGGGACCTCTCTCGAAATCTCAGGGAGTGCTTCTGATAATAGCGGACTTCTTGCCCTTGTGTATAAGATAGATACCCAGGCCTGGAATTCTCTTTCTCTCAGTGGAACAAGTCAAAATTTTGCCACCAATATTTCTCTTGATGAAGGCACGCATACCCTCAGTATTTACGCCTTAGATATAGCCAGCAATACTTCAGTCACCAACACAGTCACTTTCACCGCTATTGTGGGAATGCCTTCTGTGGTTATCACTACCCCTTCTGTGGATATTCTCACCAACGTTTCCTCTCTCACCGTACAGGGAACAGCGTCAGTTGATGGCGCAAGCATCTCCAAAGTCATCGTTCGCCTCAATGGTGGCTCATGGCAAAATACCACAGGAACCACTTCCTGGTCGTATATAGTCACCCTCTCCGAAGGAAGTAACTCTATTGAAGTTGCCGCCATTTCTTCCGCTAACAAAACCAATGCTTCTTCACGAATCATCGTAAGAGATACCACACCTCCTTCTGTTTCCGTCACCACCCCAACGGACGGCCAAAGTTGGCTTTCCAGTTCTCTTACCGTAACAGGAAATGCCAGTGATACCCTCTCCGGGGTAAGCAAGGTGTACCTTTCCCTTGATGGGGGAGATTTTGTAGAAGCCAGTGGTACCACCTCTTTCTCACGCACCTTCAGCCTCACAGCTGGTTCTCATACCCTCAAGGTATATGCAAAAGATCACGCAGGTAATTCCTCTTCCACAAACACAATCACTTTCACCGCCGATTTCCAGGGAGGAATCATTGTTCACTTCAAAAATCCCTCTGGATGGACAACGCCTTCTGTGTATTACTGGAATGTCTCCCCTGCCGGCAGTATGCCGACGGTAAGCTGGCCAGGCAAAAGTATGACAGCTGAAAGTGGAAGTTGGTATCGTTTTGTCTTCACCAACGCCACCTCTGTCAATCTTATTTTCAGCCAATCGGGAAGTCCTCAAACGGTAGATCTCTCTTTGACGGCTCCTGGTGAGTACTGGTTTATCACCAATGGTATCAGTGGAGGTAAAATCACCGGAAAATGGTATCTCTGTGATCCCGATGACCCTGTTCCACCAGAGGTAAGCCTTGTTTCCCCATCCGCCGGTAGCCAGGTTACAGGAGAAGTTTTGCTGGTAGCAGCCGCGAGTGATAACACAGGGGTGATCGAATCCGTAAGCTTCTACGTGGATAATGTGCTTCTCAGAACTATCACCTCTTCCCCTTATCAGACCACATGGAATAGTGCCTATAGCACCAATGGTCCACATACCATCAAGGCCTTAGCCATTGACGGTGCCGGTAATAGCAACTGGTCCAGTTCTATCACGGTGATCACCTCAAATACTAACCTGCCTCCTGTCATTCAGTTCTCTGCTGATACCTACGGCATGGTTTCCAATTCTTTTGGCTTCAATGCCTCGGCCTCCTTTGACCCCAATGGAACCATCGTATCATACTCCTGGACATTCACAGGGGCAGAATACAGCACACGAAGTGGTGCGGTGGTCTCCAACCGCTACTTCTCTCCGGGAACCTTCCAGGTCACCCTGACAATAACCGATAACAACGGAGCAAGTAGCACCACTAACTTTACGGTAACAGTAATCACCAACACTCGTACAGGCGATTTCCGTGAAGAAACCATTTACTTCTTGATTACCACCCGTTTCTACGATGGAGATCCTGCAAACAATGTGTACTGCTGGGATGATATGGCCGCAGGCAACTATCCCAATGACCCTGCTTGGAGAGGAGATTTTGAGGGTATCATCCAGAAACTTGACTACATCAAAGCCCTTGGTTTCTCTGCTATCTGGATCACTCCTGTGGTTCAAAACGCCAGTGGTATGGACTATCATGGCTATCATGCCATCAATCACAAAAAGGTAGATTACCGTTACAAGAGTTCTCAGGATGCCACGGCTGAGGATAGCTATCGAAGACTTATTCAGGCTGCCCATGCCAAGGGCATCAAGATCATTCAGGACATCGTCCTCAATCACACGGGAAACTTTGGGGAAGAGAATATTTATCCCATGTTCTATCGTCGTCAGGCCGAACCCTATAGCAATGCTTTTACCAAAGGACCTTATACCAATCGGTTACCTGCTAATTATGACTCCCTCAGTGCTGGACTCCAGTATAGTGCCAGAATCACAGCCATGAAAGAGGACTGGACAGATGTGGATCACATCTACCACCACGAGAAAAACCTCGGATGGGAAGATTATACCGTCCAGACCGCCCAGATCGCTGGAGATTGTGTCGACCTTAACACCGAAAATCCTGTGGTAGCTCAGTATCTCAGAGAAGCCTACTACCAGTACATCGACTGGGGGGTGGACGGCTTCCGTATTGACACAGTGAAACATATCTCCCGCCTCACCTTCAACAAGGAGTTTATTCCCCAATTCAAACAAAGAGGGGGAGAAAACTTCTATATCTTTGGAGAGGTTTGTACCCGCTACAGAGGAATATGGAATTTTGAAAAGCCTATTATTTCCACACCTTTCTACACATGGAAAGAATCCAAAACCTACGCCTGGGGAACACTTGCCCAGAACACGAACTCTACCAAGCAACTCTGGGATGATAACTATGACAGCAGTACCATTGCTCTTCAACCAACAAGTGATAACCACCGTCTCAGGGGACAATATGAGAATGAATACCACACACCAGACTGGTCTCGTCGCTCGGGTCTTGATGTTATCGACTTTCCTATGCACTGGAATTTTGGTCGCGCTCGTGATGCCTTCAATTTAGCTGTAGGCACAGACCATTATTATAGTGATGCCACCTGGAATGTGGTGTATGTGGACTCACACGACTATGGTCCTGATATGAACACCCGTTACAACGGCAGTCAGGCGGATTGGGCAGAAAACCTCACGTTGATGTTCACCTTCCGGGGTATACCCTGCATTTACTATGGTACAGAAGTAGAATTCAAAAAGGGTGCTCCATGTGATCTTGGGGCCAGTGGTCCACTTGCCAACACAGGCCGTGCCTATTTTGGCAACTATTTAGAGGGAACTGTCACGGCCTCTGATTATGGGGTTTATACGGCATCCGGAACGGTAGCAAGTACCCTCTCCTACCCGCTTGCCCAGCATATCCGAAGGCTCAACATGATCCGCCGGAGAATACCAGCCCTGCAGAAGGGTCAATATTCCACGGCCTATATCTCCGGAGATGGTATGGCATTCAAGAGACGCTTCACCGACCCCGCTCGTGGCATTGATAGTTTCGCCCTTGTGACTATCTCAGGAAGCGCCACCTTCTACAATCTGCCCGGGGGAACCTATCGGGATGCCATCACAGGAGATACCAAGGTAGTCGCCAACGGTGGCTCCCTCACCGCTACCTGTAGTGGTCAGGGAAATGCCCGCATCTATGTTCTCAATGGCCCAGGCAAGATTGGTGAAGATGGCCCGTACCTCAAACCATAATCAGGACGGAGGAAAAAATATGCAAAAGAAAACTCTTATTTTGTTTATCCTTATAGGCCTTGCCCCCTTCATGTGGGGCAAGGTTTCCCGCTTTGAACTCTCTGCAAGCCCTGGTCTTGTCCTTTTTGGTGATGCCCTTGGAGGAGGAATCACGGTTTCTCTTGATTATCCCCTTCTTCACCTCTGGAATATATCCTGGCCTGTGAAAACCAGAGCTGTACTTTTTGGAGGAATGAGTGGTGGAACCAACACCTCTTTCTGGAATGCAGGGATGGGAATAGGAATCGCAGGATATTATACCTTTCCTGACCTTTCTGCCCTCACTTTAGAAGGTGGAATTGATCTCATTCCTGCGGTGTACGGCTTTGGATTCAAGGCAGGTGGAGTGAGTGGTAATCAGATGGGATTTGGGATGATTTTTGCCCCTTATGCGGCTGGAATATACCATTTCACTCCTTCCTGGGGAGGACGAGTAGATCTCTCGTATCATGCCGGTGTCTATGATAGCTTTTTTGGATATATCGTTATTGGTATGGGGGTAGCGTATGCGTTTTAAGAGAATAGCTCTCATTCTTGGCTTTGCCGCTAGTTTTATAAGTGCCTGTACTTCCTTAGGAGAAAAGGGAAAGGAAACTTTTCCGGAACTTGTCACTACTGATACTCAAACACAAACCACCATCCAGATCGTCTCTCCTACCAATCTCCAGTTTTTTGCTTCGTTAAACATCCCTGTCAAGGTAACAGTTTCCACGGTCTCCAATATTGAGTCTTTTCTCATCCTGTGGTGTCCTGGAGAAAAAACAACAACCAATCTCATAGGAATGGATGTAGGAAAAAGCGGAAGTATCACTCTGTCCACCAATCTCTTGATGGCAAACGAAGGAACCTACTACCTCTGGACAAAGGTTATCCTTTCTGGTGGGTATAGTGTTCTTTCGCGTCCCATCTTGATTCAGGTATATACCAATGTGGCTAAAGTACCTGCCCCTCTCTTTTCTCCGTTACCAGGAGAATCAGCCAATCCAATCACACTCTCCCTTACCACCACTCTCCCAGAGAGTACTATTTTCTGGACAACCAATAACTGGGTTACCGTTCATTCGGGTAATTCTCCTGTGAGCCTTGTCCTTGGCTTTGGCTCCTACGAAGTCAAAGCCTATGCCACAAAATATGGTTATATACAATCTGATACCATTGTAGGAACCTTTACCATTCGTGTGGCCTCACCAGAGGCATCTCCTGCCGCTGGTGCTTACACCTCGGCTCAGACCATCAGCTTTTCCTCAGCGACAACAGGAGCTTCTATTTTCTGGACAACCAACAACTGGACTACCTCCTCAACTGGTTCTCTTACCCTCTCCTCAGGATGGTACACGGTCAAGGCCTACGCTACCAAAGACGGGGCTCTTTCCATAACTAACAGCTGGGAGTACAGTATATCTTCCTCTGGAGTAGCCACTCCCGTTTTCACCCCACCCGCAGGAACCTATGAAAGTGCCACCCTCATTACGGCTACCACCACAACAGAGGGAGCAACAATATACCTTTCTACCAACGGTACAACCTGGATACAGACAAATGAAATCATGTTACCCGCGGGAATCTGGACACTTTCCGGCTATGCAGAAAAAGACGGACTCAAATCCTTGACCAACCAGAAAACCTACACTATCAACGAAACGAAGGTAGCCACCCCTCAATTCTTCCCCACTGGCGGCACCTATCCCACCAATATCACGGTAACCATCACCTGTGCCACCCCTGGAGCTTCTCTCTTCTGGAGTACCAATGAGGGAGCAAACTGGCATACTTCATCCTCTCTCCCTCTCACCGCAGGAACCTATACCCTCAAAGCCTATGCTACCAAAACAGGGCTTCTCCCCTCTTTCACCAATACGATTTCCTATACCATAGAAGATACCCAAGCCCCCTCCCCGGGAGGTATTATCCAGGTTTCCAATATCCAGAATTCTTCAGCTGTTGTTTACTGGCCTGCGGCTTCTGACAATTCCACATCTTTTTCCTATCTCAGGTATCTGGTTGCGTACACCACCAATGCCTCTCTTATTGACACACTCGCAGAGGTTACCAACGCCGGCCCTGGGGTTTCTGTGATTGGCTGGACGGAAAATATGACTTCTACCACTCTCTTAAGCCTCTTTGAAAACACCACCTACTATGTCAATGTCGCCGTGAAAGATAATACAGGTAATACCTCTCTCTATACCAATGCCCCTGTGAGCTTCACTACCCTCTCGTCCAGTCAACCTAATGGTCTTTTCACTATCATCTTCTCAAACTGGAATGAAAGCCGAACACTGTATCTCCCCGGGGATCACAACAACTGGGATCCCAATTCTGTCACTCTCTCCCACACGGCCGGGGCAACCTCAAAAATAAGTTTCAGCAACACGGTAACCACCACCGTAATTTCCAGGGGTACGTCAACGACGGCTCTTGAATTCAAGGTCATCAATAACCCTAACTGGATTGATCAATGGATTTTCACAAGCTGGACACGGGTAGGGCCCATTACTCTCTACGATAGTGGTAAACAGATTGCCATCACCTGTGATAATAACGATGTGGTCACTGTGCTCTTTGATGTGGGAAATATGAAGATTGTCGCCACAGTAGAGGCAAGGCCATAGAAATGTGCAAAAAACAGCCCCCTTATGGGGGCTGTTTTTTGGAAAAAAGGCTCTTTGCTATTCTCTATTTCATGAACACACATCCAAACGATTGAAAGAAGAATAGCAAAAAATCCCTGCTTTTCTAAAGAAATTCCCCCCTTGACTTTTCTAAAAAATATCTTATAATCAATAAGCACATAGAATAAGTGAGTCCGTCCTTTCTGAAGTACCACGCAAGGGAGGCAATGTGGACATACAGCAACTCAAAGATACCATTTCCCATCTCAAAAAAGAAAAAAATGCCTATATCCTTGCCCATAACTACCAGCTTCCTGAAATACAGGATGTGGCCGATTATGTAGCTGACTCACTTGGAATGGCAAAACACGCCCTCTCTATCCAAAACGATCTCATTGTTGTCTGCGGCGTCTATTTCATGGCGGAAACGGTTTCTATCCTCAATCCTGACAAACGAATCATTATTCCCGATACGAATGCAGGTTGTCCACTCGCCAATTTTGCCCCTGTCGAGGAAGTACGCCGATGGAGAAAACAATACCCTGACTACACCTTTGTCGCCTATGTCAACTCAAGCGCAGAGGTAAAAGCAGAAGTCGACATCTGTTGTACCTCAGCCAATGCTATAGATATCGTTCGACGTGTTCCCAATAACAAGATCGTTTTTCTTCCTGACAAAAACCTTGGTCGCTACGTGCAAAAACATGTTCCAGAAAAAGAAATTGTCCTATGGCCGGGCTTTTGTGTCGTACACGAAACCGCAGACCTTGAAGCCATTCTGAGAACAAAAGAAGCTCATCCCCGCGCCCTCACCATGGCTCATCCCGAATGTCCAGAAGAAATTCAGGAGATCGCTGATGGCATCTGCAGCACAGGCCAGATGATGGATTTTGTCGCCAAACACCCCGAAACAAGAGAATTCATCATTGTTACCGAATGGGGGATGGTTTATGCCCTGCAAAAAAAGTTCCCAGACCGGCTATTTCTCGAACCATCCCACCGAATGGAATGTAAGAACATGAAACGTATCACCCTGCAGAAACTCCATGATGCCCTGGTGGAAGAAAAGTTTATTGTCAAAGTGGCTGATGACATCAGAGAAAAAGCCCGCCAGAGTATTGACAAAATGCTTGCCTGAGAAGAGAAAATATGCTACAATAGTAGAGAAGATATATGGGAGGTATGTATGCCATTTGTGGTAACCCTCGATGATGCCCAGAAGGGTGTCAAGTTTCCTACCAAAGAAGATGCTATAGAAGCCATGTGGGAACTCTACAAAGACAAAATGAGTCGTGCTGATTTTGAAAAAATGATTGAGTCCCACATCAAAGAGGTGTAAGGTTGTTGTGAAACTTCTCGTTGTCAGTGATGTGGTTAATCAAAAGCTCTATAGCCCTCTCGTCACTAACGTCGCAGGAGATGTGGATTTGATTGTGTCGTGCGGGGATCTTCCCATGTACTATCTTGATTATCTTGTCTCGACCATCAACAAGCCCCTTCTGTATGTCTGCGGCAATCATGATCACTACACAAGAAAAAAAAAGTGGTGTGAAACCCTCAATGAAGTCAATGATTTTAAGTATCATCAACTCAACTATCAGAAAAAATGTTTTTTTGGCGGTGTAAATATTGATATGAAAGTCATAGAAAAAAACAAAGTCCTTTTCGCCGGTTTAGAAGGTTCTTACCTTTACAACTACGGGGAACACCAGTACAATGAGAAACAGATGTGGAATAGAATCCTTCTCATGTCCCCTTCTCTTTTCTATAACAGAATGATATATCACCGCTACGTTGACGTGGTAATCAGCCACGCCCCTCCGTATGGGATTCATGACGGAAAAGATCTTCCCCACAGAGGGTTTGAGGCGTTTCTTTCCTTCATCAAGACGTTCAAGCCCAAGGTATGGCTCCACGGACACACGCATCTCTACGACCGCAATGCCTCACGAGTAGCCAAAGTAAACGGCACCTATGTGATTAACGCCTACGATTACCAGATTATTGACCTCAACACTTATCTCCAGGAGAAGCCATGAGTCAAATAAACCTCTACAACAAAGCCCGATGGGATTTTGAGAAGGCAAAAAACAAGGCTTTTTTCTCCAGGCTGATGAAAAAACTCTTCTCCCAGAATGATGAACTCCTCCGCTTTGACGAAGTGAAACACCTCCTTGCCCCCCACGGTATGGCCTATAGAGGGGTCAAGAGTATTCCCCTTGACAAGATCGTGGGATCCGAAGGGCGTTATCAGGATTTTGATACCAATTTTCTCCCTCTTCACGAGCATAACCGTCAACGATGGGAAAACATTGACCTTGCCCATCTCAAGGAGATCACCCTCCCCCCGATCAAGGTTTACAAGGTGGGTGATTTCTACTTTGTCCGGGATGGAAACCACCGGGTTTCTGTAGCAAGACAGCTCGGCATGGAATTTATCGACGCAGAGATTACCGAACTCTTTGTCAAGGTACCCCTCCAATCAGAAAAACTTGACCAGAAAAGCCTCCTCATTGCAGAAGGCTATAGATTCTTTTTAGAGAAAACCCACATCGACAAGGTCCTTCCTCACATCTCCTTCTCTCTCACCAACCCCTGGGGATACTATCGCTTAGTAGAACATATCAATACCTACAAATATCTTCTTGAAGAAAGGCTCAAGAAATCCCTCTCCATTGAAGAGGCCTCAAAAGAGTGGTTTTTCAATCTCTACAAACCCGTCACTGATCTCATTCTCTCCAACAAAATCCTCAAGCATTTTCCCGGTCGAACAGCCGGTGATCTCTATATCTGGATTATGGACCATTGGCATTATCTCAAAGAACGTTATGGCCCCATCGACCTCATTACAGCTATGGAAGACTACACCAAACGGTTCGGGAAAAGGTCCTGGTGGCAAAAACTTGTTCGTTTCTTCAGCGGGCATCAAAAAGGAGAAAAAGAGAATGAAACTCAAAAAGATTCTGATAGTCGCTCAGAGTAGTCGACCACAGGTCGCCGAAGCCCTCACTACTCTCACTCACGAACTCTCCAGACGAGAAATAGAGTTTTGTGTCGTGGAACCAGCGTGGTACAAACTCAAGAATGCCGAAGTGATCTCTGATTTTGATATCCATTACCGTCATGAGGACTATCAGGCCATCTTTGTCATAGGTGGAGATGGCACTTTTCTCTATGCCGCCAGAACCTTTGGGATCTTTGGGATTCCCCTTGTTGGTATCAATGCGGGAAAACTTGGATTTCTCATGAGTGTTTCCCCCCAGGAGTGTGGAAGTCTCATCGATGGGATTGAAAATGAGTCCATCCCCCTCTGCGAACGTTTTCTTCTGGATGTGTGTATCACACGAGACAACCGCACCCACCGTCTTGCCCCCTTCTTGAACGATGCGGTGATTGCCAGGGGTACCCTTTCCCGTATGATTCCCATTGAGGTCTTCATCGAAAATGAACTCTTCTCCCATTACTCAGCCGATGGGCTTATTATCTCCACTCCCACGGGATCAACAGCCTACAACCTCTCAGCCGGTGGACCCATTCTCTCCCCTACTCTTCCCGCCATCGTCATCACCCCCATCTGTGCCCATACTCTTGCCGTTCGCCCTTTTGTGACAGATGCCCATCATCATATCAAGGTGCGTATCAATGGGGACCCCCAGGAAAGTGCTCTCACGATCGATGGACAGGAAAATTTTCACCTTCAGGAAGGGGATGAGATCCACGTCCAGCTCAGTGAGAAAAAACTCACCGTCTATGAACCCCATAAACATCAATTCTATCAACTTCTCAGAAAAAAATTAAGGTGGCAGGTATGATACAGAGGCTTGCGATACGAAATTACGCTATTATAGACCATCTTGAGGTAGAATTTCCTGATGGTTTCATTGCCTTCACAGGAGAAACAGGGGCTGGAAAGTCCATTATTCTCGGGGCGCTTGGCCTTCTCACAGGAGAAAGGGCGGATACCTCCGTTATCCGCACCGGGAGTGAACGGGCTATTGTAGAAGGTGAATTCATACTCAAAGAACCTGCTCTCAAAGACATCCTCAAAAATTTAGAAATAGATACCTCGGACACCCTTCTCATCAGACGAGAGATTGTCTCCGATGGTCGTGGTCGTGTCTTTATCAATGGGCTTCAAGAACCCCTTTCCAAACTTGAAGCGATTGGTGAGTATTTAGTAGATTTTCACGGTCAACACGATCACCAGCTTCTTCTTCAACAAAAGGTTCACCTCGACATGTTAGATAGATACGGCAATCTCTTTGAAGAAAGAGAAGAGGTAAAAAACCTCTACCAGAAATTCAGTAGTCTCTTGGCCACGCTTGCCGACCTCCAGCAGGATGAAAGTCGCTTAGAAGAGGAAAAAATCTTCTGGGAAACCGCGGTAGAGGATATTGCCGGGGCAAAACTCTACCCCGAAGAGGAAAACGAACTCACAGAAGAGGTGAAACGTCTTGAAAATGGCGAAAAAATAGCGGAAGCCTTTTCCCTTGCCCATCAGGTGCTCTACGAACAGGATGGGTCAGTCCTCTCCAAGCTTCAAAAAATTCTCCATCCCTTAGCAGATATTGCCGGCATGGACAAAACCTACCAGGAAATATATGAGATTCTGGATACCGTTTTCACCCAGACGCAGGAGGCAGCCAGCCTTATCAGAGAAGCCCGTGATACCATCGATTTTGATCCCGAGAAGATGAATAGTCTCATCGAAAGGTTAGAAACCATCAAAGACCTCAAGAGAAAATACAAGAAAAACACCGTCCAGGAACTCTTGGACTACCTCACCGAATGTCAGGACAGACTTCGCCGCTTCTCCAACCGAGCAGAAGAAATCGCCTCCATCCAGAAAGAGATTGAAGAAACCCAGCGTCTCTATAGCGAAAAAGCCCTTGCCCTTTCCAAAAAAAGACAGGAAGTGGCTACAAACCTTGCCAAACACATCGGGGAGGAACTTGCCACCTTAGGAATGGACAAGGCGACCTTCATCGTGGATATCAAGTACGTGCGTGATGAGAATTCCCCTCTCAGGATTCAGGATGTTCCCATCAAGATCTCTGAGAGTGGTATTGATCGCGTCGAGTTCTTCATGACAACCAATCCCGGCGAAGAACCAAAGCCCCTGCGAAAAATAGCCTCTGGTGGGGAGATCTCCCGTGTCATGCTTGCCCTCAAAAGCATTTTCTCCCGTTCTGATGTGGTGGAAACCCTCATTTTTGACGAAATTGATGTAGGAATAGGCGGCCTTACGGCCAATCAGGTGGCTACCAAGATGCGACAGATAGCCTCTCACAAACAGCTTTTAGTAATTACCCACCTTCCCCAGATAGCTTCTGCCGCCACAACCCACTTCAAGGTTCTCAAAGAAGTGGTGGACAACAAAACCTATACCAGACTCATCCCTCTCGGACCTGAGGAACGGATACCCGAAATTGCCCGTATGTTAGGAGGAGAGGATGAAAGCGCCAAAACTCACGCTCAAGAAATGATAAAGAGGTGGTTATGAAAGAACACAAGCCTCTTCCCGTCACAGCCCTGATTCTTCTCTTCCTTGTTCTCTGTGCAGCCGCTTTTCTGATACTCAGCTACTGGCAAACAAACCTCAAAAAGAACATAGTTGATCTTCAAAAAGCTATTCAGTCCCTCACCAATGAGTTTCCGCTGGGTGAGATAAGTCTCTCCCAGACTTCACCGGAGATAGGAGGACAGGTTATTTTCTATAGTCCTTCTGGAATTCCCCTTCAAAGTGAGACCTTTGAAATGGGGGGAACAGATCTCTATCTTGAGTTTCGTCTCCTCTCCTGGACATACGAAACCAATCGCTTTGTTTTTGGTTACCCCCTTCGCCTCTACAGTGACCAGGTCGCTCCTTCGGAGGGGATTGAGGTATTTGATACCTTTACTAACGCTCTCGCTACTGGTGGAGATGCAGAGAGACTGGCTTTGCTTCTCCTCACCTCTCCCCTTCCTGAAAAAATCACTATCTCCCAGACCCAAACCATAGCTGTCCACCAGTACCCCGGAAAAGCCTGGCAACCTGTACGCTATCTCGTTCTCTATCGTCAAAATGGCACGATAGAACTCAGGGAAAAGTAAGATGGAAACCTTTCAGCTTCTTTTCCCTCTTGTGCATGGACTGGCCAAGATATTCTCCTTTCTTTTTTTCACTCCCTGGGGGTGGGCAATACTGGGGTTTCTTTTTCTTCTTCTCCTTTTCAAACAGGGAATAAGTGGAGACGGATCCTGGAGGTGGTCGGTGTTTCTTTTCAACCTTTCGGAAAAAACCACTCTTTTTTTTCTTTCTCTTCCTCAATTTTTGATGGGGTTTCTATTTCTTTTTCTGTTAGCCTTTTTTGAAAAAGATATTCACATACTCTCTGAAAACCTGAGACTCAACAGGGAAAAAGAACTCCTCACCCAAACCCTCAAAAACCTCCATTTTGAGGGAAAGCTTCTGGATATCTCGGTAGAAACAACTACCAATGGCTACACCCTCACTCTCTTTTATTACACCCATAGCCCCTGGCAAAATAAGCCCCTGCTTCGCCACAGAGAGACCTTTTTCACTCCAGAAAAAAGGATTTATGTAGATTTTGGGGTATGCAATTTTGAGTACAGCGTGGTAGCTGAGGGGAGTGCTTATAATCTTGCCTTTCCTGCCCGGATCTATACAGAGACCATCCCTCCCGAAAAAGGATATTCCCTTTTTTCAGGGGAGAAAGGGCTTCTCTGGGGGTTTGACATCCCGGAAGAGGACCTGGTGGGTATTGATGGGAAAAACTTCCATCTCATGGGACAACGCATTGTAGAAGCCATCACCAATAGCGCAGCTGCCAAAAAATTAGGTATCCGCACGTTTTACGGCCAGGCTATAGCCATTGATCTTGTCCCCGGTCGCACCTACCAGTTTGTTTCCACCGGTACCGGCGGCGTAAAACTTTTGCCATAGCCATGCTTTCAGAAAAGACTTGGGAATTTTCCCTCTCTTGGTTTTCCTATGGCGAGGGAGACTCCTCTCTCTGTACCTGATGGCGATAGTTTACCTCCAGCTGGTGAAGATGCTGTACATAGGAAACATCAATCCCACTGCGATAAAGATAAACGGTGTTATTATGAAAAAGAGGATCAGAAAGGTCTGTGAGAGAGGAAGCCCTGACAAAATCAGGTGTACCCGGTATAGGTGAATAATAGGCCAACATGGGCATCCCCCCTGAGGCAAAAATAAACTGCATGGTTTTTTCCACCGAGGAAAGGGACTGTCCAGGGACATTCACCAGGGTATATACCCTGATATGACGGCGAGAAAAACCCACCTTATACAAAATCTCCATAGCCCTCAAAAACTCTTCTCGTTTAGCCTTTTGCTGATGGGTTTGATGAAATTCCTCCTCCGAAGACTCAAGGGAAAGTCTCACATCCTCAAAACCCGCCTTTTTCATAAGCTTTGCCACATCTTCCGTGAGAAAACGAATATGAAGCCCATTTGGCGTATGAAAAACAGGGGTATAGCCTTTTTCAAGAACATGATGCAAAAGGATTTTTAGCCTTTTTTCCGGCTGAAACAAAAGGGTATCATCATAAAAGGCAAAATGCCTGACCCCCTTTTCGTTATACAGCCAATCAAAAGCCCGAAGAGTCCTTGCTATATCCAAAGGCTCAAAAGACAAAAGCCTGTGGCTGGCACAATACTCACATCGAAACACACACCCTAAAGACAAAAGAAGGGGGGCATAGCCATACTCCCGGGCTATAGAGTAATCGGGAACTACCTTCTCTCCCCTGAGAGAAACACCCAAAAGCTGCGACAAAACATTCGCTACCTTTGCAGGTTGCTGAAAGGGAACGACCACATCAGCCCCCTGCAAAGCGGCATGATCGGGCAAAAGAGAAGCATATATCCCCCCAACCACTACCATAGCTGAGGGAAAGACATCCCGCAAAAGCCGAATGGTATACGAAAGCCCTGTATACCAGTACGTCATACCACTCGAAACAAAAATCCAATCGGGTTGCCAATCAAGCCCCTTCAACTTCTGATACAAGATTTCCTCTGGCATACCATACCTTTTCCATCGACGGGGAATATCTGAAAGAACCTCAGGCACAGCAGTAACCTGCTGATAAAAATGCCCTGTTCCATCCGCTTTAGACTTGAGACCAAGCTCTGGGATATTTCTTTGCAAAATATTGACATAGGCAATATCAGCCACGGGACGAAGGATATCGGCAAGCATCCAGAGACCTACAGGTTTGGCAAAATGATCGTACGCCGCAAAATCCTCAATATAAGGATACACAAGAAGAATCCTTGGCCTACCCATGAAAAACCCGTCGATAAAAGAACCGTCCCTCCCGCCACTCCCCAATAGCAAGAAGAGTATCCCTGAAAACCACCTGATACATTCCATTTTTCGCAGGAGGCAATACAAAAGAACCCTCTTCTAATTTTCTCCCCTGAGTAACCCAGAGAGGATTTTTTATTTCAAGTACGGGAAACAAAAGAAGTCGTCTCATAGGCAAAAGAAAAGAGGTCCAGTTTTCCCCTGAGAGGGTCTCAAGAGAAACCGTGTCTGCAAGTCCAATACCTAAGGTTTCCGTCCGTACAAGGCGAAGTACATGACCATAGCACCCTAAAACCTCTCCCATATCTCTGGCCAAACTTCGAATATAGGTTCCCGAAGAACAGCGTACTCTGGTATGTACCACCCTTGCCTTCCCATCATAGTCTAAAAGAATATGTTCAAAAATATCCACTTGGCGAGGCTGAAGTTCTACATGCTCCCCGTTTCTTGCTCGCTCATAGGCCCGTTTCCCCTCCACCTTCAAGGCCGAATAACGAGGAGGTACCTGCACGATTCTTCCCTGAAAACGGGCTACGACAGATTCTACCTCTTTTTGAGAAGGCACCATATCAGATGTGGCTATTACCTTGCCTGTACTGTCATCGGTATCTGTAGCCACACCAAACTGAATCCAGACCTCATATACCTTGTCATGTTCCAGAAGGAAAGGAAAAAGTTTTGTGGCTTCCCCAATCAAGAGAAGAAGGACCCCTTCCGCCATAGGATCAAGGGTACCTGCGTGACCTATTTTACTTTTCTTCAACACAGGTATCCTTTTCTGAAGCATGCGAATCATATCGTAGGAAGAAGGCCCAGAAGGTTTACAAAGAGGGAGTACACCGTCCATCAGTTTGCAACCTGCACCTCTATGGTCTCGCTCTGAAACTTTCCCTCTATATCATACACAGAGACCGAAATCTTATAAAACCCGTTGGGAACAGTTGTCGTATCCCACTCCGAGGTATAAGGACCAGGGGCATTAATCACCGCATGAGGGCTATCATTGATACGTATCTCCACTCGATCTACTACCATCGTCGAGGGGGGAGCAACCGAAATAATCACCACCCCACGAAGTGTTTCTCCATCCTTGGGAGAAAGAATAAGCCTCTCCTCCTGCGTAGCCGTACAGGAGAAAAGCCCCAAAACCACCAAAAGAAATACCTTTTTCATCACTTACTCCTCTAATTTATTATAACACAAAACCCTTTCCCTTGCAAATGCCTTCTTCGTATTCAGCCTCTGCCTCCCTCCAAACAAGACCTCTCCCAAATAAGGCTCACCCAATCCTTTCTCTGAGTTTCTGAATCTCCTCCTGATTTTCCCTACTGAGTTGAGAGAGTGTGGCTGATTCATCAACCAGCCTGAGGAAATGACTTCTCAACGAACTCGCCTCCTCATAGACCTTCTGGGCAACAGAACTGGCTATCTTTGTCTGCTCAAGGGTATTTTTCAGTTCCCTTTCCATCTTCTCTGTGGCATCTTTCACCTGATTCCCAAAAGTCGAAAAATCCACCAGAAATTCGTTGATGGTTTGCGTATTGTTTGCCACCATCTGGAGATTCTCAAAGGTTTCCTTGAGTTCCACCTGGGTTTCCTGAACCTCACTCTGCACTGTTTTGAAAAATCCCACCGTTTCCTTCATGGAATCCTCAACAATTCCTATGCTTTTTTGAATATTGCTTAAAAACTCCCCTACCTCCATACTCCTTTGTTTTGCATTCTGGGCCAAACGCCTGATCTCCTCGGCCACGATACGGAAGCCCTTGCCTTCTCCCCCGGAATGACTGGCCTCAATAGAGGCATTGAGCCCAAGCATATGAGTTTTTTCTGCTATCTCACTGATGAGGGTATTGATCTCAAAAAGCCTCTCAAGCATACCCACCATAGCAGTAATCTGAGAAGAAAGCCCCTTCAGGCTTCCATCTACCTGATCCATCGTCCGAAAGACCCTGACAAGAACATGTTCTCTCTCTTCGGCGGTACTGGCACTTTGCTGAACAAGATGAATGGTCTTTGAGACGACGTTCATGCCCTCACCTAATTTAGACAAGTGGGTCTGAATCGATCTCCCCGCCTCCTGCTGGATACCCAGTACTTCTTCTTCCCTGGAGGCATTGGAAACAAGAATACCCGAGAGGGTCTGCATATTTTTGGCCATTTCAGAGAAAAATTTTTCAAGATCCTGCGCCGTACTATGCAAGAGCTGTGAAGATTGAGAAAGCCTTCCACTGATGCTCTCAATATCCTTTTGCGTTTGAGTGAGAGCCTCTGTGGTTCTTTGATAACTCTTTTGAATATGTTCACTTAAGTGAACCCCTTCCTCAAGGAGGGTCTGTTGAAGCACAACCATACGCCTCACAAAATATCCCCCCACCACCACCAGCAAAAAACAGGTAGCCAAAGACTGAATCGCAAGAAGCGTGACTTTGTACCCATCCAAAGGCAAAGCATCCAGAACATACAAAACCCCAATAGCCATAACCACAAGAAAAGTTAATACATCTATCTGTTGCTTACTGACACTGATAAGCCCTCCCACCACAAGCAAAAAAAGTCCAAGGGTGGCAAAGACATACGTCTCATACACATTCTGGTACTGGTCAAACTTGATGGCAAGAAACATCACCACAAAAAGCGTATAGAGAAATAACCCCACCGAAACCGAATACCTTCCCATGCGCATCAAGAAGAGAACCACCCCACAGCTGAGAACCAGAAGCGCTATAGCCCCTCCGGCTGCCACCGCCCCCGTCAGAAACATCACGAATGCCAGGAGTATACTAAAAGACCCAACCACACCCACCACAGGTGCCATAATCTGGGCTTTGCGATAAATTTTCACATCGCCATTTTTATAGCGATCCGTAAAATACGCACTCCACACACCCATACCGCCCTCCTTTTTACCCTGATATATTATAGCATATTTTTGAGAAAAAGCAACCCAAAAAGAATACAAGGAACACATTCCCCATATGAGACCTTTGCACGAATGTGGAAAGGTCTCAAGAAAATGGTAAAATATATAAAGTAGTATAAAAGTCCCCCTTTCCATAATAAAAAATCTTATTTTTTTGAATAAAAAAGACAAATAAGCCCCTGTAAACAGAAAAAACGGGGAAGAGGGGCGTAGCCCCTGACCCAGATCGGGGAAGAAAACACCCGTGCAAGGGTCTCCATATTGAAAACTTGACTTTTCTTCAATCAAAAGATATACTATTCTCCAGAAGGTTCTGATAGGCAGGGTGCAAAGGGGGATAAGATGCGAATCTTTTTTCTTCTCCTTTTTTTCTCCCCTCTCTGGGGGGCATGGATTTCTCAAACCGCCATCGTGAAAGAAATTATAGACGGGGATACCATCAAAGTTAGCCTCTCAAAAAACACCTTCACCACCGTACGGCTCCTCTATGTCGATTGTTTCGAAACATCCCGGGGCGGAAAAATGACTTCAGACATCAAAAAATTACGCACTTCTGGATATACTGTGAGTGAAAAAGCCCTTCTCTCCAAAGGTTTAGAAGCCAAAAGGTGGCTTATCACCCGACTTCCACCACAAACCCCAGTACGTCTCGAATGGGACAATGCAAAGCCAAACGATCGGTATGGGAGACTCTTAGCCCTTGTCTATACCCTTTCTCCGGAGAGTTGTATCAACGAAGAACTCATCCTCACAGGACTTGCCCGTCCTTACTTTGTCGGGAAAACGCCGGAAACCCACAGAAAATGGATAGAAAATGCCTATAACCAGGCTATACGTACAGGAAAGTGGCAATGGCTCGAAAAAACCAGGAAGTAAGAGATATGGCAAAAACTCGTTTAGAAGCCCTTGGTTTTGATCCTGTGGAATTTGCCTCTGCCCTTTTTGAACATAGTGACCTTGCCATCTTTTTGGTCCGTGTGCATGGTCCAAAAGATTTCACCTATAGTGGACTCAATCCCACCCATGAGAGACTCACCGGCCTGAGAAGCGAAACCATCAAAGACAAACATCCTCATGATTTTCTTCCACCAGACCTCGCTGATACCATCGTCGCTCACTATGAAGAGTGCCGACAAAAAAGGGGTACCATCTGGTACGAAGAAACTATCCCCTTTGAAGGCAAAGACACCTTCTGGATTACAAGACTCATCCCCCTTTTCGACGAAAAGGGAAACGTTTCCCGTATCATTGGGGCTTCGATCGACATCAATGAACAAAAATCCATGGCAGAAGAGCTTCTTCAACTGGTGGAGTTCAATCAAACCATCATCTCCATCTCTCAGATGGGACTTCTCATCTTTGACAAAAGTGGCCACTGCATCTCTCTCAACGAATCCGCTCAGGCTATTTTTGGTATCACCAATCGTGAGGAATTTTTCTCTCACCATTTTCAGGATTTTCATCCCCTTCATGCCACACGATGGGATGAACTCTGGACAAAGAAGCACTTTTTTCCAGAAGTCCATTTCCAGAACGCCAAAGGAGAAGAAAAATGGATCATTCTCCAGAGTTTTCCCTACCACCACGGGAAAAAAGATCTTCTTATTGTCAGTGCTACAGATATTACCGAAATCAAGCGCCAGCAAGAGGAACTTGAGGAAAAAAACAGGCTTATTATGTCCCTTCTTCGTCACCTTCCCAATCCTGTGGCCTCTTTCCGTGAAGACAAAAGTCTCTGTTTCCATAACGAACAATTTGCTCAGGAGTTTTCCTTTCTCCATCCGGAAAATGGAATCACCACGATTGATGACGTACAAGAAGCCCTCTCCATTCCAAAGGACCATGTGTATCCCTTTCGAAAGGGCCATGAAATCCTTGAGGTCACCATCAAAAACCACAAAAGGTCAAAACACTATCTTCTTGAACAGTATCGAATTGGAGAAAGCGACACTGCCTCCTGTCGAATCCTCTGGAGTTTTTCCAATATCACTTCCCAGAAGGATCTCATCCGAAAACTGGAGAAAGAACTCCACCGGGATTTTCTCACAGGGCTTTACAACCGACGCGGTATGGAGGAGATTCTCCCGACCGAATGGAAAAGATCCCAGCGGGACAAACTCCCTGTTTCTCTTTTGATGCTTGATATTGACTTTTTCAAAAACTATAACGACTCTCTGGGTCATGCCAAAGGAGACTTGTGTCTAAAAGAGGTCGCCTCTGTGCTCAAGGAGTCCTGCTATCGACCCGGGGATTTCATCTTCCGTTATGGGGGGGAAGAGTTTTTGATTCTTCTCACCAATACCTCTATAGAAGGAGCCTTTCTTGTCGCCAAACGCATCCAGGAAAACTTGGCCAAAAAAGCTATTCCCCATCCAGCTTCGCTTGTTTCCTCTTCTGTCACGGTAAGTATAGGGATTGTCTCCCCTTCTCCCATCGAAGTTTCCTGGCAAAACGCCATTCAACTCGCTGATCAGGCGCTCTATCAGGCCAAAAAAACAGGAAGAAACCGAATTACACGAATTGCCTGAAAAGGAAAGAATAAATATCATACAGTTTTAGTGAAACACTGTACCATACAAAGGGTACGACAAAAACACGAAAAATTGCTTTTTTTCTCATTTTCCTTTATACTATTCCGATACTTTTGAGAGGAGAAAGCATCATGCACTCAAAATCCCGTCTTTTTTTGATAATCATTACCGTTTTTGTGCCTATAGCAGGTATGGCAAAAGTTTCTCTGATAACCAATCGTAGTGGTCAGGAATGGACATACACAGCAAAAAATGAGTACGCCTGTCCTGTCCAGGTACTTTTGCGATACACCAATGAAAATGGCAATGAAGAAATCATTCATCATGTTATCCCTGCCTATTCTGAGCAGATAGTCCTCATTCTCAGTAACAAAAACCTTCCCACGTTTCGCTTTGCCTATGAACTTGGTGATCCCTTTTTAGAACCCGAAGATGTAGAATACTGGCTTCCCCTTGCCCCTGGTCAGGTGGTACGTGTAACACAGGGTTATAAAACTCGTTTCTCCCACAAAGGAAAAAACGCCTACAGTATTGACTTTGCCCTCGCTATTGGGACACCAGTGTATGCAGCCCGTGACGGGGTTGTGGTGCTTGTCAAGGATAACAGTCGATGGGGAGGAAATCGCAAAGCCTACCGGGGACTTGCCAACTATATTGTGATTTATCACAATGATGGAACATTTGCCCACTATGTTCATCTCAAATACAAAGGTTCTGTCGTCAAACCAGGGGATCGCGTCTCAGCCGGACAGCTCATTGGTTACAGTGGAAACACGGGATGGACAAAGGGCCCCCATCTCCATTTCATGGTAACACGAACAGGGTACATGGATCGTTTTTCCATCCCGACAAAATTTTACTCTGCAACTGGACCTCTCACCAATCTGATGGCCAAACATTTTTATGCTGTTGAACATCCGTCTGTCAATATAGCCGTTCTCCCCCAGACCAACACCAACTCTCTTGCTCTTGATGCCATGGGTGAAGATGAGGGAGATGTAGGTGCCCCGTAATCTGGCCATTTTTTTCCTTTTCTGGCTGTGGTGCCTCCCTCTTTTTGGACTTGCCTATAGCAATCTTTTAGGAGAAGTCAGTCCTCACCGTTTGAACCTGACAAGAGAGTATATGAAAGACCATTATGGCATTGATTCATACCTTCTCATCAACCCTCAGATGATAGTGATTCACTATACGGTTACCCCGGATCTCCCCTCTACCCTCAAGATATTTCTCCCCGACGAACTTCCAGCGGGGTCTCGACCAGAACTCTCTCCTTATGGGAGAGTGAATATCGGGGTACATTTTCTTGTAGATAAAGAGGGTAGTATTTACGCTTTTCTTCCCCTGTGGATGGCAGGCCGACATACCATCGGTTTTAACCACACGGCCATTGGTATAGAAAACATAGCCAAAAATAGCCGGGATCTCACAGAGGCTCAACTTGAAGCCAATGCAAAACTTGTAAAAGAACTGGTGGACACTTTTCCTTCCATTCAGTATCTCATCGGTCACCATGAGTATATGAACACCAACCTTCCCCACTTTTCTCTCTACAGGGAAAACTATCCCCACTACCGTACAGAAAAGTTTGATCCCGGTCCTCGTTTTATGAGAAGACTCCGGGAAATCCTCAAAAACAGATACCATATTCATCTTCTTGATTAATCAATTCACAACACATTCCTGATTGACTTTTCCCTTTCTCTTCAGTATACTAACTATAAGAAAGAAGAGGTTTATTTACCTTGTTCTATATATACAAAAGCTTGCTATATATTTTTGAAAAAGGGAGGTAGAATGGAAGAGAAAGATATTCTTGAACTTATTCAAAGAGGAGAAAGTAGTACAGTTCAATTCAAAGAAAATATAACCAATGAAATAAGCATCGCCCAGGAGATGATTGCTTTTGCCAATACAGAAGGAGGCATTATTATCATAGGAGTTCACGATAAAACGTGGGAAATAACAGGACTTTCAAAAGACGATATAAACCGACTCAACAATCTTCTTGTGAATGCAGCTGAACAACAAATAAAACCGCCGCTTTACATTACCACTGAAAACTTTCTCATAAACAACAAACGTGTTCTGGTAGTGAAAGTACCAAAAGGAACCTCTATTCCATACAAAGATAAAGATGGAGTTATTTGGGTCAAGAATGGTGCTAACAAGAGAAAAGTAACAAGCAACGAAAAATTAGCAAGACTTTTACAAACATCGGGCTATCCCTATGCAGAAGAACGACTTTTAGAACATAGTTCCCTTACTGATCTCAATAAACTAAAATTTGCTGATTTTTACAACAACCTCTATGGAGAAGAATTAACCGAAGAAGAAATTGAGAAACATATTACCAATCTTCGTTTAGGAAAAGATGGCAAACTCAATGTAGCAGGAGCTCTTCTTTTTGGAAAAAATCTTCAAAAACTTCTTCCTTCTTTTCACATCACCGCTATCTGGTTCTGGGGAAATGAAATAACAGAAACCTCTTATCGCAGTAGCGATAACATTTATGGTACCCTTGATGAATTATACAGGAAGGGATTTGATTTCATTATCTCCAAACTAAACCGGATACAACCTAAAGAAAAAGGTTTCAATAGCATTGGTGAATTAGAAATCCCCGAAATTGTGATAAAAGAATTGCTGGTGAATGCTCTTATCCATCGAGACTATTTTATAAATGATTCTATCAAAATTTTTGTTTTTGAAAACAGAATTGAAATTATCAGTCCAGGCTCTCTTCCAAATAATCTCACCGAAGAACAGGTTAAAAAAGGTATTCGACGAACGAGAAATCATATTATCGCTTCGTTTTCGCCGTATCTCCTGGATTATAGAGGAGCCAGCAGTGGTATTCTTCGAGCCATAAAAGCATACCCGCATTTTGATATCAAAAACGAAAAAGATAACGAAAGGGTTGTGGTTACTATTTACAGACAATTCATTCCTCATTGACTTTTCTCCTTTCCTGCACTATACTATACGCTATCCTGAAAGCATGGAGAACGTATGAAAGGAATCATTGTTGCCGCCGGCTACGGGAGCCGGTTTTTGCCTATCACCAAAACCCTTCCAAAAGAGATGCTTCCCCTCTACGACAGAACCCTCCTTGACCTGATCCTCGACGAATTTGAAGAAGCTGGTATTCGGGATGTCCTGGTGATTACCAGCCGGAGAAAAAAGGTCCTTGAAGACTACCTTGATCGGGAGGTGGAATTAGAAGAAGTGTTCAAAAGAGAAGGAAAAACCAAACACCTTGAAGCCATTCGCCCACGAAACCTCAATATCTCCTTCGTCCGCCAGCAGGAGATGAAAGGAACAGGTCATGCCCTTCTTCTTGCCAAACCATGGATAAAAGATGAACCTTTTCTTGTTGCCTACCCTGACGATATTGTTCTTTCCACTCCTGGATTGTCCAGCCGGCTCATCACTACCTATCAGAAAAAAAATGCCAACTATCTTGTTGTTCGTGAAGAACATGAGAACATCAGTCGCTATGGGGTTATCGATGGGAAACCAGAAGGAGACACCCTCTCTGTCTCCCGTATCGTAGAAAAACCAAAAAAAGAAGAAGCCCCCACCCACTGGGTTTCTATTGGACGTTATCTTTTTGAACCCGAACTCTTTACTCTTTTAGAAAAGGGATGGCAAAAACATACCTCAGGTGAATTCTACCATATTGACGCCATCAACACCCTGGCGCAACAAGGAAAAATGCGGGCTCTTCCCCTCACAGGGACAATGTTAGATACAGGGGAACCCGAAAGTTATCTTTACTCCCTTCTCCTCTATTGCAAGCAACACCCTGTAGCCTCTACGATACTCCATCGCTTTTTTGAGGAGCACTATCAGTAATATAGGCAAAAAGCCCTGCTTGAGACCTTTGCACGAATGTGCGAAGGTCTCAAAAGAAGGAATAAAAAACAAAAAATAGCATAAAAATATTCCTTACCGCAATAAATAAACCTATTTTTGGCTAAAAAAGACAAATAAGCCCTTGTAAACAGAAAAAGCGGGGAAGAGGGGCGTAGCCCCTGACCCAAACAGGGGAAGAAAACACCCGTGCAAGGGTCTCGGTTTTATAAAGACTTGCCTTTTCAAAACAGGCAAGGTATCTTTTATACAGATTAAGGAGGTAAGCATGAAATTCTGGATGTTTCTTCTTCCTGGAATGGTATTCAGCCTCACCATTTATAGTCCCAAGGCTGCCCCCGCCCTTCCCCTTCTCCGTTTGACCAACCAGATAACGGTCATATTCTATCAGGATGTCACCACCGAAATCCTGCCAAAGATCGTTCAGCATGAAGAGGCCCTGTTTATCATTCCGGCTAATGTGGCTGCCAAACTCTATCAAAGAACCCCTGATCTCAGGCTGATAGGAATCACCTCGACAGGGATGCTTGCCCTTCTCACTACCAACCAGACATACACCAACTGGCAGGACTTAGCCGGAAAACAGGTGCATATCGGATCTCCGGGTTCTTCCCCGGATATGGTGAGCCGTGTCCTTTTTCGAATGAAGGGAATAAAACCAGAGATTGTTTACGGAGATTCCCCGCAGATCGCTCAACTCATGATTGCAGGCAAAATAGAAAACGCCGTTCTGCCGGAACCACTGGTCTCCCTCGTTCTTTCTAAAAACCCCCAGGTACGTCTTTTCAAAGTCTATCGGGAAGAATGGAACCAGATATTTTCCACAAGAAGTGGGGTACCTCAAACCGCCATTGTCTCTTTTGCAGGCTTTCTCTCCCGCCATCAAAGAGAAATGGTAAGCTTCTTCCAGGCCTATCAAAAAGAAGTGGCCTGGGTCAATGCCAATCCGGCTGAAGCAAGTAAACTCGGCGTGGTAGGGCTGGGACTTCAGGTTCCTCCTGAGGTGATTGAAAAGTCCATCCCACGAATGGGGCTTACCTACCTCCCTGCTCGTATGATACGACAGGAAGTTCTGACCTATTTCAAGGCCCTCAAGGACACTGATGAACAAGTCCTAGGAAACATTCCCGATGACAACTTCTTTGCGTGGTAAACTCTTCTTTGCCAGCGGGCTACTTGTCCTTTTCATCCTCTGGTGGATAAGTAGCCTTCTGGCCGGTTCTTCTCTCTTGATTCCTTCTCCCTGGACAACCCTTCAGCAGATGATAATCATCGTACAATCTCCTGAAAATTATTCTCATATTGCCCACACCTTTGGACGCCTTTTTGGAGGGTTACTCTTGAGTGCTTTGCCGGGAATCATTCTCGGTATTGCGGCGGGGAAACATCCCCCTCTTTTTGCCTTTTTTCAACCCCTCATTCTGTTTTTTCAGAGTATTCCCGCCATTGTATGGATGCTTCTCCTTCTTCTCTGGCTTCCCAAGGATACATCGCCCCTCTTTCTTGTTTTTCTCACCACCTTTCCCCTCTGGTTTCTGAATACACGACAGGCTATCCTGAGTAGCTCCTCAGAACTGAAAGAAATGGCTGATGTTTTTGCTCTCACAGGCTTACGACGTCTTGTTGCCCTCTACCTTCCTTCGCTTGTTCTCTCTTTTTTCACCAGTCTCAGAGCCACTATTTCCCTTTCTCTCAAGGTTGTAGTGATGGCTGAAGTCCTGGCCTTTCCCAAAGAGGGTATGGGAAGTAAACTCTTCTGGGCCAAAACCTACGTCAATATAGAAGAACTTTTTGCCTGGGCTGGACTTCTTTTTCTGTGCGGATGGCTCATTGACCATCTCATTATTTCCGTTCTCTCTCAACTCAAAAACTATTTTGCCTTAGAGGACGTATGATTCTCTGCCAAGACATCACCAAACGCTTCGGGGAACAGGTGATCTTTGAGCACTTTTCTCTCACCATCGAGCCGGGAATAACCGCCATCTTAGGACCATCTGGATGTGGAAAAACTACCCTTCTTCGTCTTGTGGCCGGTCTTGACATGCCGGAAGAAGGCTGGATTCATACAGTCCGACCGGTAGGTATGGTTTTTCCAGACCTGCGGTTAGTCGAATGGCTTTCTGTTTTAGATAACCTTCGCCTTGTCTCTCCCCATCTCTCTTTAGAACGCCTCCAGCATACTCTTCAAACCCTTGAGATTGAAAACGCCGGTAAACGCCTTGCCCACCTGAGCAGTGGCCAAAAGCAGAGGGTTGCCTTAGCGAGAGCCTGGCTTTTTGAGAGTAAGTGGCTTCTTCTTGATGAAGCCTTTCGTTCCTGGGATATAGGACTGAAACAGAGGCTTTTTCCCCTGCTCAGAGACTCCTGGAAAAAAGAAAAAGAGTACACCCTTCTTATCACCCATGATATTATGGAGGCTCTCATGATAGCCGACCGCTTGGTGATCTTTTCTTTTCCGCCGGTTTATCCGCTTGAGGATATGGGACTTTCCTTAGAAGAGAGCGAAAGAAAAAATCTCTCCCCGGAGCATCCCCTTTTCCAGGCTATTCGAAAGACAATCTCTCATCACTTCGATCCGATGAGTTTTATGACCACCTCCCAGAGATAGGGCCAAAAGACCGCCACCCCTACCCCGATACTCCCTACACTGGCCACAAAAACCGCCCCCGCCATACTGTCCTTGATACGCCGAATGGAAGCCTGTCTTTGAGGACTCACTATATCACACAATTCCTCTACAGCCGTATTGACAATTTCCAGACCCAAAACTAAAGAAATCGTCAAAAAAAGCACAGCCCATGCCGTCCAGTCAATACGAAAAACCACTCCCATCACAACGACCAAAAGAGAAACCGCACAGTGAAAACGAAAATTCCTCTCTCGAAGAAAAACCCGCCGAATCCCACGAAAGGCATACACAAAACTCTTCCACCACGGATGAGTATGTCGTCGAAACATTACGGTTGACCTGTCTGGGATTGACGAAACTTCATCTGCTCACGATTGAGATCAATAAGTTTTGGCCCAAACGGTGTGGAAAAGAGTTCGGGCACAAAATAGCCACTATCCACCACCCCTACAAAGTCCTTGTACTGAACCTTGAGTTTGAGATTCACCCAGAAATTGGGAAGCCCTCGAAGATTGAGACCATTATAAGCCACGACATACTCAAGGGGTGGAGCCTGCCGAATGGTCTCATATAACCGTACAATCTCCCGCATATCCTGAAGGGTATAGTACTTCCCAAAGGTACGGGAGGCCATCTGTTGGTAAAAGGGCTGACGACGACTGCCCATCTGGACCACATAGATAGGCACCGCATTCTGTTTGGCATAGGTGATAATCACATCAGGCTCGTAGGTGAGAAAAGAATCAAACGACGTATTTCCTGAGGTAAAATAGATGATGGCCTTGTTCAAGTTGACATTCAGGGTAGAGGTTACCGCCTGATACAGAGCCTTGTCTACATCTCGAAGGGTTCCCGCCGGATGCTTTGCCACTTTATCAAGAGTACCGAGAAGATTGGCTGCATAGGGACCGGTATCTATGTTTTCTGCACCAAGAAGAGTGAGATCCAGCTTGTCTGTTCCCTGCATTGGATCAATAATCTGTTTCAAAAACTCCTGCAACTCTTCCCGATATTTTGCCATGGTCTCATCCATCTCAATCACTATCTTGAGATACAACCTATCACGATAGTTATATGTCTGACCCAAACGAAGGAAGGGTACAAGGGTATTTTCCTCATAGAGGGCAATATTCTCCTGCCTCAGGTTGTAAATGGGATTGCCCTCCCTATCCCATACACGAAAATGCAAAAATATCCTCGGATACCTGTCCACCCATATCTGGGGAATAGACACCCCGAGATTCACATACTTCATCTGAAGAGGGGCATAAATAGCCATCTTGACACTATTGAAATCCGAAAGAAAAAGACGGTACTGCCTGTCCACCGCGACATCAAAGGGCTTATCAAGGACACGCTCCTTCATATCAACCGCTTCTGTCTCTTCAGTTTTGAGGTTGTACAGCACAATTCCCCGCTTGCTATCCACAATGTAGAGAAAATCATCCCTCAGTGTCATCCCTCGTGGTTCTTCGAGACCGGAAAGCTGAATCTCCTGCAAAAAATTTCCAAAAAGATCATACACCACAAGACGCTTGTTGCCCGTATCGCTTACAAAGAGTTTCTCTCCATTGACCACAATATCCGTGGGACGACTGAGTTCTCCCTCTCCTATCGTCTGGACCCATTCCCCCTCTGTGGTAAACTTCTGCACTCTATCGTTGCCATTGTCCACCACATAGATATACCCACGATGCACCACAATTCCCATCGGACCGGCTATATTAGACGATTGATACCCTCGACTTCCAAAAGAACCAAGCAGTTTTCCCGTGCGATTGAAAATGAAGATTTTGTCCTTCTCATAATCGGCCACATAAATCTTGTCATCAAAGAGAGCAATCCCCATCGGCACGGAGAGAACACTCCTGTCCCACCATTTTCGCCCAATGGTACGGATAACCCTTCCTGTATTGTCTATCTCAGAGATATAACGATTGCCCACGGAAGAGATCAGAAAGGTGTCCTCTTTCTCATCATAAAAGAGAAAACCCGGTCGAATCACCTTGTGAGCACCTTCCCTGAGCCCATCGTACACTCTACTCAGGATATAGTTTTCATAGAGCGTATAACTCTTGTCCATCGAGAGCTGGTAATAGAGATCGTTGAGACGCTGCTTCACCTGATAGGTAGCCCCGCCAAGTTGAACAAGATTCTCCCATTCCTCAATGGCCTGACGGGTGTAGCCTGCCTGGAGATAGGCCTCCCCGAGATAATAACGGGCTCTGTAGTTCAGCGGATCCAGATCCAGGGACTTCTGAAGCACCTGAATAGCGGCCTGATACTCCCGGTTGTAAAAACGAAGCATACCCACCCGAAATTCTTTCTCTGAAAGAATCTGACTCACTGTCTGAGCATAGAGTACACCCGCCACAAGACCAAAGAGAATCAGAAAGCCCTTTCTCATGCCTGCCTCCATCCATTTTCCCGCTCTCTCATTATAGCACAAAAGCAAAGAAAAATCCATATTGAGGAGACATACAATGCATTTGACTTTTTACCTTTGAAACAAACCCACCCTCTTTCCTACCCCTTCCTGAGCTCTTCCACCACCTCTTCTAACTTCATCCCATGAGAAGCCTTGACAAGAATGGTGTCTCCCGGTTGAAGAAGCGACCTGAGACTCCGGATGAGTTCCTGCTTGGAAGGAAACCAAAAGGCTAGCATCTGATTTTCCTTGAGCTTTTCAAAGGCATATCGAGACTCCTCTCCATGAAGAATCACAAGATCCGCCACCTGATTGGTCACCATGACTTCTCCTATCATCTCATGGAGAGAACGAGAATGCTTCCCGAGTTCTAACATATCCCCAAGGATGGCCACACGACGACCGGGCAGATCCTTCAAGAGAAAAAGCGCCGCCCGCATAGAAGATGGATTGGCATTGTAGGCATCATTGATGATGGTCCAGTTTGATGTCCGGATAACCTCACTCCGTCCACTCACAGGCTGAAAATCCTCAATTGCCTTCACCGCCTGCATCATATCCACCCCAAAGTACTCCGCCACCTTGAGAGCAATAGCGAGATTGGTGATATTGTGCCTTCCCGGTAAACGAAAACGAAAACTCATCCCCTGATAGTAGAGAAGATAGCCATCAAGCCCAAGATTTTCCATGATGGTAATCTCATCAGGAATCACATCCTCCACCGGAACAGGAGAGAGTTTCTTGTGATAACTATAGAACTCATCATTTCTGTTGAGAAAAGCCACCCCATACTTGGGCATCATGCCCTTGAAGATTTCTCCTTTTGCACGGGCAATATTATAAAGAGAGCCTAAATTCCCGATATGAGCATACCCTATATTGGTAATCACCGAAGCATAGGGATGAACAATAGAAGACAGATAACCAATCTCCCCCAAATGATTCATCCCCATTTCCAGAACAAGAAAATGAACCCCCTCTTTCGCCTCAAGCACCGTCAGGGGAAGTCCAATATCATTATTCAGGTTTTTCTTGGTAGAGTGCACCTGATACTTGAGAGAGAGAAGGTAGCTAATCAGTTCCCGCGTGGTGGTTTTTCCAGAACTCCCTGTTATAGCTATCACCTTGGCATAGAGATACTTGCGGTATTCTCTTGCCAGGACCCCAAGGGCTTTGCGACTATCCTTCACCACAAAGAATATCCCCGGTGGAAGGTTCTTTCGAGTCTTTCTATAAAAAGCCCTCTCCACAATGAAAACCTTCACCCCTTTGTGAACACAATCGTAGATAAAATCATGACCATCAAAACGTTCACCCGGGATAGCTACAAAACACTCCGAAGGCTGAATAGTCCTGGAGTCAAGAGAAAAGGCCGTCACCCCAAGCGGCTTCTCAGCAAGATTCTCCACATAGAGCGCAAAATTATTGAGCGTCAAAACGTCTCTCAGCCATACTAAGCTAAACATCCGTTTTCCTTACCGGTAGCGAACCGTTTTGTGAGATTCCCCCCCAACAAAAGCGTTCACCTGCAGGTGAAAACGTTTGATATCTTTGATCCCAAAGGTAGAGAGAAGCATCTGAAGAATATCCTGCTGAAGCTTTTCCCCATACTCCCGACAGGACTTCTCAGAAGCCAAAAGCACATGAATATCGAGAGCCACAAAACGCCTCTTGAAAATAGCCACACTCACATCACAATCCACTACCTCAGGAAGTTGTTCAAGCTGCTCTACAAGATAGCCCTGTATAGCCGCCTTGTGAATCTCAAGTTCCCCATACGGCGTCCGAACATAAATCGTATGGCTATAAAAATGTTCATAGTACCACCAGGCCGCTGCGACAAGACCCATCAGCGTCAAAACCCAGCCCACAACTCCCAGAAACGTCCAGGGAGACATACCAGTGGAAAAATGAATAGCCTGTTCAAATGGAAGCTGAGAACTTCGACTCACAATCACAAGAAACAAAAGCCCAACAAAAACCACCACTATCCAGGCTACTTGAATGAGAATATTAAGCACTTTGCTTTTCGACCGATTCGTCATACAGACCCCTTACGGTTATTTTACTATGGCGAAGATCAAGACCAGCAAGTTTCTCAAGTGTCGTTTTCAGTTTCTGGTGGAGTTTTTCCGTCGTTTCAAGCATATTCAGACCGACTTTCATCTCAATATCCAACTTCACATCAACCTGACGAAAACCAGCAAAAGAAACCACCACCGGCCTTTTTTTACCGGCAAGCCGGACACTCCCGAACTCCTGAACCGTCCATTTCACTAAGTCTTCCACCGCCTTTCTGGTAATAACAAATTTTTCCATACCTTCCTCTTTATTTGAGTTTGAAGTTTTCCATAAACTTCGTGGAGTAGTTCCCCTTGATAAAATCTGGATTGTCCATCATCTGACGATGAAAGGGTGCCGTGGTTTTAATCCCTTCTATGCGCATCTCATCAAGAAGTCGACGCATACGGGCAATAGCTTCCTGTCTATCACGCCCCCAGGCAAGTACCTTGGCCACGAGCGAGTCATAATATTTTGGAATCTCATAGCCCGCATAGATATGACTATCAATCCGAATACCAGGCCCTCCCGGAAAGTGAAGTTCAGTAATCTTTCCAGGCACAGGCATAAAGTTCATATAAGGATCCTCGGCATTGATACGACATTCAATCGCATGACCATTTACCTTGAGATCCTCCTGTTTGAAGGAGAGCTTTTCCCCCATAGCCACAAGAATCTGTTCCTTGATGAGATCAACACCGGTGATAAGTTCGGTCACGGGATGTTCTACCTGAATACGGGCATTGACTTCCATGAAGTAGAATTGCTGACTCTCCTCATCAAAGAGAAACTCCATGGTACCCGCTCCATAGTATCCAGCATGAAGGGCACCACGACAGGCTGCCTCACCCATTTTTTTGCGAATCTCAGGAGAAAGAGCAGGACTCGGTGCCTCTTCAATAAGCTTCTGATGCCGCCGTTGAATAGAACAGTCTCTCTCAAAAAGATAAACGGCATTTCCATGCTTATCGGCAATAAACTGGATTTCAATATGACGGGGATTCTGAAGGTACTTTTCTACATAGACATCCGGATTCCCAAAGGCGGTTTGTGCCTCAGCCTGAGCAATAGGAAGAATACTCGCAAGCTCATCATCAGACCAGGCTACACGCATTCCCTTTCCACCACCACCAGCCGTGGCCTTCACAATCACCGGATAACCCACCTCATGAGCAAACTTCATAGCTTCTGAAACATCCTTGATGATACCAGTTCCGGGCGTAATCGGTACACCTACTTCACTCATGGTCTTTCTGGCGGACGCCTTGTCTCCAAGAAGTTCTATAGCCTCAGGGGTCGGCCCGATGAAGGTAATATTATGATCCCGACAAATCCTGGAAAACTTGGCATTCTCCGAAAGAAACCCATAGCCCGGATGCACCGCATCCGCGCCTGTAATCTCAGCCGCACTGATAATAGCAGGAATATTCAGATACGAATCTTTGGAAAGAGCAGGACCGATACACACATCCTGATCGGCTAACCGCGTATGAAGACTATCCTTGTCCGCCTCAGAATGAATGGCCACTGTTTTTATACCCAACTCTTTGGCTGCTCGAATCACACGAACGGCAATCTCTCCACGGTTCGTCACCAATATTTTCTTTATCATCGCATCCTCCTCTTATACCTCAAGCCGGAAAAGGGGCTGCCCATATTCAACAGGCTGACCTTCTTCTACCAGAATCTCCTTCACCTTCCCATCATACTCACACACCACATCCTGAAGATGGCCCAGCACACGAACATGCGCAATCACATCACCTTTCTTCACGGTATCACGGAGTTTCACATAGGCTTCCTTGGTTTTGGGGTTCAAACGTGTAAACACTCCTACCCATTTCGAAGTCACATCCTGAATAGGGGGTTCTGAAGAGACAGGCTTTGCCTCCGACGAAGGGGATGGAGCCGCAACCGGTGCCGGGGAGACTACCGCTGGGGTAACCACGGGTGCCTTCGCCTGCCCAGCTACCATTCTTACCTTCAGCTCACCATGCTGAAACTCTATCTCACCAACATCAGCCTCTTCAAAAAGAGTATATAACTCTTTCAATTCCTTTACTGAAAACATGTTCACACCTCCAACTTCTTTCTTTACTTCACGCGTTCAATATAACGGTCATCACGTGTATCAACACGAATCTTTTCACCAACCTGCACAAAGAGCGGCACCTGAACCACGGCTCCCGTCTCAAGCGTGGCTGGCTTTGAGCCCCCACTCACCGTATCCCCACGCAAACCAGGATCTGTCTCCACAATCTCGAGTTCTACAAACATAGGGGGTTCTACCGCAATCACCTGTCCATCGTAAAAGGAAAGGTTACATATCATCTCGTTCTTGAGATATTTTGCCGCCTCGTCCACAACCTCTTCAGACACATGAAACTGTTCATAACTCTCCGTATCCATGAAAACATACTCTTCACCTTCCTTGTAGAGAAGCTGAGCAGGTCTGGTCTCCACCATCACATCCTCTAAATCCTCTCCTGCTCGAAAGGTTTTTTCCACTACAGCATCACGGAGAAGATTTTTGAGTTTTGTACGAACAACCGCTCCACCTTTTCCAGGTTTGTGATGCTGAAACCATATCACTTTGTAAAGTTCTCCATCAATCTTGATCACTGTCCCTTTGCGAAGGTCATTCGACGATATCATATATCTTCCTCCATCTATTACACATCATACTCAGCCTTAGTCAATACTTCTCCCCCGTTTTTCCGTACCACCACCATATCCTCAAGGCGAATACCAAAGCCCTCTTCAGGGAGATAAATGCCCGGTTCTACAGTGAATACCATTCCCTCCTTCAGCACCTCTTTGCATCCAAAGCGAAGATAAGGGTCTTCATGAATCTCCACCCCTACTCCATGGCCCGTCGAGTGCCAGAAATTGGCCGCATATCCTGCCTTCTCAATAACCCGATAGGCAGCAGCATGTACCTCCTCGGCCAACACCCCGGGTCTTACCACTGCTTCGGCTGCCTTGAGTGCCTCCTCTACAATACTCCTTACCTCAAGGATTTTTGGTTTCTTTATTTTAACGGGAGAAAAACATCTTGTAAAGTCAGAACAATACCCATCCTTCAAAACCCCAAAATCAAACATCACAATATCGTTTTTTTCAATCATACGAGAAGAAGCTGTTCCATGAGGAAGGGTAGTCCTATACCCTGAAGCCACAATAGGCTCAAAGGAAAACGCCTTCGCTCCCTTCTTTTTGAGAAAATACTCAAGCTCAGCCGCCAGTTCCTCCTCTCGTTTACCCGGCTTTGTCTGCCTCAGAATATAATAATACCCCCACTCCGTAATCATGAGATTTTGCTTGATAATCTCTACCTCCATCTCATCCTTCACCATCCGCATCTCTTTCACCACCGAGGTTTCTCCATACTCAAGACCCGGCACCTGAGAGGCCAAATATTCATAGAGAGAAAAAGGAAAACGACTCTTGTCCACAAGAAGCCTTTTCACCGCTTCTTCCTCTATGAGCGAAAGGACGTTTTCCTTTCTTCCGCGTGTTCCCTCAACCAACAGAAGATGGTAGGGTATTTTCACCTCATACTTCAGCTGTTCTGTATAACGCCTGTCGGTAATGAAAAAAACTTTTGTCGGTGTTATCCCCACAAAGGTATCATCACCAGTAAACCCCGTGAGATAAAATACCTCTTCCCTCTGTAAAACAAGAAGCGCTTCCCCACTGGAGAGACTCTGCTGAACCCTCGAGATCCGCTTTGCAAAATCAAACATCCCATACTCCTTCAAGGTGGTATATTATAGCGAAAAAGAGTATTTCCGTCAATTTCTCAGAAAAAGACTCGCAAAAACCTTCCCACTTTTTCGCTTATTTTTCCCTATTTTCTTCAATATCTCATTCGAGAAAAACTGTCATTTTCTTTCACGACCCTTGCTATTCCCATGTTTCAGCAAAAAACGCCAAAAAGCTGAAATAAGGAAATAGCTTCTCATCAACCCTCCCCACAACATCTCCTTCACATATTTTTTATTTATATGAATACCTCTTTCTTTTTTTTCTTTCCCCTATTGACAAAAGGCGTTCTCTCAGATATACTCAAACATATCTGAGAGGTGGACCCTTCCCCCTCAAGGAGGCAAACCCAATCAAGTCCAGAGGGAGGCCTGATGGACAAGAGAATCGGTATCATCGGCATCATGATTGAGAACTTCTCACAGGTTCCTGTTGTTTCCCGTATTCTGGGAGAGTATAGCGACTGTATTCTTGGCAGACAGGGAATGAACCTTCGCGAAGAGCATCTCCGTGTCATCTCTCTCATTGTAGAAGCCACCACTGATGAAGTAGGGGCTCTCACAGGCAAATTGGGTCGTCTCCCCGGGGTCAGGGTCAAATCCATCCTCTCACGAACAAGGGAGGAAAAAGATGCGGACACTGACCGAGACGTCATTCATCCCAAGGGATGAACTGTACAACAGGCTTGAAGACGCTCAAAAACTCTATACAAAAGACAAACTTCAGGATATTCTCCACGAGGCTCTGAAACTCAAAGGGCTTTCTCTCGACAAGGTGGCTCTCCTTCTCCAGGCAGAAACAGAAGAAGATATCCGTCTCATTCTCTCTACCGCCCATCAGGTAAAAGAAGCCATTTACGGCAAACGAATGGTGCTTTTTGCACCCCTTTATATAGGCAACTACTGTTCAAACAATTGTCTCTACTGCGCTTTTCGAAAAGACAATACCGCTCTCGGACGGGCAAAACTGACCTACGAAGAGATTGAAGAAGAAACGAAAATGCTTCTGAGACAGGGACACAAGCGCATCCTTATGCTCACGGGTGAGGATGAACGCACACCACTTGACTACTTTTTAGAGGCCATTCGACGAGTGTATGCCACACGAGATGAGAGAGGTTCATCTATCCGCCGGATCAATGTGGAGATTGCCCCCCTTGATATTGATGGTTTTCGTCGCCTCAAGGCAGAAAAGATAGGAACCTATGCCTGTTTTCAGGAGACATACGATGAAATACTCTACAAAAAATACCACCCTTCTGGTCCAAAATCGGACTATCTCTGGCGACTTTTTGTGATGGATAGGGCTATGGAAGGGGGTATTGATGATGTTGGCATAGGTGTTCTCTTTGGACTGGCTGACTATCGCTTTGAGGTACTTTCGCTTCTTGTCCATGCCTACCATCTTGAGAGAAAATTCGGGTGCGGTCCTCATACGGTAAGTGTTCCCCGTATTGAACCAGCCGAGGGAGCCCCTCTCTCGACCCATATTCCCTATCCTGTTTCCGATAGAGATTTCAAAAAGATTGTGGCTATTATTCGATTGGCCCTCCCCTATACGGGTATCATTCTCTCCACCAGAGAAAGTGAAACCCTCCGCCAGGAACTCTTTCACTATGGAGTGAGCCAGATCTCCGCCGGCTCAAGAACCAACCCTGGAGCCTACTCTCATCCAGAAGAGAAAACAGGAAGCCAGTTCTCCCTGGGTGATCACCGAAGTCTTGATGAGGTCATCTCAGCCCTCATTGATGATGGTTTTATTCCTTCCTTCTGTACCGGCTGTTATAGAAAAGGACGGGTAGGCCAGGATTTCATGGACCTTGCCAAACCCGGGCTCATCCAGAAATTCTGCATGCCCAATGGGCTATTCTCTTTTAGAGAATACTTAGAAGACTATGCCTCTCCCCAAACAAGAGAAAAAGGGCTCCGTCTCATCCAGCTTTTGGTCTCCGAGATAGAAGACAAAAACCTCAAAACAAGAACAGAAAAGGGCCTCTACGAAGTAGCCCAAGGAAAGCGCGATGTGTACTACTAAACCATTTTTCGATCCTCTTCATTTGACGGAACTCTCCTTTGATGCCCTGATGGAATGGTTGTTGTCAAGATCTACAACCGAACTCGTCTCTTTAGCCCAACAGGTATGTGCAGAGACTTATGGCAACAAAGTATTTCTCCGGGGACTCATTGAATTTTCCAATGAGTGTCTCTGTGATTGTCTCTACTGTGGTATCAGGAAATCCAACCACAAGGCGCAACGTTATACCCTGTCCGATGAGGAGATTCTCGAAACGGTGAAAAAAGGCCTCTCTTTTGGTTTCAAGACCTTTGTTCTCCAGAGTGGTGAGTATCGAATAGAACTTCCTGAACGGATGGCACGCCTTCTTTACCAACTCCGTCACATAACAGGAGAAGATGTCGCTTTCACGCTTTCCTGCGGTGTCTATCCTCGGGAAGTGTACCGAGAATGGAAAAAAGCAGGAGCAAACCGCTATCTCCTCCGCTTTGAAACCTCAGACGAATCGTTGTTTGCTCGTCTCTGTCCGGGCAAAACCCTCTCTAAAAGACTTCAGGCACTTGACGACCTCAAAGCAGAAGGCTATGCTGTAGGATCTGGCTTTATGGTGGGACTTCCAGGGGAGACGGTAGCCATACGACTCCGTAATGTCCTTTTGTGTCGTGAGCTTCAGTTAGAAATGGTAGGTATTGGGCCCTTTCTTCCCCACCCTGATACCCCCCTTGCTTCAGAGAGCCCCCTTCCCATAGAAGAAACCATCCGCATCACCGCTCTTCTCAGGCTTCTTCTTCCATGGGCAAATATTCCGGCTACGACAGCGGCTGGCTCTCTCCACCCACAAGGAAGGGAGATGATGCTTGCCGCAGGGGCAAATGTCCTCATGCCCAATATCACTCCCACGGAAAAAAAACACCACTATCTCCTCTACCCCAACAAGATATGTCTTGATGAAGATGGCTGGGAGTGTCTTTCCTGTCTTTCCCTTCGTGTGGCATCCGTTGGAAAGGAGATTTCTTTTGAAAGAGGTGAGAGTATTTTGAGAGATTTCTCTTCTCCCTCTTTCTATTTCGAAAAAAAGCCTATTTCGCATTGAAACCAAGGAGGAAAACGATGACCCAAACCCCTCTGTCTGAAAGGATAAAACTGGTTCTTTTTGGCAAAAGAAACGCAGGTAAATCTTCTCTCATCAATACCATAGCCGAAAAACCCGTGGCTATTGTTTCAGCTTATGCCGGTACTACCACAGACCCTGTTTCTTTTCCGATGGAACTTCTTCCTTTAGGCCCCGTGGTTTTTGTGGATACCGCTGGTCTGGACGATGAAGGAGAGCTTGGCCATCTCCGAAAACAAAAAACCCTCGAAAGGCTCCGTCTCGCAGATGTGGGCATTTTTGTGACACCGGCACACGAACCCCTGAGTCCTGAGGAAAAAGAGATACTTGGAACCTTTATGAAAACCCACCGCCCCCTTCTCATTGTCTTCACCTTTTATGATGGAAATCTCCATCCTTCCAAACAGGAACTCACCATCCATCCGTGGGCTGGCGTTGACAACCTCACAGGACGGGGAAAAGAAGAGGTCAAAAAACGTCTCATCGAGATGAAAGATCTCATCCCACAGGAACCAGGTCTTCTTGATGGTCTTGTACAAGAGGGGGATTTTTTCCTCTTAGTTGTTCCTATCGATAGTGCTGCCCCCAAGGGAAGACTTATCCTTCCACAGGTAGAAACCATCCGGGAACTTTTAGACAGAAACTGTGGCGTCATGGTGGTCAAAGCAAACGAACTCAAAATCTTCTACAACAAATTAGGCATCAAACCTTCCCTCGTTATCACGGATAGCCAGGCTTTTCATCAGGTTGCTAAAGACCTCCCAGCTGACCAGAAACTCACCTCTTTTTCTATCCTTATGGCGAAGAAAAAGGGAGATCTTCTCCCCTTCATTGAAAGTCTCAGATATTTCTCCCACTTTCCCCAAAATGGCAAAGTTCTCATTCTCGAGGCCTGTAGCCACCACAGACAACCAGATGACATTGGGACTGTCAAAATTCCCCGCCTTTTTCATGAGAGAGTGGAACCCACGGCTACTTTTGCCTGGAAAAAGCACGTTGCCAGCTCAGAAGAGATAGAAGACTTTCACGGCGTTATTATGTGCGGGGGATGTATGGTCACAAGACGCCAGTATGAGTATACCATGTCCCTCATTCAACAAAAAAATATCCCTCTTCTCAACTATGGGCTTTTCTTAGCCTGGGTAAATGGCCTTTTGCCCCGCGCTATTGAGATGTTTCCCGAGGTGTATGAGAGGTATAGGGAACTTTATAGACAATAAAGACATAGTCCTTGGAAATAGAGAAAACTGGATTTTCCGGAAAGCGCTTCTGATCAAAAAAAGGCGTCCACTTTGGTGGACGCCTTTTTCTTTGAAGAAAAAACCTTTATCCATCAATCAGCATATACCCTACACCAAAAATGGTTTTGATGTAGCGAGGCTGACGCCCTGTATCACCTATCTTCTCCCGGATATTCACAATATTGGTGTCCACCACCCTATCAGTGATGGTAATGTTGTCCTCCATGAACCAGACATTTTTCAAAAATTCTGCCCTTGGCACCACCCGTCCCTTGTTCAGATACAGAAGTCTCAACATACCGGCTTCTTTAGGAGTCAACATAATAGTCTCATCGCCTTTCAAAATCACCATACGGTCAAAGTCCACCTCAACTTCACCTACCCGAACAGGCCCATTCATGACCAGACGACCCTTTTTGAGCTCGGTACTTTTGATCTCCCTGACATAATTGGCCACGCGGAGCCTAGCTTTTAGGCGACAGAAGAGTTCCATGGTATCATAGGGCTTGCGGATAAAATCATCAGCACCCATATTGAAATAGTACACTGCCTTCTCCGGAGACACCTCATCAGACACCACCATCAGGGGAAGAGAGGGATTTCTCCTGCGAAGCTCCTGGAGAATCAAACCACCACGATTCCCCAACTGGCTCACGTCAATAACCACCACATCTCCCTGCGACACCAGATCAAAATCCACCTCGTCTGGATTTACCACACGGACACCAATAGGCGGCTCATGCAACTCAAGATGAGAAACAAGTTCCTGAACCCCACCGGCATCCTTCACCACTAAAAAAACCTTGTTTTCCATAGAGTCCTCCTTTTTTACCAAACCTCTGTAAGAAAATTTTAGCACGAAAGACAAAAAAAGTCAAATTCTTACTATAAAACAAACATATTAAGACCCTTGCACGGGTGCTTTCTTGCCCTTTTTAGGTCAGGGGCTACGCCCCTCTTCCCCGCTTTTTCTGTTTACAGGGGCCTATTTGTCTTTTTTATTCAAAAAGAGAGGATTATTTATTATTTCAAAGAATATTTTTATACTATTTTTTGTTTTTTATTACTTTTTTGAGACCTTTGCACATTCGTGCAAAGGTCTCATATTTTGCCGATACATTTTTCTTTCAAAAAACTCAACTTTTTTCCCTTTTTACCGATAGGAAGAGTGAGGGGAAAAGGGAAGCAAGGAGGCCCATATGCAAAAACGTTTTCTTGTGATGGGCATTTTTCTCGTCAGCACGCTATGGGGAGCATCTATTACCAATAAGCCTATTCTGAACCTTCCAGGAACAGAAAATAAATTTGACACCGAAGGCACCATCAAAAAATTAGTTGAGGTAAAACGCATCCCCATCCTGAAAAAACAGCAGGAAATTCAGGATCTCAAAATAGAGAATCAGATCATTCAGGATTTTGTGAGTTATCTGAGAGAATTAGACACGAAAAGCAAAAAACTCTACAGCTTTGAATCTCCCTTTGGGGATAAACTGGCAAACTCTACCGATGAATACAGTCTTTCGGCTATTGCTCAGAGAAAAGCAAAAAAAGACACCTACCAGATACGGGTTATCCAGATCGCCCAGGCAGATTCCTTTGCCAGCCGTTCTCTTTCTCGCTTTGATAATCTTCCTCCGGGAGACTTCTCCATTACCATGGGAGATACGACTGTCAAAGTTCGCTTCCGTGGAGGAAATATCTACCAGCTTGCCGAACAACTGAACCAGCAGGCCGCCGAGATCATCGAAGCCAAGGTCATCGCCGATACCCCTTCAACAGGGGTCCTTGTGATAACAGGCAAGAAAACCGGCCAGAAAAACAAACTCACCTTTTCAGGCAATCTTGATCCCCTCTTCAAAGCCGATATCCTCAAGATGGGAGAGGACAAAAAAGACATCTATACACCACCCCTGAACCGGTCTCTCACCAAAAAAGGAAATCCCATCATCTCTCCCTCATCCCTCACCCTCAAACCCGAATCAGAAGTGGATCTTCCCCTTCCCGACGGTCCAGAGATAAAAGAAAATACCTCCCTCATTTTTTCCATTGCTATCACCCCTCTTCCCGTGGAAGAGTCTCCTACAAACTACCTCCTGGACTTTCCGATTGAAAAGATGGAGAGTGTACAGGTGAGCAATGTCACCGTCGAAGGGGGAAGCCTCATTGTGTATTACGAAGAACCAAAGGCTCCCCCCGTGCGTATTTCCAACTTCCAGGACTATATAGCCGTCGAATTCAGCGACGGCCAGGTCCAATACCTTTCTCCCACTGCCTCAGGCACCTATTCCAATCAGATGGTGATGCAAAAGGGCAAAAAAATCGTCCGTCTCTACTTCAAAAACGCGAACACAGACAAACAGGTAACCATTCAAAATGTCTCCGTAGAGACGGTTGTCAGTGAAGGTGGTATTCAGGGGAAAAATCCTGTTTCCAAAGCACAGGACGCTATTTTCACGTTAGATGGAATTGAAGTCAAACGAGACAAAAATACCATCGACGATGTAATTGACGGGGTTTCTCTCACCCTCAAAAATCCCTCAAGCATGCCTGTCACCCTTACCATAGACCATGACTACGAAAAGATATATCAGGCCATCTTAGATTGGGTCCATGCGTACAATCAGGTTATGGAGTACTTGGCCATTGTCACCGCCCCTGACAAAGACAGAACCCCCCTCAGTGAACGAAGCCAGGAAACCCTCCGTAATGGCGTGTTTCAGGCCGATGTGAGTTTCAGCACCCTCCGAAGCAAACTGAGAACCATCGCTCAGAATGCTTACCCGACAGTCTATGGCAGAGAACTCACTGTCCTTGAACAGATTGGTATCTATACCAAAAAGGCTGGATCTTTTTCTACCAGCGACGAAGACTGGAATACCGCCAAAATGGGACTTCTCCAGGTGGATGAGAATAGACTCAAGGATGCCATCAGAACGAAAATTGACGGCGTAGAACAACTCTTTGCCTCTGATACCACGGGAGATATGGTGAAGAACGAAGGAATTGCGGTTCAAATCAACATCCAGCTGAGATACTCTTACGGTCCGGGAAGCTTCACCACGCTTCGCATGGACAGCAACAAACAAAAGATTGCCATCAAAGAAAAAGAGATAGAAAAAATGAATAGAGAATTAGAAGACTATGAACTCAAACTCCGCCAGGAATATGGCCGTATGAACCAGGCTATCCAGCAAAGCGAAGCTCAAAAGAAATGGCTTCAGGGACAATTCCCCAACAAGTAAACTAACCTCGTTTCACGAAGAGGCAAAAACCTCAAAAGGAGACCCTTGCACGGATGTTTTCTTTCCCTGTCTGGGTCAGGGGCTACGCCCCTCTCCCCCGATTTTTCTGTTTACAAGGGCCGGTTTGTCTTTTTTATTCAAAAAAATTGGTTTATTTATTACAACACGGAATATTTTGATACTAATTTTTGTTTCTTTATTACTTTTTTGAGACCTTTGCACATTCGTGCAAAGGTCTCAAAAGGTAACTCTTTTGCCAAGAATAAAAAAACCGCCTTCTCCCGAAAGAGAAGGCGGTTTGGGGTGTGCCGGGGACAGGACTTGAACCTGCACGAGCTTGCGCCCGCTACCACCTCAAAGTAGTGCGTCTACCAATTCCGCCACCCCGGCGTTGGTATATATATTATAGCATATTTTAGGGCTTTTGTCAAGAGGGGAAAAAGCAAAAAAACTCCCCCTTTGGAAGGGGGAGCGCTGAATGCTACGGCTTGAAACGCCTCTGAACACGAAGATAAGCAGGGGTATTGAGATCATCATCCCCTACAGCCTGAGCCTGTTGAGTAGCCAACCCACTCTGATAGGTTCGAAAACGCCTTGCCCCTTTGGTCTCGTCTATTTTCACAAGACGTCTATCACTGAAGATTTCCTCCGCTGAGATACCATCATCCATTTCCGGCTGAGCCTGTTCCTGCTGGAAATCAGTGGCAATAATCACCACACGAATAGAATCTTTGAGAGATTCATCAATATTAACCCCAACAATAATCTCCGCATCAGGCCGACAAAGCTCAGAGATAGTCTGTGCGGCCTCCTGCCATTCAATCATCGTCATATCCGGAGAACCAATCACATTGACAAGCATAGCTCCCGCATTACGGAAGGAAGAATTTTCGATGAGAGGATTTTCAAGGGCCTGTTTAGCGGCATCAAGGGCACGATTTTCACCCTTTCCAATACCAATTCCCATGATAGCCTCACCACGGTTGGAAAGGATGGTTTTCACATCGGCAAAATCAACATTGATAAGTCCCGTTTCAGAAATAATATTGGAGATACCCTCTACAGCCTGTTTGAGAACCTCGTCAATTTTGTGGAAGGCTTCTTTAACATTGGTTTTTCGCTCAATAATCCTGAAAATACGAGAGTTAGAAATGACGAGCATCGTATCTACATGCTCTTTGAGTTTCGCAATCCCCTGTTTGGCTGCTGCAATACGTTTGGCTCCCTCAAAATCAAAAGGAATAGTCACCACACCAATGGTAAGAGCCCCTATCTCCTTGGCCACCTGAGCCACCACAGGAGCGGCCCCTGTCCCTGTACCACCACCCATTCCGGCGGTTATAAAAACAAGATTAGCCCTTTCCAAAGCCTTTCGAATGGTCTCAGCATCCTCCTGAGCCGCCTTCTCACCCATCTCCGGCCTGGCACCCGCACCAAGCCCTTTGGTCACCTGTTTCCCAATCTGAATTTTGGTCTTGGCAAGAGACTGATTGAGCACCTGCAAATCCGTATTGATAGCAATGAAATCCACATCCCTGATACCTGCTTCAATCATTCGATTGACAGCATTACAACCAGCACCACCAACACCCACTACCTTGATTCGTGCGACAGGTTCATGTTTCTCAAAAATTTCCATAAAACCTTCCTCCATCGTCTTCCTCCCGTTTTTCTATCCCTTTTTTAGAAAAATTCCTTCACCCATTCTCTCAATCGTTCAACAATTGAATTAATATTTTTCTCCTCATCCTTGTGATTGGTGGGACCTAAACGGGGAGCGTTATCCATCGCATAAAGACAAAGCCCCACAGCCGTCGAATAGATAGGACTATCCACCATATCACGAAGCCCGCCTACTCCCAACGGTTTTCCAATACGTACCGGCATATTGAAAATAGCCGCTGCTAAATCGGTGATATAGGGCGTCAAAGAAACACCACCGGTGAGAACAACCCCACCTAAAAGCCCATCAAGAAGCCCCGTTTTTTCCACCGATTGATAAACTAAAGAGAGAATCTCCTCAAGACGTGGCTGGATAATCTCCGCCAATTTCCGGCGGGATTCAAGAACAGGTGGTCTTCCTCCCACCCCTGGAACCTCCACAACCTCATCGTCCTCTACAAAATCAGCCACAGCACAACCAAAACGTTTCTTGATCTCTTCAGCCGCAGGGATCGAAGTCTTGAAGCCATAGGCCACATCACTGGTGACGTGATTCCCACCCAAAGAAAGAATACCCGTATGACGGAGACTCCCCTCTTTGAAGACCACATAATCAGTTGTCCCACCACCAATATCTATCACCAACACTCCCATGTCCCTTTCCTCATCACTCAAAATAGCGCGAGAAGCCGCTAACGGTTGAAGCACAATATCCTGTGCCTCAAAACCTGCTTTTTTGACCGCTTTGACGGTATTATTGAGAGAAGTTGTAGCGGCGGTAATAATATGAACCACAGCTTCCAACCTGTTTGCCGACATCCCCACAGGATCCCTGATTCCCTCATGAGAGTCCACAATAAACTCCTGGGGAATGACGTGGATGAGATCCCTATCCACAGGCAAAACAATGGCGGTAGCCGCATCAATCACACGCTTCACATCCGCTTCGGTAATCTCCTGATTCTTGTCTGAGATAGCAATGACACCACGACTATTGATACCCTCAATATGCCCACCGGAGATCCCGATATACACCCCCTGTACCGTCTCGCCGGCCTGGATCTCTGCCTTCTGCACAGAAGTCGCAATAGAACGGGCTGTCTCTTCAATGTCAATGACCACCCCCTTCCTCAACCCATGCGAAGGCACGGTGGAAACCCCAATCACCTCAAGTTCCCTTTCGGTGATATGCCCGATAACGGTACATACCTTGGTTGTCCCTACATCAAGCCCAACCACAAGAGAAGAAGGCATACTACTGGTAGCCAATGGCGTTCTCCCTATGTAAATTTATAGTCTTCAGAGAGAGTTTTTTCTCTCTGACCTCTTTTTCCAGAGCAAAAACCCTTTGCCATATGTCTTCATCAAGCACCTCATGCCCAACCCAGACATCAACCGGAAAATCCCGAAGCCATACATGGGCCCCTGTTTTCCGATCAAAAACAATTCTCTCCACCCTTTCAAGATTAGTTAACTTCCCAAGGTACTTCACCAAAGACAAGACCCAGTCGTCCTGGACCCTCCCTTTCTCCAGGACAACCGGATAACCTATCTCTATCCTTGGCACCCTTGGAGAGCGGGCCGAAGCATACACAATCCCGTCCCTATCCACAAAAAAGGCATTGGTGCCAAAAACTATAATCCCAACCGGTAGATTCTCCTCAAGCTGGATTTTCACTGTCCACGGAAGAATTCTCTCTCCCCTGGCTGAGCGAATATAGGGACGGTTCGTTAACCTTGTGATGACCACATCCCAGGAGAAATCAAATATCCCCATCCCTTTTCTGAGTCCCGCTACATGGAGAATCTCCTCAGCAGGTATATACCGGTTCCCTTCTATCACTATCTCTCTCACCGAGAGTATCTCATTCACCACCAAAAGCCGATACACCACCCCGTGTAACGCCACAATCACGGCCACAAAAAACACACTCACCACCAGCGACCCTAACCGGCGGCCCATAGTTACTCCGCACTTTCTAAAATACGAAGAACCAGTTCCTCCTGAGACATACCCGCCGCCTGTGCCATCGCTGGAATATCGCTTGTTTCTGTCATTCCCGGGCTTGTATTCACCTCAAGAAAAAACGCCCTATTATCCGTCGTAAACATAAAATCAAAACGAAGGGGTCCTTTGAGCTTCATCACTCTCATGGCCTGCGTGAGCTGAGACTGAATATGAAGCCTCACCTTTTCATCCATCGGCGCGGGAAGAATAAACTCTGTCATTCCCTTGGTATATTTCGCCTCAAAATCATAAAAGGTATTCTTGGGCCTGAGTTCAAGAATTGGCAAAAAGAGAAAATCAGGATACTTTCCCAATACCCCTATCGTCATCTCCCGCCCCCGGATATACTGTTCAATAAAATAATCAGGATATTTTTCAATATTTTTTTCAAGCACCTCTCGAAGTTTAGCCTCATCCTCGCAGACCTCAACTCCCACGCTTGAGCCCTCACAATTTGCCTTGAACACGACCGGATAGGAAAGAGCATGATTCACCCTCTCCACCATTCTCTCAATGTTGACCTCACCATCAAGCGACAATGGTACATCTATACCACACCCGCGCAGTATCCGTTTGGTAGCGTTCTTGTCCATGCCAAGAGCACTGCCCAAAACACGGCTCCCTGTATAGGGGATATGCATGAGTTCAAGAAGAGCCTGAATCACCCCGTTTTCTCCCACAGAACCATGGAGAGCAATATAGGCAATATCAAACGACGTCTTCTGCAATACAGCGATTGGATCACTCCCAATATCCACTTTGATAGCCTCCAGACCAAGAGAACACAGAGCCCGATATACGTTTTCCCCTGACCTGAGGGAAATCTCCCTCTCAGAAGAATCCCCTCCCATAAGCACACCTATACGCTTGCCATGAAACTGCTTCACTCTCGCTTCCATGCTTCACCTCATTTTTTTCACGCATATATTATTATATGATTTTTCTTTTTTGTCAATAGTTTTTCGCATTTTAGTAGTAAAAATTTTTCTACTAATGCGCTTTGCACAGGGAAAATAAAAAAACTCCCCACCGGACGGTGGGGAGTTTTTGTTTTTTCATCCTTACTTCTGCGAATAATCCATCGAAGCGAGCCGCTTGTACATCTGATATCGCCATTTGGCATTCTCTTCCGCTGCCTTGAAAAGTTCTTCAGCCTGGTCAGGGAAGGTCTTGAGGAGTGAAGCAAAGCGAACCTCTCCAAGCAGGAATTCACGGAAGTTGCCGGTAGGCTCCTTGGAGTCAAGCTGGAAGGGATTCTGACCCTGAGCCTCAAGAAGCGGATTGTAGCGATAGAGATGCCAGTAACCAGCCTCCACAGCCTTCTTTTCCTCTTCCTGGGACTTGCCCATACCAGCATAGAGACCATGGTTGATACAGGGCGAGTAAGCAATAATGATTGATGGACCGGGATATGCCTCTGCTTCAGTGAGAGCCTTCATGAATTGAGCCTTGTTCGCCCCCATAGCCACCTGAGCCACATAGATATACCCGTAGCTCATCATCATGAGCCCAAGGTCTTTCTTGCGAATACGCTTTCCACTGGCGGCAAACTTGGCAATAGCCGCGGTAGGTGTAGCCTTCGAGGACTGACCACCGGTATTCGAATAGACCTCTGTATCAAGCACAAGGATATTGATATCCACACCGGAAGCAAGCACATGATCAAGCCCACCAAAACCAATATCATACGCCCAGCCATCTCCACCAATCACCCAGAAAGACCTCTTCACTAAGTAGGAAGAGAGCTTCTGAATCTCGGCAAGGGCTCCTTTCTGAGGACCGGCCAGCAGGCGCTTGATCTTCTCTGCAAGAGGATTGGCTTTGTCTGCATTGGTGCGATTTGCCTTCCATTCGAGAAGGGCTTCCTTGAGTTCTCCAGAAACACCCTCAGCCACAGCCTGATCAATCAGCTGCTCAAGGTACTGTTTCATCTGCATATCCGCAAGTGCCATACCATAGCCATACTCAGCATTGTCCTCAAAGAGAGAGTTTGCCCAGGTTGGTCCCTTGCCTTCTGCATTGGTACAATACGGGGTCGCAGGGAAACTTCCTCCATAAATAGAAGAACACCCTGTCGCATTGGCAATCATCATGCGATCCCCATACAGTTGAGTAATCACCTTGATATAAGGCGTTTCTCCACATCCAGCACAAGCCCCACTGAACTCAAAGAGAGGTCTCAAGAACTGACTCTCTTTCACGGTATACTTGTTGGTAATAGCCTCTGTCTTGTAGGTCACATTCTTTGCAAAATAATCCCAGCGTTCAATCTCTGCCTTCTGGGTTTCAAGCGGCTTCATCACAAGAGCCTTATTACCCTGCTTGCCGGGACATACATCAGCACAGTTGCCACATCCGGTACAATCAAGCACAGACACCTGGATACGATACTGGAAATTCTCAAGCCCCTTGCCAATAGCCTTGAGCGTCGTGGTACCGGCAGGAAGCCCCTTCATTTCCTTGTCATCCAACAGGAATGGCCGAATCACCGCATGAGGACACACAAAAGCACACTGGTTACACTGGATACAATTATCGGGTTGCCACTCAGGTACATTGATAGCAATCCCTCGCTTCTCGTACTGGCTTGTTCCAGGAGGAAGTGTTCCATCCTCACGACCAACAAAGGCAGAAACAGGAAGATCATCACCCTTCAGGCTATTGACTGGAATCACAATCTTCTCAATGATCTCAGGAACATCCTTCTTGGGCGCTGGTTTTGGAGTGAGATTCTTCCATTCGGCAGGCACAGGCACCTGAATCACCTCTCCTCCTCTATCCACAGCCGCATAGTTCATGTTCACAATCTTGTCACCCTTCTTGCCATAAGTCTTCTTGATGGCATCCTTCATGTGCTTTACAGCTTCCTCATAAGGAATAACGGGCATGAGTTTGAAGAATGCCGACTGCATGATGGTGTTGATACGCCCACCAAGCCCAATCTCTTCAGCAATCTTGGTTGCATTGATGATATAGAACTTGATGTCGTTTTCAGCCATGTATTTCTTCATATGATCAGGCAGGTGATTGACCACTTCCTTCTCATCCCAGATACTATTGAGCAGGAAGGTTCCTCCCTTCTTGAGTCCCTTGAGCACATCATACTTATCGAGATAGGAAGGCACATGGCAGGCTACAAAGTCAGGATTATTCACAAGGAAAGGCAGCTTGAGAGGTTTCTTTCCAAAACGAAGGTGAGAAACCGTGATACCACCCGACTTTTTGGAGTCATAGGCAAAATAAGCCTGAGCATAGTAGTCTGTATTATCACCAATAATCTTAATCGAGTTCTTGTTTGCTCCCACCGTACCATCGGATCCAAGCCCAAAGAATTTTGCCTCAAAAGTACCCTCAGGTGTCACATTTACGACCTCATTTTCAACAGGGAGAGAAAGGAAAGTCACATCATCCACGATACCCACGGTGAAACGATCCTTGGGTTCAGGGAGTTTGAGATTCTTGTACACAGCAATGATGTGTTCGGGCGTTGTATCCTTGGAACTGAGTCCATATCGACCACCCACAATCAGTGGAGCTCCCGGCTTGTTGTAGAAGAGATTCTTCACATCAAGATACAATGGCTCTCCAGCAGCCCCGGGTTCTTTCGTACGATCAAGCACAGCAATCCGCTTCACACTCTTGGGAAGAACATCGAAGAAGTATTTTGCCGAGAAGGGACGATAAAGATGAACCTTGACAAGACCCACCTTCTCACCCTTCTTTGCAAGATAGTCAATCGTACTTTCAATGAGATCACAGACAGAACCCATAGCCACAATAATATTCTCAGCATTTGGATCTCCATAATAGGTAAACGGCTTGTAGGTTCTTCCGGTGAGTTTACTCATCTTTTGCATGTAGTCATTCACAATATCAGGAACCGCATCATAAAAACGATTGCACGCCTCACGAGCCTGGAAAAAGACATCAGGGTTCTGAGCCGTACCACGAGTCACAGGATTATCAGGATTCAAGGCATTTTTACGGAAGGCATCAAGAGCCTCGCGATCAATCAGAGAAGCATAATCCTCATAATCCAAGGCCTCTACCTTCTGAATCTCATGAGAAGTACGGAAACCATCAAAGAAGTGCAGGAAAGGAACGCGACTCTTGATGGCGGCAAGATGCGCTACCGGAGCCAGGTCCAGAATCTCCTGCACAGAAGAAGTGGCTAACATAGCAAAACCCGTTTGCCTGGTTGCCATCACATCCGAATGATCACCAAAGATAGAAAGAGCATGACTTGCGACGGTACGAGCACTCACATGAAACACACCCGGCAAAAGTTCACCGGCAATCTTGTACATATTGGGAATCATGAGAAGAAGACCCTGTGAGGCCGTAAAGGTGGTTGTCAGGGCTCCTGCCTGGAGTGAGCCATGAACAGCACCAGCAGCCCCTGCCTCAGACTGCATTTCCACCACCCTGACTACCTGGCCGAAGATATTCTTCTTGCCCTGGGCAGCCCATTCATCGCAGTGCTCCGCCATGTTCGATGACGGAGTGATGGGATAAATAGCCGCTACTTCGGTAAAAGCATAGGCTACATACGCTGCTGCGTTATTCCCATCCATGGTTACCATTTTCTTTCCCATGGGATACCTCCGAATAAAAATTTCAGATGTTATTGTAAGACCAATCGAAAAAAAACACAAGTTTTTGAAAAAAGTTTCAGAAAGAAGTTTTGATATTATTGTCGTTCCACATTTCTACAGAATGGTTATCTTCACACAAAAACTGAATACTTGTTCAACCATCTTTTCTGTTCCAATTCTTGGTTCTTTTTGTTACCCTTCTCCCTTCTTTCACAAAGCGCTCCCGCGCAGGGCAAAAGGGGACTATTGTCCTCGTCGCCTGCTACGCATGCGCCTCGGACGGATAGTGCGCCGCTTTTGCGGGCAAGGAGAAAGACCTCATCTCTTTCCGGGGAAGTCCTTCCTCCGTGGGCGACCTCAACTCGTCCTCGGAACTTCGGCAACCACAACTCGTCCTCCTGAACCTTGCCCCCAACTTTATAAACTTTACAAACTTTCAACCTTCAACTGATACGCACCCTCACTCCGGGAGAACTTCCCTCTTGCGGCAAAAGACAAACGACCGCAAAAGCGGCCCTGTGGGGTCCAGAAAGAAAGGGAGAACAGGGCCTTCTCTCACCAGCCCGCAGGGTTTCTTTTTCAGAAGAGGCTTTTTGGATATGGCACCGCAGCAGGGGCGATGGCTATGACTTTGTTTCAGCAAAGAACAAGGGTTTAGCTGAAACAGGGTAATAGCCCTCTCTTGCCGTAAGGTTTTCAAGCGCAACTTTTTTCAATAGGCATCAGAATAGAAAGCTTTTGTGTTGTTTCCCTGTTCATAAGAAATGTGGAAATGAGACCCTTGCACGGGTGTTTTCCTCCCATGTCTGGGTCAAGGGCTACGCCCCTGAAACCCCGCTTTTTCTGTTTACAAGGGCTTATTTGTCTTTTTTTGTTCAAAGGAATAGTTTTATTTATTACGTTAAGGAACATTTTTATACTATTTTTTTGTTTTTTACTACTTTTTCGAGACCTTCGCACATTCGTGCAAAGGTCTCGAAATAGGTATTCAGTTTCATATGTTTCATATGTGGAACGACGCCAATCCGAAAAAAATTTTTTATGCAAAACCCCCAAAATCACTTGACTTTTTTGGAAAAATTGCGTAATATATTTATGCACCAATCGTCAATAAGAAAAGATATATCGCACCTCCGCTAACGGGCGGCACCTTCACAGGGCCGCCCGTTGGTATTTTAAGCCAAAAACTCGCAAAGAAAAATTCCTTCATCCAAAAAGCCTCACTTTTTTCCCTCTTACAATACTCTCTGTGTCATTTTGATACGTTTTTTCTTTTTCCAGAGAAAAACCTTTTCTTTTCTCAGAAAAACAAAACATTTCTCGTTTCATATTATTTTTATCTCCTTACAATAAAAAGAGATAAAAAATAAATTCTGTTTTGGCACACTTTTTGCAAATAAAAATTACAGGGAGGACGCCTATGGCAAGGAATATGACTATTCTCAAAGCCGAGAAATACGAGGGAGAAAACGCTACCTCAAAGAGGGAACAAAAATCTCTTCCTTCTCTCAAGACGCTTTCTGAGTTGGTTTCCCATTCTGATACACTTTCTCTCTATCTCAAGGAAATAGAGAAAATCCCGCTTCTCTCCAGAGAGGAAGAAAAAGAATTAGGAGAACGTATCTTAAAAGGCGACAAAGAAGCCAGAGACCGGCTTGTGTTGGCCAATCTTCGATTTGTGGTTTCAGTAGCCAAAAAGTATCAGGGCTTAGGGCTTTCCATGACTGATCTCATCAGTGAGGGAAATCTGGGTCTCATTGAAGCTGCCAATCGATTTGACTATAGACGTGGTTTTCATTTTATCTCGTATGCAGTATGGTGGATTCGTCAGTCTATTCTGAAGGCTATCTCCGAAAAGGGGAGAATGGTTCGTCTCCCGATGAACCGCAATAACCAGCTCATGCAGGTATGGAAATACATCAACGATTACACCCAGAAAAACGGCAAAGAGCCTTCCATTGATACCATCTCAGAGGCCATGCAGATAGAGAAAAATGAAATTCTCAAACTGCTTGATATGTCTCAAAGTGGCACAGGGCTTGACCAGATGCTTCCTGAAGACTCTGATATGAGTTTAGACGAAATTGTAGAAAAATCTTACTTTGACGCAAGTACCTCAGTGCCTGAAGATATGGTGATCCAGGATTCACTTCGCGAAAACATCAATCGTATTCTCAGCAAGTTTCCGGAGCGCGAGAGAAAGGTTATTGAGTATCGTTTTGGTCTCAACGGAGAAGAGCCCCACTCTCTCTCTGAGGTAGGAGAAAAGCTCAACCTCACCAAAGAGCGGATCCGTCAGATTGAAAAGAACGTCATGATGATGCTCCGTCAGGATTCCGACATGGCTCATCTGTATAGCTATTTGCGAGACCACTAAGTACACTTCCTTAGGGGATGAATCTTTCATCCCCTAAGATTTTTATTTCAGCCATGTTCTCTTTTTGCCTCTTTGTTGAAAAAAAAATCCTCTCTCGATATAATATCTTATCCTTTTCCTGATAAGGAGGGTACATGAAACAAAAATATCTCCTTCTCCTTTTCCTTTTAGGAAGTTCTTTCTACGGGGCCAATGTGAGCCTTAAGCATCTGGCCTTAGGGGTTTTTCTTGGTTCTCCAACAGGTATCAGCATTGGCTATTTTGCCAATAATACCCATGTCATCAACGGAGTCATTGGCTGGAATTTCGGAAAAAACCCCTCTCTTCTTCTCACAGCTGATTACACCTATCGATGGGATGTGAGTATATCCAGTGGGGCTCTCTTTCTCTATGCAGGAATTGGGGGTCTTGTGAATATCTCTGATCACGTCGATATTGGCCTACGAATTCCCCTTGGAGTTTCCTATTTTACTCCACAGATTCCTTTAGAGATCTTCTTTGAATTGGGACCAGGGATGAGGCTTATTCCTGCCACAGATCCCTTTCTCAACGGCGGACTTGGTATCCGCTGGCGATTTTAGAGAAATTACATAGAAGGAGTGGATATATGGTAAGTTACAAAGACCTTGGTTTTGTGAACACACGGAAGATGTTTGAAGTGGCTATCAAAGAGGGTTTCGCTGTACCTGCCTATAACTTCAACAACATGGAACAACTTCAGGCCATTGTTTCTGCCTGTCTTGAGAGCCAGTCCCCTGTGATCCTTCAGGTTTCCAAGGGTGCCCGTGAATATGCTGACCAGACACTTCTGCAGTATATGGGCAAAGGGGCTGTAGAAATGATGCGCCGTATGGCCAAGGAAAAGGGGCTTGGAGAAATTCCTATTGCCCTTCATCTTGACCATGGTGACAGCTATGAGCTCTGTGTTTCCTGTATTGAAAGTGGATTCTCCTCGGTGATGATTGATGGCTCCCATCTCTCCTACGAGGAAAATGTGGAGCTTACTCGAAAGGTTGTCGAATACGCTCACAAGTATGATGTCACCGTAGAGGGTGAACTTGGTGTGCTCGCTGGTGTGGAAGATGAGGTCTCAGCTGAACACCATGTGTACACCGACCCAGATCAGGTGGAAGACTTTGTGAAAAAGACCGGTGTAGATTCACTCGCTATCGCTATTGGTACCTCTCATGGAGCCTACAAGTTCAAACCCGGACAAAAACCTGAGATCCGTCTCGACATTTTGAGAGAAATTGAGAAAAGAATCCCCGGTTTTCCCATTGTTCTCCATGGTTCTTCTTCTGTACCAAGGGATGCTGTGGAAACCATCAACAAGTATGGTGGTCAACTGAAGGATTCCATCGGTATTCCTGAAGAGCAGCTCCGTGAGGCGGCTCGCTCAGCCGTATGTAAGATCAATATCGACTCCGATGGACGTCTTGTCATGACGGCCAAGATCCGCGAGATCTTTGCTACAAAACCTGCTGAGTTTGATCCTCGTAAATACCTTGGCCCTGCTCGTGAGGCCCTCAAGAAGATGTACATGGAAAAGAACGAAAAGGTTCTTGGTTCAGCAGGCAAAGCCCCGCTGATCATGAAGGCTTTGGGAAAGTAAAGAAACTAACAAAAAAGGCTGTCCTTTGGGACAGCCTTTTTTATTCATACACCACCCACTCTTCCCTATCAGAGATGAAAAAAGCCACATGAGGAAAACGCTGAGAAAGAGGCTCTATCACCGTTTCCCTCACCCGTTCCTTGGTATTGTTGTTCTCACTGAGGTGCAAAAGAATCACCTGCCTCGTATGAGAAGAGATAACCTGAGAAAGAAAATGCCGCGTCTGAAGGTTGGAGAGATGACCTCTCCCCCCACGAATGCGATCCTTCAGGGGCTGGGGATACCAGGAATTCTTCAGCATCTCTTCATCATAATTGGCTTCAATAGCGATGATATGAGCCTTTTTTGCATAGTACAGAAGATGATTATCAATCCTGCCAACATCACTCGCATACAAAAGCACTCCACCGGGAGTCTTGATCAGATACCCCATATGAAAAACAGCATCATGCTGCACAGGAAAAGGAAAAAAAGAAAAATGTCTGAAATGATAGGTTTTGTAGGGTTCAATCGGCGTCATACGATAGGAGACGTGAATAGCCCGTGCCGTATCAGGATGAACATAAATAGGCACATGGGTATGCTTGGCAAACTGGGAAACTCCCCGCACATGATCATCATGATCATGGGTAATCCAGAGGCCGCTCACCGTCTGTATCTCTCTTTTGAGAAGACCAAGACGAGAACGAAGTTTGGTGTAAGAAATCCCTAAATCTATGACCCACAACTCATCTTCATGGAGAAGATAAAAACAGTTCTGCTTACTGCCGCTCCCAAAAGAACCAATTTCCATAGTTACGAGCGAATCCCCTTTACGAAACTGATCACGTGCTCAAGGGCATCTTTTTCATTCATGGCATCCAGAACCCGCCGCATCACTGCCGATCCAATGATCACCCCATCGGCTACAGCCGAAAGCTTTTCATAACCCTCTTTGTCCGCCACACCAAAACCTGCGCATACCGGCTTCCCTGCCCAGCGTTTGACATCTCTCAGATGATCAAGGGAAAACGAGAGATTATCCCTGCGTTCCCCTGTTGTCCCAAAGAAATTGACATAGTAGAGAAAATCACCGGATACTGAGGCAATTCGCTTTACCCTGTCTGCCTTCGTATTGGGAAAAACGAGAAGCACAGGATCAAGTCCCTCACTCGAAAGAAGACGATAAAAAGTTTCCCCTTCATCCACATTGAGATCAGGGACAATCACCCCACGAACTCCCGCTTCCCGACAAGCTGAGAGAAACTTTTCAGCTCCATAGGCATACAGAGGGGCATAATAACTCATCAGATACAGAGGAATAGTGACCTGTGAGGATATCTCTTTCACCGCCCCCAAAATCCCATCCAGGTTCACCCCTTTCTCTAAAGCCAACTGAGAGGCATGGGCAATCACAGGCCCATCGGCCACCGGATCACTATAAGGCACTCCAATCTCAATGGCATCTACATAGGATTGAAGCTGAAGAATAGCCTCCTGAAGAAAAGTCATCGAAGGTATGCCTGCCGTGAGATAGATGATAAGATTTTTATGAGAAAAATCAAGCCCGTGCATTCGTATTTCCTTAGAACGATTTTCTATTTATAGTAACGAGATAGAGAAAAAAAGTCAATTTTTAGCCTTATCAAAACCATCTGTCGTTCCACATATGAAACTGAATACCTATTTTCACATTTGACAAAGAAGGGGCAACGAAGGGATAATAAGGAGGAACTATGAAGAGGAGGAAGAAGTATATGGTTAAATCGAAGGTAAAGAGAT
>JABLXN010000019.1 GCA_013177995.1 Brevinematales bacterium | reverse complement strand
ACAAGGGCTTATTTGTCTTTTTTATCCAAAAAAATGGGCTTGTTTATTATGGAAAGGAACATTTTTATACTACTTTTTGTTTTTTTATTACTTTCTTGAGACCTTTGTACATTCGTGCAAAGGTCTCGGTTTTTAGAAGGGAAAAAAGGGATCATCTGAGAATCGGCTCTTTATTTTTTTTCTTTTGTTCCGATAAAAATTCTATCGGAAACAGAGGGGAAAAAGATGATAGAACGGATGCAGGCTCTTTCGGTTATGGGGCGGCTTGATACCATGCTTTATGAGATCATGCAGACGCGTCATGAGATATCCTCAAGCCTTCAGCAGGTTTCTCAGGCTCAGATGGAGGAGGGAAAGGGGCTTCTGGTAGATATTGTGGTCTAAGGGGGATTGGAGAGGGGGTTGGGAGAAAGGGGAATGTTTGCTATGGCGATGTTTCAGCAAAGATGGGCTTTTGCTGAAACAGGGTGATAGCCGTTGGTGGGTCTCTAGGGAATATCTAAACAAATGAGGGCAATATCATCTTCAAGATTTCTCTCCCCGTGGAAATCTCGCAGTTCATCAAGAATACCCTGCAAAAAGTCATAGGCTGGTTTTGAGGCATTGTGTTCTAAGTAGTCCACAAGCCTTCGTTCTTCAAAACTTTCTCCGTTGGGGTTCTCGGTTTCCAAAAGACCATCGGTATAGAAGAGGATTCTATCCCCAGGACGGACGGTGAGGGAGGAGACCTCATAGGCAGTGGAGAGAAAGGCTCCAATGGGCTGGGAGCGAGTGGTAGCTATGGTGGCAAAGTGTCGTCTGGTGTAGAGAAAGGGATGGGGGTGACCTGCGTTGGCGATGGAGAGGAGGTGAGACTGATGGTCATAGACAGCATAGATGGCCGTCAGAAAATACCCTCGAAGTTGATGAAAAAGGGCTTTGTTTAGTGCGGTTAGAAAATGATCAGGATGAAAGGCAAAGGCCCGGAGTTCCCCTAATTTTTGTTTGAGCATCACCGTGAGAAGGGAAGCCGCAATCCCATGACCGCAAACATCACTGATAAATATCCCTGTATGATGGTTATCCAGCTCGAAAAGATCCAGAAAATCCCCTCCGATTTCCTCCATGGGCTGATAGAGGTAGGCGATAGAGGGGAATTCCTTGTGGGGCAAAAGAGAAAACTGGATTTCACGGGCGAGATGAAGCTCTCGTGAAATCATTCGCTGGTTTTCTCGAAGCTCATTTCTTTCCCTGATGAAAAGCTGGGCCATATCCATGATGGAGTTTTCGATCTTTTTCTTTTCTTCGATATCCAGGATCTCAATCAGCCAGCCAGGTTCTTCTTTGGTAGGGAGGTAGGAGATATTGACAAGGCATGGGAGGGTTCGACTTGGAAGGGCAAGTTCCATTTCGAGGTTGGAGAGGGAGACCTTGCGTTCTAAGTAGTGAAGGAGTTTCTGGCTATCGGCAAAGAGGTCTGTAATTCCTGCCAGGGGAGAGAGAAGTGGTCCAAGCAGGCCTTTGGCTCGAGAGTTGGCATACCAGATGTGGGCTGTATTTCCCCAGATGATACCACTCTGAAGGCGACTCAAGAGGTGTTCAAAGGTGTGTCTCTCTTCGTTGAGAGTGGAGGTGAGGGCATTGACTTCTTCAAAAAGGGTTTGTATCTGAAAGGTGCTCATCTGATCTAAAAAGGCAATAACATACCCTTCAAACTCCAAATAAGGGAGAGTGAGAGGATAGGTGATGAGGGTGATGGGGATTCGGCTCTTGATGGGGGTGATGAGATCCACTCGTGAGAACGAAGGAGTGGCTGAAGAAATGGGATTCGACTGATCTAAGGAGGGAATCATACTCGAAAGCGGAGGAAGAGGGGCCTCGTTTTCCAGTCCGAGGATGGTATAAACAAAAGGATTGGCATAGGAAACCTCACTCTCTTTGTTCACCACAAGAATGCCTAAAGGAAGAGGATGAAACAGGGCCTGGAAAAGAAATAGGGCAGAGATTTCAGAGTGGACTGGTTCCATAGAGCCCCCTTTTTTTGGAGTTCCCTTTATTATAGTATTACGTTTTCACCTCGCTAAAAAGGAAGTTCAAATGAACTCAAAACAGAAGTTTCTCCTCTCTGGTCAATACCGGCCTCTGTTCTGATGGCAAAACGATCAACGTAGATGCGGAGTCCGGCCCCATACACGACAAAGATGTGTTTGCCGAATTCTTCCCACATCGTCCAGGCTTCTCCTGCCTCAAGAAAACCCACTGCCTCAAGCTGGATATCAAAGATGAGAAAGGGGATAACATCCCAGAACTTCCACCGGATCTCTCCGTGAGCATCCCAGCAGTTGTCTCCTAAAAGTCCTCTTTCCTGCGAAAGGGTATGGAGACCGTTGATCGTGCGAAGAAGATATTTTCCCGAGGCTGGAAGAGAGCCGTAGCTAAGACCGTGATGCCATTTTGCCCCTATCTGCCAGGTTTTTCCTATGGGGGTATGGGTGGAAGCGGTGCTTTCCCACGAAATGGCATACATGGGGACAAAGAGACGGATGGTATTCTCCCAGTGCCATCCTGAGGAGAAAGCCGGATAGCCACGCCGGGTATCGATGAGGTATCCGAGGGAGAGAGAAGAGACGGTTTCTAAAGGCATCTGGTTTGTTTGCATGATAATCTGACCAGAAAAGCCCCCCTTGAGGGTATGATCAGGACGGAGGTACCAGCCTATAATGGCCTCTCCCTTTTGTCGCAGGGTCGGGATGGTCCTGTAGAAATCCTCGCTATATTCTACAAGAGATTCTTCGGTAGTTCCTATGGACACCTGATAGAAAAGAGGCCAGAAGTGATACATATGATCGGTGAGGGTGATCTTTTTTTGAAGAGGACCGACCTCAAAGAAGATTTCTTTTCCTTTTCCCCAGAGGTTTTGCTTTCCAAACCCGATGGCATGGTCGAAGAGTTGAGCCGTATAGAAAAATCGTTCGGTGAGTTCCAGTGAGACGTCCACTTGATTTTCGTTTGTTTCTTCTGTCGTCGCCCGGATATTGCGAAACCATCCGGTTCTCTCCAAACGGCGTACCCAGTTACTGAGAACTGTGTCAAGTTCATTTTTGGTAAACTCTTTGCCCTCTTTATATTCTTGGAAAAAGAAAAGGATCGTTTGTGGGTCGGTTTCACTATTCCCGCGGATAAAAATGCGTCCAATGGTGATACCAAAGAGATTTTCGATAGCAAGAAACAGCAAAACAAAATACCATACCCATTTCATATATTCTCCTTGTTATTGAATCATTCGTTTTTCTATTCCCCGAATACTCAGCATGGTGAAAAGAAGAATCCCTCCAACCAGAAAAAGACTATCCCACACGAGCAGTTGAGGCCTCTGGAAGAGGATACCCCTGGCAAGTCTCACCGCGTGAGTGAGGGGAAGTACTTCAGTCATCGGTATGAGCCACCCTGGAAGTGAAGAGGTTGGAAAAACAATACCTGAAAAAAAGAACATGGGCGAGAGAAATCCTGTCATATAGAAACTGAAATGGTCAATGTTTTTGACAAATGAGGTGATAAAAAGGCTAAGCGAAGCAAAGAAAACTCCTGTGAGAAAACCTACAAAAGGAATAGCCACTACCCATGGGGTTCGGAGAAGTCCAAAAAGAGAAACCACGCTTACCACGGCAAAGGAAAAGAAAAACCCCTTGCTTCCAGCCCAGAGGATCTCCCCGATTACCATCTCAGCAAGGGCAATGGGAGCGGCAAGGATGCCATCGTAGATCTTTTCGTACTCTAACCTGATGAAACTGCCAAAGGTACATTCATAAGCCGCTGTCATCATCGCTGTGGAGATACATAGCCCGCTGGCCAAAAAATCCAAATAGGGGATGCCGTCCATCTCCCGGATAACCTGACCAAGGCCAAGCCCAATCCCCGCCAAGAAGATCAAAGGTTCAAAAAATGGGGGAAAACCATTGCTGAGGAGATGGCTGGTGTAAACACGGAAATGTCGATACCATACACTGAGGATGCGTTGAAAGGGATGGTGCGTCTTATTCATGGAGTTCTCTCCCTGTGAGTTTCAAAAAAACATCTTCTAAGTTTGCCTGACGGATGAAACCAGTCCCTGGCGGAAAACATTCAGCAAGGTGTTGAAGAACACTGATATCATGGGCATAGTAACGGATCATCTCTCCTGATTTTTCTATTCTCACATACCCCTTTGGGGTACAGAGAGTAGCCTTTTCATTGGGGAGTTCATACACATAAGGTTCAATGTGGGCCTTGATGAGTTCAGAAGGTTTTCCTTCGGTGATTTTCTGGCCCTCATGGAGAATGAGGAGCCTATCCGCTATCTGAAACGCCTCATCCATATAGTGAGTGGTGAGAAGGATGGTTACCCCTTCTCTAAGCAGAACACGAAGTTTGTCCCAGATATGGTGTCTCACCTGGGGGTCAAGTCCTGTGGTAGGTTCGTCTAAAATAAGTAGCTGGGGCGAATGAAGAAGAGCCCGGGCAATAATCAATCGTCGTCTCATACCTCCTGAGAGTTCCCGGATATTGGCCTTTCGCTTGTCGGCAATCTCCATAAAATCCAAAAGATCGTCTATTCTCGATCTGGCAAGGTGTTTCTCAAGGCCATAATAGCGACTGTAAATCAAAAGGTTTTCTTCGACGGTCAATTCATAGTCAAGGTTATCATCCTGAGGAACGATACCGGTGATAGACCTGATAGCAAGGGAGTTGCGATGAGGATCCAGCCCGAAAACCTTGATGGTCCCTTCTGAGGGATGGTGAGAGACCCTTCCGTAGAGGATTTTCATCATGGTTGTTTTCCCTGCTCCGTTGGGGCCAAGAAAAGCGTAGCACTCCCCCTTTTCCACTGTAAAAGAGACCTGTTTCAGGGCTTGAAAACCCCCATAAGACTTGCTCACACCCTCAACAATGATGGCTGGCTCTGACATGTACCACTCCTTCGCTGTTATTATAGCATAAAGTTTTCTTGATAGCAAAAAACAGGGGAGGGTATATTCTTTTTCTTTGTCGTTCCACATTCATACAGAATGGTTATCTTCACACAAAAACTGAATAGTTGTTCGACCATCTTTTCTTTTTTAGTTTTGAGACCTTTGCACGAATGTGCAAAGGTCTCAAAAAAGTAATAAAGAAACAAAAATTAGTATCAAAATGTTCCTTGCCGTAATAAATAAACCGATTTTTTTGAATAAAAAAGACAAACCAGCCCTTGTGAACAGAAAAATCGGGGGAGAGGGGCGTAGCCCCTGACCCAAACAGGGGAAGAAAACACCCATGCAAGGGTCTCGTTTTGGGCTATTTTTGTTATCCATTTTTCTTCTTTCACAAAGCACTCCCGTACGGGCAAAAGGGGCGTTGTCCTCGTCGCATGCTACGCATGCGCCTCGGACGGACAATGGGCCGCTTTTGCGGGCAAACAGAAAGACATCTTCTCTTTCCGGGAAAGTCCTTCCTCCGTGGGCGACATTGCCTCGTCCTCGGGACTTCGGCAACCACAACTCGTCCTCCTGAGTCCTGCGACTAACTTTATAAACTTTACAAACTTTCAACTTTCAACTGATACGCACCCTCACTTCGGAAGGACTTTCCCCTTGCGGCAAAAGACACACGACCGCAAAAGCGGCCCGGTGGATACTGAGCGAAGTCGAAGTGGGGTACAGAAAAAAAAGGAGTGAAAGAACAGAGCTTTCTCGTGTTATTTCCCTGTTCATTAAGAAATGTGGAAATAGGTATTCAGTTTCATATGTGGAACGACAAGGGGCATATTTTTTTCTCTTTGAGAAAAATCTTATCAGTTGATTTTTTTTTCTTCTGGCATTACAATGAAACAAGAAAGGAGTCATGATGAAAATCCTGTTGGTCTTTTTTCTTCTTGCCGAAATTTCCGGGCCCAAGATGCCTGTTGAACCTGTTGTGCCTTCTCCTGAGATAAACGACGTAAAATGGCCTGAGAAAGAACTCACAAGATGGGATATCCCGACCAACACCTTCCCTGAGATGCACCTTTTCAGGGTGGAAGTTTCTCTCTATGGGGTGACCAATAGGTACGAAGGACTCTGGAAGCTTGCCGGTTCTCCGAAGATAGTGCTTACCAATACCTCGCAAAATTCTTTGCAGATACTTATCTTTTCTCTCTATGATGTTGCCAGGATTGATATTCTCTCCTGGCGTATTAGCACTATCAGCAATACCTGGCATGAGTTTATCCCTCATGAGATACGATGCCTCACCTGGGACAATCGTACCAATCAGGGGTATGGGGATCTTTCCTGGCTCAAGACCATTGTCCTTGAAATGGACAATTCCCGCTGGACGGGCTATACCATGTTTTATGATAGCTGGGAAAAGGGAACGGGGGATAGACTGCGGTGGCGGCATGCCCAGTTTCCTCATTTTCCGTATCATTTTACCACCCCTGTGGTGGGAACGATCACAAGCATTCGATTTTTCTACCCATAAACAAGGAGAGTTTGTATGAAAACCAAGGTTACCATCCTCTCGGAACGTCCATCCGGAAAGTGGGAGAGCTTTCCTCTTGTTGTGAAGTTTCAGGAGAGAGAATTCCATTTTTCTGCGGCGACTCCCACGTCTTCGGACTGGATTCCCACCATCACAGAGATAGGCAAAAAAAGGCTCTCCTGTGAGTTTCGATTCTTTTCTTCCCAGGAGGCTTTTGTTTTTGAAAGGCTCCACGAGATGCTCAATGCCTATATTCCTGACCTCTCTATCAAGGTAGATCCCCTTCTTCGGGAGTTTATCAAAAACGCTGAGAAACAGAATGTTCTGCACCTTGCGGCTGAGGTAGGGCTTATTCCTGATAGTGAGAGTCCGCTCTCCATGGATATTATGGGACGAATTCTTCAGGAAAAGGCTGTTCTCCCAGATGGGAGTCCACTTCTCTATATTGATCCAGATCTTCAGGTGGTGATTACCATGACCGCGGAGAATAATGAGCTTCATATTCATGTCAAGAATAAGGGAGTACTGGAAAAATCAAAACAGGAGATCATTGCAAAAAAAATAGAACTTGGCCGGCGTATTGCCCGCTTTGATTTACGGCAGGAATTTGAGATGAAAACCTATCCTGATTGTAAAGATGAAATTCTTGCTTTCTTGTCCTATGAATATGATCCCATAGAAAGAGAAAAACTCTGGCCACTTGCCTTTGAGGAGGATTTTGATGAGTACTGGATGCTCTCTCCCTATTTTCTTCTCATAGGCTCCGGAACGCACACCTCGTTTTTCCCTTATTATGCCACGGTTCATGGGCAGCTTCGTATTGTTCAGAAGCAAATGTACCACATAGAAGAGGGAAAATACTCCGCGGGGATGGGATATATTCAGTCGGCCTTTATCATTGAATCCAATCGAAGTCTTTACGGCACGGCAGGAGAAATCTTTACTCCCTATCAGGAGGAAGACGAAGTGGTTTCTGGTTTTGTGATAGGATTTCCTTCTATTGATATTGTCTTTTCTGCTTGATCAGGGGGATAGTCTCTCGACAAAAGTTTTTGGTTGACCAACAAGACGGATCCCTTCGTAGCGAAGGAAGACGCCACTTTTATCAAACCAGTACCATGCTCCCCAGAACGCTGAGGCAGCGCCAGGAAGTGTCATACGTACCTTCACGGCAGGAATTCTTTGTCCCCCTATCTCGAGAGTTTCTTCTCCTTCTTTTTTTGCCACCATTCGATGGAGGGTCATCACCCCTGGCTGGATAATCCAGAAGATGCCTGTATTCTTTTCTCCTGACAAAATCCATGGCCGAAAGCTCACCTCAACAAACTGATACCAGGGGGCATCATCAATCGTGTAGTTTGTCACCACCATACCACGCTCTTTTCTTACCAGCCTATTTTTTTCTCGCTCAATGACAAACTGGGTATTCTTGTTGGTAAAAAACCATTTCTGGGTCGTGTGGCGTTCATCCAACCAGAAGACATGGGTTTCCTCTGTACTCGTTGCCACTACCCGTATTCCTTGAGAAGTTTTTTCTTCTTCAAGACGAAAGATTCTTTTTTGTCCTCCCTGTCTCTCCTCATAGAGAGTTCCACCATACATGAAACCCACCACAAGAAAAGAGAGAAGGCTCATGCCTCTCCTCTGCCAGAGAGTATTCGTTCCCATGGTTTACAAAGCCTCTGTGTGTACAACGGTATAGCTTCCTCCACTTCGTTTCACAAGATGAAGAAACTCCCTGATAACGGTTTTGTTCCAGTACCTCACAAACACCCGGTATGACTCGCTATCCTGTTTCTCCACCCAAAAGGTAGCTTTAGCTAAGTCCCTGTACATTTCAGGAAGGTTTTGGGCCCTGTAAGCCATAAGAAAACTCTCTTCGACAGGGACAGCATCCCTCTCAAAGAGAAACCATCCGCGAATAGCAGGAGCCTGCCTTCTTTCCCCTAAACCACGTCCACTCCCTGAAATATCCAGTTCAAGGACTACCCCAAAAGGCTCAGATGCCTGTGGATAACTTTCAAGTACATAGTAGATAAGCTTGTTACGGATGATATTGAAAAGGTAATTGTACAATTCTCTATCCACTCCCTTGACAGTATCATAGGGACGGTCACTGAAACGGTACACATCCCCTGATCTCTGTCCAGAAGAAACCTCCGGCTTCTGTGATGGCCCACACCCCACAAAAACCAGAAGAAGCCCACTGATGGCAAGCCACTTTTTCATCTCATCCTACCTGCTCTTGGCCTTTTTCCATTTCATGGGAACAAAATATACCTGGTTAGAGAGTACAAGGGCATTGGCTTTTTTCATGGAAGCGGACGTAGAGGCGTCTAAAAGCTCCTGTCCCGTGTAGATATATCCTCTCCATTCATAGGTGATCTGAGCAAGCTTCTTCACCTTCTGCTGGAAGGCCGGATGAATGAGAAGGGTATTGGTTTCATTTACCTTGATGGCAAAGGAGACAAAAGGTTCATTGCCCACGGCAATGAGAAGCCCTGTGATATTGGTTTGAGGACGTTTGGAGAGATCACTATACCCTATACCAAACGCCATCACGACTCCTAATCCAATCATAACCAACCGTTTCATAAAAACTCCTCTCTTATGCTGAGAGCCTTTTTGAGAAGACCCTCTCTATTCTCTATAAAGTATAGCATTCTACCACCTTTTTTTCAACTTCTTTCATCGTCGCCCTACAAAAAGGTTTCTTTCATTGGCCATGAGGGCGACGACAGTTTTTCCATCCCGGGAGAGAATTACCCTTTTCCACTCATGGTTGCCTGTCGATGTCTGTTCCTGCCAAGTGTTTCCCCCATCAAAGGAGACATAGAGAGGGCCACCGGAAACAGCGGCTACCATCACCTGCCCATCTCCTGAGATACTCACGCTTCTCCAGCCTTTTACCCCCATCGAGGAGAGGGCTGTCCAGTTCTCCCCTCCATCAGAAGAGAGATAGAGATACCCGTTGGTTACCGAGGCAAGGAGTTTCTGGCCATTGTCCGAGGAGGCTACTGATGTCCACAGTCGGCTCCCAGCGGAGGTGTTGGTCTTCCAGGTTATTCCCCCATCAGAGGAAATCCTCAGATAATGGTTCTGGACAGCGGCCACGATTTTTGTGCCATTTCCTGAGATGGCGAGCGCTTCCCACGGCTCTGCTCCTAAATCTAAAAGGGGTGTCCAGTTGGTTCCTCCATCGATGGAGCGATACAAGGGAGCACCATAGAACCCGGCTACTAAAAACTTTCCATCGATAGACATAGAGAGTAATGGAAACCCTCCGAGAGCACCACTATTGATCACAGTCCAGTTTGTTCCTCTGTCAAGAGACAAAAGCACGCCGGTACTATTGATGGCCACCATTCGGGTTCCATCATCTGAGGAGACGACCGCTTTCCAGGTCTCTCTATGTCCACCCTCAAACCATCCCGTCCCTCTATTGGGAGAAGTGTACACAAAGCCGTCATCCACTACGGCTACAATATATTCCCCCCCAGAAGAAAGAGCGACATCTCCCCACCAGCGGGGACCAGCTGTTTTTCTTTCTACCCAGGTGTTTCCCTGATCAGAAGATGTCTGCAAGAACCGATTCATTGAACTCAGGGCTATGCGAATTCCATCTGAAGAGAGGGCTACCTGTGGGAAGGTGAGGCTTCCTGTTCCGGTCTTGGTTGCCCAGGTGGCACCGTTATCTGTGGATACATACACACTACTTCTATCGACGGCCACAAACGTGCTTCCATCTGAAGAGACACAGACGTCCTGCCACTCTCTTGTTCCAGCGGTGGTACACTCTGTCCAGCTTACACCCCTGTCAAGAGAAATCCACACAGAGCCATTGTACACACTGGCTATGATTTTATTCCCATCACCAGAAATATCGATGGCTGTCCAGTCCTTTTTCCCTAACGTGGTAAGAGGTACCCAATTGGTCCCAGCATTGATAGAGCGATAGAGATAATCCCCACTGATCACTCCCACCATAACACTCCCATCACCCGCCATGGCTACATCATCCCAGGAGGCTGAAACATTTCCGTCATACCAGCTTTCTCCCCCATCAAGTGAGGTATACATTGGAGCATCACCTACACAGGCTACTATTTTTGTGCCATCACTGGAGATGTCCACTGCCTCCCACCACCTCTCACCTGCTCCTGTTTGTTTTGTCCAGGTACTTCCGCTGTCGGTTGAGGTGTAAAGATAACCACCAAAATCTCCCTCCTCATAACTCAGGGCTACTACTTTCATCCCATCAGCAGAAGAGGCTACCCTTTTCCAGCTTTTGAAACCACCCTGTTTTCGTTCCTGCCAGTTTACCCCGCCATCAGAAGAGGTATAGAGGTATCCTCTGGACCCCTCTCCTATACAGGCCACCAGCTTCATTCCATCAGCTGAGGAAGCGATGGATACCCAGCTATTTTCGCTGGCTTCACCCTCTATTTCACACTCCTGCCATACAAAAGGCGTTGGTGGTGTGGGAGAAGGAGAAGTTCCCCCGGTTGTTCCCTTGGACACCGCGCATCCCCCGAGTACAAGAAAAAATGCATACACCATACTCACTTTCTTGCAAAAGCCCCATTCTTTCCTCATAGATAACCTCCTTACTGAGAAAGTTTTTTCTCACGTACCATCGTGTCTTGTTTTTGTGAATTGAGAAAAGCCACCCAAGTCAAAAAAATATCCCGAAGTCCTGATGTTCAGGACTTCGGGAATAGAAACTACAAATTGGTGATAATAACCTCTACCTCTATCTGTGGGTCGTCAGAGATATACACCGTGACCGTATTGCCACTTGTGGGTACTCCCTTGAAAATAAACGTAGAATAAGGATAGAAGGTGAATGTCTTTGAACTCGAACGGAAATAATAAAACACAGGTCCTGTTGATGATCGATCATTGTTGTAGGTTGAGAGATCTAAGGCTCGAAGTTCATACCCTGTGACCGTTGCATTGGTTCGGTAGCCTGTCCATGAAGAGGAAAGACCCGTGGTATTGTAAATACTTGCCTTTCGCCAGAGTTTCACACTTTCTGCAAAGGTTTTGCCTGCGCCGACGGCTGAAAGGGCAGCCTCGACAGCAGCTCCACCCACCTTGTTTCTCCCTGCGCCGGAGACGATTTCTTTCACAATCCGTGGGGTTGTATTTCGGGCTAAAAAGGCAAGATACGCATACGACTTGCCGTAGTCATAGAGGACATCGGCATCATTCCATCGGAAAAGTCCCCTCTCAGGCTCACTGACAAAGAAAGATAGTCGGCTCCCATTCATATAAACTCTGTCACTTGCAGGAACAAACTCATCTAAAATATCCTCAACGATCATGGAGCAGGCCTCATTGAGCCAGGTTTCTTCCTGAACCCCACCAACGAAATACTTTTGCCCAAAATTGATCATATGCTGGGCCTCATGAATGAGGGTGCTCACCGCAAAACCCGGATACAAGGAGAGGGTAGGGTAGGCGTCTATCACAAACATCTGCTTGGCAGAACTATAATAAGTATCAGGGGGTTGATAATTGGTAGGAAAGTCGTTGATTGGCGCGTAATACCCACCTACAAAACCACCACTTCCACTGAAGCCGTCCTGGATATCGTGGAGAAGGATGTAGATATTGCGATTGTTATCCACTCCCCCGTCTCCATCGGGGCCACCCCCATCCTCATATCCCCCAAGGACGTTGGTGAGTTTTGCGTAGATTCCGCCAGCTCCATTGAAATTGGTGGCAAGGTTGGTGATCATCGCAGGAGTGACTCTTGTCCCCCAATCGTTGTCGTCTACAAAGATGTACGCCACACCCCCTGCCACAGAAGTTGGTGAGGCTCCCGTGGTCATGTTGGTACCGATCGCCCGCAGGGTCGCGGTGATATTACTATACTTATTAGCCACCATGTTTACTACCCAGAAGCTCAGTTTTGTGGTACCGATGACCCAGTTGGAGGGATTATAACCGTAGTCAATGGGTGTGGAAGTTTCCCCTGTGAACATCCCCTTTGTGGTTGAGGGGCTCTGAGTACGCCAGTTTCCTGTTGGTATCACCTGCGGAAAAGAGGAAGGAAGCCCCATGATAGGATAGACAGAGGGAGAAAGAGCACCTATCTCTCCAAAGAGGGACTTTGTGGTTGTGGAGGGCAGGGAGAGGTTATCCCCCCATACGGCGACATTTTTCGTAGATGTGGTCAGGTTATGCACAACGAAATAAAGAGAGTGCCCCGTAGGGATTGTATAGGTGTTTGTGCGAATAGCCGCTACATCCGGTTGTTTTTCCTCTTCAAAGAGAAAACACCCACTCAGAAGAAAGGCACTGATCATCAGAAGGCTAAAAAGAAAACTTCTTTTCATACCCACCTCCTTCTTTCTTTTATACGTATATCATACCCACAAACGGAAAAAAAAGCAAAAATTTTTTTCAAAGTCTTGCTTTTTTCCTGTTTTTTCGGTATGATATGACATCATCAAAGAGGAGGAAAACGATGGACAAAAGCATGACCGAAATCATGGAAAAGGTCAACGCTATCAAATCTGAACTTGACAAGGTTGAAGGCCGTGTTGTGACCACACGTGAGCACATGGAAAAGATCGAAACCTTCATGGGTCAGCTGAGTAAAGAGATCATCGAGGGTTTTCACATTGTTTCATCCAAAATCAATGCTCTCACAGAGGAGGTGAAACATCTGGAGAGCCTCATTACCAAAACGAAATAGGATTTCTCTGATACGTTGGGGACTATTCTGAGGAGTAGTCCCTTTGTTTTTTTATAAAAATTCATTTCTTATCGAGGACGGAGCATGAGAGAGATAAGTGCGTTTTCTTCCCTGCTTGAAAGTGCCGATTATTATGAGGTGCACCTGCAAAAAAACCATACCACGTCGCTTCTCTACGCCAATGGGGTTATCGAACACCTTCAGAGAAGCACCACTCAGTCGGGAAATATCCGGGTGCTTTACAAAGGAGGGTGGGGGTTTGTGAGTTTCAATGGGGACGACTATCCCCGTTATGCAAGAGAGGCTCTGGCAAGTGCTAGGCTTGCCGCACAGTTTCAAAAGGAGTCTTTCAAGATAGTCTCTCTTCCCCCGACGGTTCAGGCTCTTGTAACGGAAAAACAGGTTGATCCAAACGCCTATCCCCTTGAACAAAAGATCGCGCTTGTTCAAAGCTACCACGATATACTCACTCACCCTTCTATCTCGAGGCAGGCTGTGACTTACAGGGATACCACCACCGAATCTCTGTTTCTCAATAGCGAAGGGAGTCGGATCCAGATACAGAAGACCTTTACCGGCCTTTCTATGTCGGTGACGGCACGGGATGGTACCCTTTTGCAGAAGGCATCAGAATCCGTGGGCCAGTATGGGGGTATGGAACTGGTTCTTGGTCTTGAAACAAAGGCAGAAACCATCAAGAAACGGGCTCTTGATCTTCTGAAAGCCCCACCGGTTGAGGCCGGGATCTATACGGTAGTTCTTGATCCAAGGCTTGCGGGGGTGTTTGCCCACGAGGCTTTTGGTCACCTCTCAGAGGCGGATTTCTTGGCAGAAAATCCCGATATGCTTGAAGTAATGAGAGAGGGCAGACGTTTTGGTCCTGAGATTCTTTCGATCGTGGATGATGGCAGTATCCCGGGACTCGCTGGTTATGCCCCCTATGATGATGAGGGAGTACCCGGGCAAAAAACCTACCTTCTCAAACAAGGTGTTCTCACCGGGCGTCTTCACTCTCGTGAAACAGCCTGGAAGATGAAACAGGCCCCCACAGGGAATGCCCGTGCCATTTCTCCCCGTTATCAGCCGATTGTTCGTATGACCAATACCTATATCGAACCCCATGACACCCCTTTTGAGGCTATGATTGAGGGTATTCAGGATGGCATCTATGCCTGTGATTATTTAGGAGGGATGACCAACCTGGAGATGTTTACCTTCTCTGCGGCCCATGCCTACCGTATCCGAAACGGCCGAATAGCTGAACTTCTTCGGGATGTGGTTCTTACGGGTAATGTCTTCCACACCCTTGAAAATATCCGGGCCGTTGGCAACGATCTGGAACATCATGGAGGGCTTGGTGGGTGTGGCAAAGGAGGGCAGAGTGGGCTTCCTGTATCCACAGGGGGACCACATCTTCTTGTCACCAATGTCAAGGTAGGAGGGGTGTAGGTTTTTGGCGGGAGCTTTCTTGACAGATTTTTGTTTCAGTGGTATACTGTGGTGGAAGAGGAGGTTGTTATGGTGACTGCTTCCCGTATCCGAAACCTCAAGGGTAAGCGCAAAATATCCATGCTTACCGCTTATGATTATCTTACCGCTCGCATACTCGAGGCGGCGGCCATTGATATTATTCTGGTTGGGGATTCAATGGGAACCACCATCCTCGGATATCCGACAACCCTTCCCGTTACGATGGATATCATGGTAGCTCATGTGGCTGCTGTGAAACGAGGTGCCCCCAAGACCATGGTGGTAGCCGATATGCCCTTTCTCTCCTATGGCGTTTCAGAAGAGGAGGCCATCCGCAATGCCGGTCGTTTTCTCAAGGAGGCGGGGGCAGATGCGGTGAAGCTTGAGGGGGGAAAAGACATAGCCCCTCTTGTGGAGAAGATGGTCTCTCTCGGTATCCCTGTGATGGGCCACATTGGTCTTCGACCCCAGCAGGTACTCAAAAGTGGGTATCAGGTAGCAGGGCGCACAGAGGCAGATATCGAAAACCTGAGTGAGGATGCCAAAGCCCTCGAAAAGGCGGGGATTTTCAGCCTCGTGCTCGAGGGAACAACCGAAGAAGCCTCGAGGCTTATCACCGACATGGTCTCTATCCCCACGATAGGGATTGGGGCAGGACGCTATACCGATGGGCAGGTGCTGGTGATTACGGATATGCTTGGGTATGAGCCAGATCATCAGTACAAGCACAACAAAACCTACGCTAACCTTTATAATACTATCTTCAGTGCCGTTGTCCAGTACAAAGAAGAAGTGGAAATGGGTCTTTTCCCCTCGGAAGAACACGTGTTTCACCAGAAGTGATCTTCTATGATTGTTCATGATGGAGGATTTGAGTCTTTTTTTACGGCGTTGGTGATGGCTCTCGAAAGAGAGGAAGAGTTTACAGGCGAAGATGATTCTCTCTTTGCCACAGAAAGGGTATCCCCGGATCCAGAAAGGGTGGAAAAATGGCTTCACGCTATGCACCTCTCTTATGGTGAAGAGGTTATCTCGGATTTTATGGCGCTTTTCTTTTCTGAGGACTTGGAAAGGGAACGCTTGTCCCTTCGTTATGCGCTTCTTTTGAAGGAAAAAGGGAACATGATTCGCCGTGCCCTTCATCACGAGATTGTCCACAAAGTCATGAGAATACGCCGGGCCTACTTTTTTGAGGTCCACCGTTTTCAGGGGCTGGTTCGTTTTCGGGAGATTGGGGGGTGGCTCTACGGTCCTATTGAACCAACCTATCATATTCTTCCTTATCTCTGGGGACACTTTCGCCGTCGTCTTCCCCAGGAACGCTGGATTCTCCATGATGTAAGAAGGGATGTGGCTGTTCTCTTTGATAAAGAGATCCACTGGGCGAGTGGTTTTGTCCTTCAGGACACTCTCTCTCGTCTTGAAAGTGAAAAGGAAAAAGAAATCCAGGCCCTCTGGAAAAGTTTCTACCAGAGTATTGCCATCCCTGAACGGAAGAACCCACGTCAGCAGCGACAGATGATGCCCAAAAAGTACTGGAAGTACCTGGTGGAGAAGGAGGTATAAATTTTTTTCTGGTATTTCACTTTTTTGGGGGTGTTGTCGTATAACATAGAGAGAAAACCAAAAAAAGGAGGTTTCTATGTCAAGAATAAGTTTTGTTGTGCTGGCTCTTCTCGTGAGTGGAAGCCTGTTTGGACAGGATGCACCTCTCCCAGCGGATGAACCACTTTTTGTCCCTGTGGTGCGGGCCGAAATCAGCCTTTCTTTAGAACAGAGGCAGAGGATTGAGGCTATTGAAACCAACTTCCAGGCCCAGAACAGGGAGAGGATCCTGCAACTGAATCAACTCAGGATTCAGCTTCGAGAGGCTCTTGCCGCTGATCCTATCGATGAACAGAAGGTTCTCCAGCTTCAGGAGAGGCTTGAGACCATGCAGCGGGAAATGGCAAGGCTTCGCCTGCAGGCTGACCTTCAGATTGCCAAGGTACTTACGGCTGAACAGCGAAAGGAGTGGATGAAACGCTCTGGTCCAAAGCCCCAGCAGCCTGGACCAGCCAATCCTCCAGCCCCTCAGGGTGGAAATAAACCAGGTCCTCAAAAGCCTGGTACAAAACCGCCAGCAAGACAGTGAGTTTTGTAAGCCTCTGGAGTTTTCTCCAGGGGCTTTTTTGTTTCATTGAAAAATTCGTATCACTATGAGAAGTGCCCCTCTCTTTGGGAGAGGGGCTTCTTTGTGCTATTCCCATCTTTCAGCAAACCCTGTTTTGTTGAAACATGGATATAGCCTCTCTTTCCCATGCCAATGTCTTCTTCACGGTATTGAGAGAATAAGCCTCTCTTTTTGAGACCTTTGCACGAATGTGCGAAGGTCTCAAAAAAGTTGTAAAAAACAAAAATAGTATAAAAATGTTCCTTAACGTAATAAATAAAACTATTCCTTTGAACAAAAAAAGACAAATAAGCCCTTGTAAATGGAAAAAACGGGGTTTCAGGGGCAAAGCCCCTGACCCAGACATGGGAAGAAAACACCCGCGCAAGGGTCTCTTTTTGCAACTTTTTTTCTTTTTGAGGTCTTATTAAGGTGAAAACACAAAACTCACCGCAAGGAGGAGAGTATGAAAAGAGTCATGTTGGCCGTAGCCATGAGTGTTGTTGGGAGTTCCCTTCTGTTCGGGCAGATGGGACCTGGAATGGGAAGAGGCGCTGGGCCTGGTGATCCTCAAGCCGGTTATGGGGTGCGAGGGATAGGATTGATCACCAACCTCACGCAGGATCAGCGGGACAAGATTTTCACCATTCAGCAGAACCTGCGCAAGGATATCGCTTCTCTTGATGCAGAGGCTGATCAGATCCGTTATGATCTTCACAAGGTGATGACAGCAGCCACCGTTGATGAGAAGAAGGCAAAAGATCTCCATGCTAAGTTGCAGGCTGTGCAGCAGAAGATTGCCCAGCGCCGTTTTGAGGCTGAACTGGAGATGATCAAGGTTCTCACGCCTGAACAGAGACAGCAACTCCAGAATGCTCCCGTTCGTGCCGGTCGTGGCACCAAAATGGGAAGGAAATGGTAAAAACCCAAACACCAAACCTCCTGAAAGGGGCTATCTCAAGGGTAGCCCCTTTTTCTTTTTTGGGTGGTAAGGGGTTTGAGGCACTCTTGCCAAAAATTTGACATCTTCCTCCAAACGTGATATAATATATATCTCATACAAGGGGATGTAGCCAAGTGGGAAGGCAGCGGTCTGCAAAATCGCTATTGAGCCGGTTCGATTCCGGCCATCCCCTCATTCCCTTTGCCGAGATGATGGAATTGGTAGACATAAGGGACTTAAAATCCCTAGGGTAGAAATACCCGTGCGGGTTCGAGTCCCGCTCTCGGCAAGGATGCTTTTCTCTCTCCACCGAATTCAAAGGAGGCCTCCCATGGATCGTGATTTTGAAAAACGCTTTTTTACCTCTGTGCTTTTGATGGTTGTCTTTTTTGGTTTTTATCTCTATCTTTTCAATCAGATGGCCAAAAAGCCTTCCTCTTCGGCTCCTTCAGGCGAAATCGCTACCAATGCGCTTACTGAAGCTACTTCTCTGAAAATCACGGTTCTTTCAAAGGCCTCTCCTACCAATGTTCTTTTGAAAACCTCTTTGGCTACCATTGAACTCAGTGGGGAGGGTGGGGGAGTCTCACACCTTTCGGTGGATGGTCCATGGAACCAGTCAGAAGGATCTGTATCTCTTCTTTCCCCGGTGGGGGCAGGGTATGGTTCACTTCAGTGGGAAAAGGAGACGACGAATGTCTTGCCCTTTTCTCTTGTGGCGGCTACAGAAACAAAAGCCGAATGGATGGGGCTTCTTGTCTGGAATACCACTCCCTTAGAGGTACGGGTTTCTTATGAGATTCTTTCTAACTATGCCTTTGTTCAGCAGGTGGTTATCTCCAATAGAAGCAAAGAAGCGGTAAAGATTGACCATCAGGGGAGATCCTTTCTTCTTCGGTGGAGACCGGATATTATGAGTACCAATGAGGCTGGAACAGGCAATATGCAAACCTATGGGGCCCTCGTTGGCAAAAAATTTGTTTCTCTTCTCAAGAAGGGGCTTTTTAGTGCTCCTCAGAATGCCACGTTTCTCAGTAATTTCCAGTGGGTTTCTTTGGCGGATAATTATTTTGTCTTTATTGCAGAACCCAAAACGAGTGGGATTGCCGCTTCCTATGAGGTGGAAAGTCGCCACAAAACCGTAGAAAAAACAGCCGTTACCCTGTATCTTCCTGTGCTTCTTTTAGGAAGTGGAGAGACTACCAACTTTACCATCCAGTATTACTGTGGTCCTCGCAAGGAATCCCTCCTCAGACAGGTGAATCCGACCTATGGGCAGCTTTTTAGGTGGCCTACGGTTTTTGCCTGGTTTATGAAGCCCATAGAATGGGCCATGGTATGGCTTCTCAATGTGTTAGGGGGATGGATTGCCAACAAGGGGATTGTGATTATTCTCATCGCTCTCATTGTGAAGCTTCTTCTTTCTCCTCTTTCTATTCAGGCGGCGGTTTCTGTGAAGAAGCAGCAACTCCTTCAGCCAAAGCTCAAAAATATCCAGGAGAAGTACAAGGACAATCAGCAGGTCCTTCAGCAGAAGATCATGGAACTCTACCGCAAAGAGAAAATCAACCCGCTTGGCGGGTGTTTGCCTCTTCTTCTCCAGATTCCGGTGTTTTTTGCCCTTTATCGGGTGCTTTCTCATTCCGTGGAACTCAAAGGGGCTACCTTCCTCTGGATAAAGGACCTCACCCAGCCTGATACCCTTTTCACAATGAATATTCCTCTTCTTCCCCATCAGTTCAATCTTTTGCCCCTGATTATGACGGCTATTCAGCTTCTCCAGACGAAGCTCCAGACAGCCAAAAACCCTGCAATGAAGGGACAGGAACTCAATATGTATCTTCTTCCTCTGGTGTTCCTTTTCCTCTTCTGGAATATGCCCTCAGGGCTTGTGCTTTACTGGACCATCCAGAATATCTACACCATCATTGAGCAGGAGATTATTAACCTTGACCGACACATCCAGCTTTAATCACAGACCCACCATTGTGGCTTTGGCCACCCCTTTAGGGGAGTCGGCCATAGGGGTGATACGAATAAGCGGGAAGGATGCCCATTCGCTTGCTGGAAAACTCTATCGGGGAAAAAGTCGCTGGGAAAGTCTCTCCCCCCGTCGGGCTACGGTAGGGTATCTTGTGGATATGGACGGCGAAATACTTGATGAGGCCGTGTGGATCAAGTATGCTTCTCCTTCGTCTTATACGGGCGAGGATATGGTCGAGGTGATGCTTCACGGAAACCCCTGGATTCTTTTGGAGGCCCAGAGGATTTTTGTCAAAGCCGGGGCTTTTATGGCCAAGCCCGGGGAATTCACCGAGCGAGCTTACCTCAATGGGAAAATGGATCTGAGCCAGGCAGAGGCGGTGAATGATCTCATCCGTGCTCATACGAGGCTTGCCAAGAGTGCCGCCCTTTCTCAACTTCAGGGAAAACTCTCCGGGGTGATTACCCGTATTCATTCTTCTCTTCTTGAACTCATGGCTCTCCTGGAAGCCGCCATTGACCACAGCGATATAGAGGAAACCTTTCTCTCGTACGAAAGGGTTCTTGGACAGATAGAGGAAATACGTTCTTCTCTTGTCAACCTTCTCAAAACGGCACGGGCGGGACAGATCTTAAGCCTTGGTCTCAGGGTTGCCCTTGTTGGGGCCCCCAATGTGGGGAAATCAAGCCTTTTCAATCTCTTAGCTCGTGAAGATAGGGCTATTGTGACCGAAATCCCTGGGACGACAAGGGATACCCTTGAGGTGGAGATTCAGATTCAGGATGTTCCTTTTCGTTTGATTGATACCGCAGGGATCCATGAAAGCACCGACAGGGTAGAGCAGGAAGGTATTCGTCGAAGCCAGAAGGCCATTGAAATGGCGGATCTCTGCGTTGTTCTCTTTGATGGAAGCCGTCCTCCGCAGAAGGAAGACCAGGCCATTCTGGATCTGGTGAAAGACAAAAGCTGCCTTTTTGTTATCAACAAGGTTGAAGAACCTCATCATGCTCATGAGTACGACTTTGTAGAGGATCCGCTCTGGATTTCTGTGAGAAACCATACGAATATTGATATCCTTCATGAGAGGCTTGCCTCGTTTTATTATGCTTTAGGCTACAATCCTCAGGCGGATGTTCTTCTCACCAACCAGCGTCAGGAGGCTCTTCTTTCTCAGGCTCTCGACGCTCTCGAAGAGGCAAAGCGCGAAACCATCGCAGGGACGTCTGAAGAGTACATTGTTCATCATCTCTACAAGGCGAAGCAATCTCTTGAGGAGATTGTGGGAAAGACCTCCCATGAGGCTATTTTAGATCGTATTTTTTCTCGTTTTTGTATAGGAAAATAGGAGAAAACCATGGTGCGCAATATTCATCTTATTCTTGAATATGATGGTGGTAAATACCACGGCTGGCAGAGACAAGCGGGGCAAAGTACCGTACAGGGAAGAATTGAACATGTGCTTAACCAGATGACTGGGGAAGAGATCGATCTCATCGGTGCCAGCAGAACTGATGCAGGGGTTCACGCCCTTGGGCAATCGGCAAACTTTTTCACCCGGAGTACCCTTTCTCTTGCCGAGATGGAAGCCTATCTCAGACAGTATCTTCCCGATGATATCCAGCTTGTCTCTATTCGTGAAGCCGAACCGCGTTTTCATGCCCGTCATTTAGCGATAGGAAAGCACTACCGCTACCAGATCTGGAATGATGAGAAGAAAAATATCTTTGAAAGGCGTTACTATTACCATGTTCGTCAGAAACTTGACCTGAAGGCTATGGAAGAGGCCATTTCTCTTCTTACAGGCACAAGGGATTTTCGTGCTTTTACCACAGCCCTTTCCAAGGACAAGTCGGCCTACAAACGATTGGATAGCATCACGATAGAACAACAGGGTTCAAAGATTTTTCTTCATTTCAAGGGGGATAGTTTTCTTCACAAGATGGTACGGATGCTTACCGGGACGCTTATCCAGGTGGGGCTTCATGAAATTACCCTTGAGGATGTTCGAAAGCTCACGACTTCTCCAAGAGAGAAGCGACATATTCTCACAGCTCCTCCCCATGCTCTTTTTTTAGTGGAGGTGTATTACTAACTGAGGAGAGGGGTGTCTCATAGGACAAGGGAGAGACTTCTTTCATTTTCGTAGGGAGGCGCTTGTCTGCTTATTGATAGCTTTTAGTGTCTCGTCGGCTGGAACAAGCTCGGCGGTGACAATGATATCATTCTGTACTACAAAAACAAAAAGCCCATCGCTAAAATATTCGCTTGTTTCCTTGTAGTCATGGCGTCGGCTCTGGTATCGATAGTAACCCTGCGAAGGGTCTATTTTTCTTGCTTTGCGAAAGGCTTCCTTGAACATTCGATAGGTTCCACCATCTTTATATCTTGTGTAAAAATAGAGACAATTTGAGGCCGTCTGGGAGTGATACTGTTTGTCATTGATCTTCTGGGTGAGAAGCGAAAGCCTTCTTTTGAACTGAATGATGGCGTGAAAGGTGGCAAAAAAGAACCTGGTGACTTCACGTTTTTTGTTGCTTTTTTGAGGAGAGGCATAGGTTTTTTCTATGAAAAAGGAGGTTTCCACAACATCTCCCAAGAAGCGTTTAATGATTTTGGTTCTTTCCTCGGAGGAACTGAAGCGTCTATTTTCAAAGAAATACTCGCACTGTTTTTGAAGGGAAAAAAGGACTTCTCTTTGATGGGGATTTTTCAGGAGAAAATCGGTTTCTTGCCGCTCTTCAAAACTTGGGTGAACAAAAACAGTTTTGAACCCTTTTTGTTTGGCGGCGTTCAATTCCTCAAGGGTTGTGCCTTCAAAAATATACTTCTTCTTTGGCTCAGGGACAAAAGAGACAATATCATGGACAATTTCATATCTGTCTAAGGAACGGATGACATTTACCAGGGTTGATTTTCCACTTCCCGGACGTCCAAATAGGGCAAGGTTGTAAACCGAAGAAGGATTCTCCTTCTGAGCAGGGGAGGGTGACTTCTTCTTTTTGGACATACCGGGAAAACAGACTCGTCACCTACCTGTCAAGGAGGTTTTCGTCCCAGAGGTCGTTGAGCCTGTCGGGGTAGAGTTCAAGGACCTTTTTGTAGAGTTTCTCCATGCGGGCAACATGATTTTCTGCACTGAATTTCTGGGAAATACGGAGAGCCTCCTCAGAAAAGGCTTTGAGTTTTTTCTCGTCGAGGAGAAGGTTTTCTACCAGTTCTGTCATCTCTTCGTCCGTATTGGCCATGTAGCCATTTTTGCCCTCTTCAATGAGGTCTAAATAGCTATCATCCCTTCTGGCAATGGAAGGAACGCCGCAGATGGCGGCCTCAATGAGGGTCATGGGATGAACTTCAGAGAGAGAGGCTGTCACAAAAAGATTGGCAATAGAATAAAGCCTGTACACCTCTTTCCAGTCAACAAATCCTGTGAAAACAGTTTGATTTGCAAGACCCATTTGGTTTGCCTTTTGCTGAAGTTCCTCGTGGGCAGGACCATCTCCCACAAACACCATTTTGACATGGGGGTGTTTTTTCATCACAGGAACCATAGCCTGGTAGAGTTCAGCGACACGCTTCTCGGGACCGATACGACCTACAAAGATAAGGATCTTGTCCTCGGGGGTGAGGTGATATCTTGCCCTGAGATCATGAAGCTCCTCTTTTGTCATGGGTTTTTGTTTGAATTTGGCCATATCAATCCCGTTGGGAATGATCTGAACGGGAATCTCGGGAACAACGAGGTTGTCATACTTTTTGGCCTTGACTGAAGGGGCCACAATCACACTTGTTCCCTTCATATAATAACGAAAGTAGGTACGCCATAACGGTTTGATACCAAGGAGGGGAGAGTAGTTGTGGTACATCTCCCACATCGTATGGGTGGTGGAGATGCGGGGGATACCTAACTTTTTGGCTGCTTTTTTGGCAGCAAGCCCTATCATAAACTCGGTATGGGAGTGGATGAGTTCGACCTTGTGTTCTTTGAGAAAATTGAGGACTTTTTTGTGATTTACCAGGGCAGCCCCAAACCCCTGTTTGGATCCAAAATCAAGCTCGATCTGGGGGATGAGAAGTACATCCGGGTCTTTGTTCTCATAGCCCTTGACCAGTACCGAGACAATACAGACGTGGTGTCCCTTTTTTTCAAGGCCTTCTTTGAGTTGCAGGGCAGAGGTGATAACCCCGTTCTTCATCGGGGTGAAACAATCGAGAAAAAGTGCGATATTCATGACATCCTCCTTGTGGGGTTATTATAAGGAGAAAAGGGGGAGAATGCAAGGGATGGGAAATTTTTCCAGTGATGGGAAAGAAATAATTGTTTTTGTGCCTGAAAGTAGCCTTGGCTCATTCTCATAATATCCAAAATTTGCTTTTTTCCCGGGTGAAGATTATAATAAAATCCAAAAAAATACCTCAGGTATGGATATGGGAAGGTGCGTGTTATGGCAACAAAATTTCGAGTGACGGTGATAAAAGACCGTTGTAAAGGGTGCAATCTCTGTATTGATGAGTGTCCTGTCAAAATTCTTGTCCAGGGAAGTGAACTCAACAGTCGTGGGCTTTTGGCTATTGAGGTGAAGGATTCTTCACTCTGTACAGGGTGTCGTCGGTGTGCTACAGTATGTCCGGATGTGGCTATCCGTATTGAGATGGAGGTGTAGGATGACAAAGCTTCTTATGAAGGGCAATGAAGCCATGGCTGAAGGGGCTATCAGAGCAGGATGTCGATACTATTTCGGGTATCCCATAACCCCCCAGAATGAGGTGCCGGCATATTTTGCTAAGCGAATGCCGGAGGTTGGTGGAGTGTTTGTACAGGCGGAAAGTGAGACGGCTTCGATCAATATGGTGTATGGGGCCGCGGCTGCGGGGGCACGTGTGATGACCACCACCTCTTCTCCCGGCTATAGTCTCATGCAGGAGGGTGTTTCGTATTTAGCCGGAGCAAGGCTTCCCTGTGTGCTTGCCAATGTTCAGAGAGGAGGTCCTGGTCTTGGGAATATTGCGGCCTCTCAGGCTGATTATTTTCAGGCAACAAAGGGGGGAGGACATGGGGATTACCATGTTTTTGTTTTGGCGCCGGCTTCAGCTCAGGAGATGATGGATCTCACCATGCTTGCTTTTGAGTTTTCTGATCGTTATAGGGTTCCGGCACTTATCTTGGCAGATGGGATTGTAGGACAGATGGTAGAGCCGGTAGAGGTGAGGGATTTTGTGACACCGCAGGTGGAGAAACCCTGGGCCCTGACGGGTGCCGCAGGAAGAGAGCCCAATGTGGTACGTTCTCTCTGGTTGGATGATGAGGGAGTGCCAAGAAATAACGACCTGCTTCAGGCTACCTATGATGCCATTCGTCTGCAGGAGGTCCGCTACGAGGAATTCTTGACGGCGGATGCAGACTATCTCATTGTCGCCTATGGAAGTACTGGTCGTATGGCCAAGGGGGCGGTTCGTATGGCCCGTCAACAGGGACTTCGGGTGGGACTTATCCGACCGATTACACTTTGGCCATTTCCCTATCGGATACTTCAGACGCTTTCGGCACAGGTCAAGGGGGTTTTTGTCTGTGAAATGAGTGCTGGACAGATGGTAGAGGATGTGGCACTGGCGGTAGGAGACACCGTTCCTATTTATTTTCGTGGTGAATTAGGTGGTAGAATGTTTACTGACGCCAAGATTTATGAGGGGGTAGTATCAATGATCAGGGGAGGACTTCAACCATGGCAACCAAAGTAATCTTTGATAAACCAAAAAGCATGAAAGATGTACCCATGCATTATTGTCCTGGATGTGGGCATGGGGTAATTCATCGTGTGATCTGTGAGGCTATTGATGAGCTTGGACTTCGGGACAAGGCTATAGGGGTTGCCCCGGTTGGTTGTGCGGTGCTTGCGTATGACTACTGGGATTTTGATGTGAGTGAAGCGGCTCATGGACGTGCAGCCGCAGTGGCAACGGGCATCAAACGGGTATGGCCTGATAGGCTTGTGATCAGTTACCAGGGAGATGGAGATCTTGCTTCTATTGGCATGGGAGAAACGATTCATGCGGCCAATAGAGGGGAGAATATCACCGTGATTTTTGTCAACAATGCGAACTACGGGATGACAGGTGGACAGATGGCTCCCACAACGCTTGTTGGTCAGAAAACTCCAACCACACCAAACGGACGAGATCCTTCTACTATGGGTTTTCCTATTCGGATGGCGGAGATGTTGGCCGCATTTCCGGCTGTTCGTTATTCTGTTCGTACTACTGTGGCAGATTTCAAGGGTGTTGTCCAGACCAAAATGGCTATCAAAAAGGCCTTTGAACTTCAGATGAAAGGAGAAGGATACACCTTTGTAGAGATTCTTTCCAACTGTAATACCAACTGGGAGATGTCACCGCGTGAGGCCAATACCTTTATTCTTGAGAAGATGGTGGAGACTTTTCCCCTTGGAACATTCAAAGATGAGAGGACATTATGAAAGAACAGGTGATTATTTCTGGTTTTGGGGGACAAGGGGTGCTTTCTGCGGGGTTTTTGCTTGCGGAAGCGGCGATGCATGCTGGACTTGAGGTAACTTACTATCCTTCCTATGGGGCAGAAATGAGGGGAGGGGCAGCCAACTGTCATGTGGTGATCGCCGATCAGGAGATTTATTCTCCGGTGATTTCTGTTGCCGATACGCTTATTGCTCTCAGTCAGCAGGCCTTTGAGAAGTTTGCTTCTCTTGTTCGAGGAGGGGGGACTATCCTTGCCGATAAAGGGGTCAAGGTGATAGATGTGGCTGCAGAGGTTGTGGCTCTTCCTTTTGAAGAAGTGACCTTGAAGGAGATAGGCAATATCAGGGTGCTGAATACCGTGGTTCTTGGTACCTACGCTGCCCTTCACAAAGGCTGGCTCAAAAAGGAATGGCTTGTGGAGGCTCTGACACACAAGTTTATTTCCAAAGGGCAAAAGGTAGTGGATCTCAATATCAAAGCCTTGGAGAGAGGATATACGCTATTGTAAGGAGAAAAGGGTGCGACGACTCTTCTGGCTGATGGTTTTTGTGGTTTCTGGATGGGCTTTTGAGGTATCGCTTGAACCACACGAGATTGGGCTTGAGGAGGTGGCTACACTTGTTATATCTCATACAGAAGCGATAGAAGAGCCGGTTCTTCCCAGGGTGGATGGACTTACGTTTCAGTATCAGGGAGTATCGCAATTTTCTTCTCTTCAGGTGATCAATGGCAAAATGACCGCAAGCAAAAGTTTTCAGTATAGTTATGCCATTCTTCCTTCCCGGGAAGGAAAGTTTACTATTCCTTCGTTTGAGATTCGGGATAAGAAAAATCAGGTGTATCGCACAGAACCGATGGTTCTCATGGTAGTGAAGAAAAAAAGAACGTCGGCTCCTGCTCAGAGACAGATGGAATACGTCCTGCCAAGAATCTGGTACGAACTCGTGCCTGACAAGGTGGCAGCCTTTCAGAATGAGACAGTCATTCTCACGGGATATCTCATGTCCGATCAGAAGGAGGCTCTTTTTTACCCCCTGCAGGAAGTGAGAGGCATTGTAGCGGACAACTGTCTTCTCTACGATGGAAAGTCATTTCTTTCTTCGGGGGTGGAAAAAAGGGGTGGGTACTGGGCGAAGGCGATTCATCGGTGGGTGCTCTTTGGAGTGGAACCGGGACTTCTTGCCATTGCTCCCCCACAGCTTATTGCGGTGTCTCCTGTGGGCCAGATAAGTGTGCCTACCGAAAATATTGCCCTTGATATCAGGCGGATGCCTGTTTTCCTGTATCGAGGGAGATTGGAGGCAGAGATTTTCTCCTTTCCTTCTGTGGTGACCCAGGGGACGAGTGTGGAGTATCGTGTGGTCTTGCGAGGAAACGGGAATCTCAACATGTTTTCTGATATTTTTCATGGGATGTCTCTTTCCAATGTTTCTTTTGCCCCTGTCAAGGTTTCTCATGGACTTACAAACTGGAAGAGGGGACCTGAATTTATACAGACACTTTCGTATCAGATCACCTTTTTGAAAGAAGGGGTGTATGAGATTCCTTCTCGTGAGTTGTCTTACTTGGATGAGGGGGGACAGAAAAGGCGTCTTGTGCTTCCGGGGAAGCGGGTTCAGGTAGTTGCTGGGATCCAGCCTCAAGAGAGTTTTTCTCCCTTGGTGCTGAAATCCACACGGAACATAGGGTATATAGGCCTTTCCTGGTTTTTCTGGCTGATGGTCGTGGTTATAGTGGTTTCTCCGTGGATCTTTGTGCTCTGGCACCAGCATGAGAAGAGATTAGGAGAGGATAGGGTGTATGCCGGCTATGTTCGATCTCTTACTCAGATGGAGAGTTATTTTTCCCTTGCTTCTGAAGCGCTTAAGCAGGGAAATGGAAAGCGCTTTGCTCAGGAACTCTATCGGGCTCTTTTCTCTTTTCTCCTTGATAGGGAAAAACTTCCCCGTCATGTGGATAGAAAGACACTTCTTGAGCTTCTTCGGAAAAAGGGTTTCACAGAAGAGGAGGGAAAAGAGTTGGAAACGATTTTTCACACATTGGAAGCGATGGCGTATGCTCCTATAACATCCTCATCGTCTCTTGATGAGGTGTATCAGAAGACCATGAGGCTTTTGAAAGAGCATTATCGTTTTTTGTGAGAGATCAGGATGACTCGCATTTCGCATGCCTTACAGTCAAATTCAAGTCGGAGAAGGGTCTGTGAGGTACTGAGATAGAGGGGTTCAAGGGGTTTTGTGTGAGGGGGGATTTCTGGGGGATCGTCGTGATAAGGGGAAAATTGTTCACAGAGGCCAAGCTCAAGCCGTAAGCAGGTTTTTGTTGTCATGACCACTTTGCCTGTCAAATCAAGTCCGCTTTCTGCCCCTCTTTCTGAGGGCTGAATACTATAGGAGGTATAAAGAGAAAAGGCTTTGGCGTTCAGGACGTTGAGCCGGTAGTCAACAAAAGGGGGAGAAAAGGCTTGAGAGAGTTTTTCTGGAAGGTGATGGGGAGAGAGACGACGCTGGTAGTGGGAGAGTCGTGTAGCGTGGAGTTTGTCTATCAGATCTCTTCTCCACTGATTGATCTGAGCCACAGGGAAAAAGAGCGGTTTTTGCCATTGGATTTCAATAGAAGAAGCCCTATAGGGGGTATTGCCAAGTCGTGTGAGCTGTCTTGTGAGGCTCTCCGTGGCTAACTCCGGGTTTTCAGCCAGGGTTTTTGCTGTGGTGATCTCAAGGCAAGCGGTGATGCCTGCTGGATCTGTGGCTAAGAGACGGAGACCTTCTGGTGTTTCTTCGACGGTGATGGAGAGGGGTATAGTTCTCTCAGGGGGATGAGTATGGAGAAGGTGAGAGAAGTTTTCATCGTGATTGCGGTATATGGGATATCCCTTTCGGATAAAAGCCCCTACATCAGGGAAGATCTTGCCGTCTTTTACGGTATTGATGCGGGTTCCCTGGAGATGTTTATTTTTGTCAAAGTAACAGATGCCGTCACCGGCGGCGAGGTGATGTTCTCTATCTAAAAGAAAGAATTGATGGTTGGCAAAGGTGACAATGCCGATGAATTCTCCGATGGATTTCTGGGTGTAAAGGGAGAGGACACTTCCAGTTTTCTTTTCTCTTCCGTGAAGCCAGTAAGAGGTCATGCCACGGTTGAAAGATTTGGAGAGGTTTGGAACAAACGAGCGAGAAATACTGCCCAAAGAGGCCTTTGTGTAGCCGTTTTTGGTGATAATCTCATCAAGGGCTTCCCTGTAGGCGGAAACAACGTTGGTGACGTAGGTACTGTCTTTGAGTCTTCCTTCGATTTTGAAAGAAGTAACACCAGCTTCTATGAGGTTTTCGAGGTCATTGATAAGACAGAGGTCTTTTGGGGAGAGCCAGTATTTAGGACGGCCTATAGGGTTGTGGTATCTATCTAAGAGTTGATAAGAGAGACGGCATGGCTGGGCACACTCTCCTCTATTGCCACTTCGTCCCCCCAATGCGTAACTCAGATAACATTGCCCACTATAACTGATACAGATGGCCCCATGAACAAATGCCTCTAATTCAATGGAAGTTGCCTCTCGAATGGACTTTATTTCTGGGAGGGAGAGAGCGCGTTCTAAGATAAGCCTTTGAAAGCCTAAATTTTCGAGAAAACGGGCTTTTTCCGGGGTAGTAATATGACACTGGGTACTGGCAAAGAGAGGGAGAGGAGGAAGATCAAGGGAGAGAATCCCCATGTCCTGGATGATCAGGGCATCTATTCCTCTCTGATAGAGTTCATGAATCATTTTCTCCACAATGGGCAATTCCTCATCAAAGAGAAGGGTATTGAGGGTAACATACACACGAGCCGAAAAGGTGTGCGCGTATTCAATGGCGGCGGTGATGTCTTCGATGGGGTTGTGGGCTTGAGATCTGGCACTATAGGCTGGTCCCCCCATATAAATAGCATCAGCACCAGCCCTTATGGCAGCTTTGGCGGTCTCGAGGTCTTTGGCGGGGGCTAATAATTCCAGTGTTTTCATCTATCGTCCTAAGATCGAATATCCAAACCACAAAAGGGCATGAAGAACGGGGCGTCTCACGGCTAACCGCTTGTGAAGATAGGGAATAATCTGCCCCCTGTTTCTCAGAATGTCCACCACATGGCGCTTTTTGTCCTGAACAAAACCGCAGAGGATGTCCTGACTCTCTTCGTGGAGGCGGTTGTCCGGGAGATGAGTACAGAGCCTTTCTTTGAGATTGGCACGCTGATGAACCTGGAGGATCTTGTACACATCATCTACCATTTCTCTTGTTCTGTCTGCCCCAAGAATAAAGCTCTCAAAAAATCCTATATCGCTTCCATCTGTGAGATAGGCAAGAATGATAGCCTCTTCTAAGACATGGCGGAGAGGTTTCACTATCTGTTGACGGAGAGTCCTTGGTAACCAGAAAAGAAGTCCGGCTAAGATATCATACACAATAGCCCATATCCAGAAGGAGAAAGGGGTCTCAAAGAGATTATCACTCATACTTTCCTCCAGGATACATCCATAGGAAGTGGTGAGCGAAGCGAATCCTGAGACGATGGGTGGTGAGGTTATACCAGAGCCAGCGGGTAAAGGTGGCCTGAGATGTACCTCGTTTTTTGCCATAGAGGGGGAGAAAAAGCCAGTTGTTTGTTCCCTGCAGGAGGGAGACAAAGGTCGAAAAAGGGAGACCATACGAGAAAGGATTATTCTTTTTGCCGGCAAAATACGCTTCTAAAAACGAAAGAGAGAGTCCCTCACCTATCCAGTTTCGCATAGCCTGCCAGAGGCGATTTTCATACATCAGGCGGATCACTCTCTCAAAACGTCCTTTGAGCAAGGAGAAAAGAACCAGCGAGAAAGACATCTGGTGTCGTTTGTTTACCTCTCCCAAACGAGAAGGAGAAAACAGAAGATAGGCATGGGCTCCCTTGCCATCTCTTCCTGCACGGCCAATCTGCTGGAGGTAGTCCTCAATGGAAGGAGGAGGCTGGAGGTGGACAATGGTTCTGATATCGGGTTTGTCAATCCCCATCCCGAAAGCGGAAGTGGCAATCATCCAGGAAACTTCTCCTGAGAGAAAACGCTTTTGAGCCTGTTCTCGCCTTGTCTTTTCAAGGCCAGCATGATACCTATCTACGGAGAAATGCGGCGACAGAAGAAAATACAGCGCTTCGCAGGTATAGCGAGATTGGACATACACAATACCACAGGGGCTTGTGGAAAGAATGTTTTTTACCATGGGGAAGAGATTCTCTTTCGCCTGGAGGTGGAGAGAGATGTCTTTTCGCAGGGGAGGTTCTTCGATGATCACAGGAGAACGAAGCCCGAGATAGAAGATGATATCCTTTTTGACCACAGGGGTGATAGTGGCGCTGAGAGCCATTCGAAGGGCATGAGGGTATCTCTTGAGAAAGGATTTCAGCTGGCGATACGAGGGGCGAAAGGTTTTTCCCCAGAGGGAGACACAATGAGCCTCATCAATGACAATCGCCTGGAGAGAAATGTCCTGAAGGGCCACCAAAAAGGCAGTGGAACGAGTCCTCTCGGGCGTGATATACAGAAAGGAGAGCTGCGAGAGAGAGGATAGAATGCGAGACTGTTCTTCTTGTGGTTGCAGGCTGCAGAGATACTCAGCTTTGATATGACTCTGTTGAAGTTTCTGGACCTGATCCTGCATGAGAGCGATGAGAGGAGAGATGACGATGGTGAGACCAGGGGAACCTATGGGAGGAAGCTGGTAGCAGAGAGACTTTCCCCTTCCTGTAGGAACGGCAATGAGCATATCCCTTCCTTCATCCCAGTGAGCGAGAGCTTTCTCTTGAAACTCGTAGAGATGATTGATGCCCTTTGTTTTGAGAAAGGCTTCTCTTTCCTTCTGAATAGGCCACTCCTTTTTCATAAGGTCAAAAGGTGTTTGAAGGTGGGTTCAATGAGTTCCTGAAAACGATGGTCGAAGTGCATTTTTTCTGCTTTGCACTTGATGAAATATTCTCTATAACTTTTCGGTGTCAGGGTGAGTTCTCCTCGAACAAGAAGCGTGAAATAGTTGACAACCGAAAGAAGGCGGCTGAGTTCACTGAGTTCGGAGCCGGTTTTTTTTGCAGGTTTCCCGGTGCCATCAATGTACTCTTCGTGGTTGGCAATGGCCTCAATCACATCATCCTCAATCTGGTGACGGTTTTTTTCCGAGAGGATGAGCTGGGCAGAATCATGGGCATGGTCATCCATGAGCCTTTGCTGATCGGGAGAAAGTGAAGCCCTTTTGGCATCGACTAACTGAACATTGTACTTGAGAAGTCCCACATCCAGAAGGAGAGCCCCCTGGATGATCTTGTGTACCTGGGCGGCATTGACCATTCCCTGAAGAGAAGCAATCGAATGGCTATGATAGAGAGCAAGGGCTACCCCACTAAAGAGAAGAGATTGTTCAAAGAGCTTTTTTGAGAAGTTTTTCATCTGGGAGAGTTTCCAGACAAGGTAGTCCTCATCCATAATGGTGGCTTTGAGGTACTTGCTGATGAAGTCTTTTTTCTGGTGGGGGAGACCGGAGATGATAGGATTGGTAGAGAGAAAAGAAACGGCATAAGCAGCCCACTGGATGCGTTTATTCTCGTCGATGTAATGAAGAAAGGCTTCCTTTACCTGGATCTTTTTGGTTTTGAGTTCTGGACAGCGTTCCTGGACACGATAGATGTCCTTTTCTGTGAGTACCTTTTCGGTTCCTACGAGGGTATTGAGTCGGCTATCGTAGATAGGTTCAATCAGAAGATAACTTTTGCCATTTCTGATTTCCTTTAGTAACTCGTCTAAGGTGAAAAAATAGGTTGACATACCATCCTCCGCACCATGCCCCCCATGTATACCGTTATTCCTCTTTTTCCTCTACCATATAGTTGGGTGCCTCTTTGGTAATAATGACATCGTGGGGGTGGGATTCTCGTAGAGATGCACTTGAGATGCGGACAAAGCGGGTTTTGGTTTGGAACTCAGGAATAGTGGCACATCCACAATACCCCATCGCCGACCTCAGCCCTCCAATGAGCTGATAAACCACATCCTTGACATCACCCTTGTATGGCACCCTTCCTTCAATTCCTTCGGGCACAAGTTTCTCTGGTTCGTACTCATCCTGAAAATAGCGAGACTTTGATCCCTCAATCATAGCCCCTAAAGAACCCATTCCACGGTAGGATTTATAACGTCTTCCCTTGTAGATGACAAACTCTCCTGGACTTTCTGTGGTTCCGGCAAGGAGATTCCCGATCATCACAACATCAGCCCCTGCCGCAATGGCCTTGGCTATGTCCCCGGAGAATTTGATTCCTCCATCAGCAATGAGAGGGATACCAGCGGGTTTGGTGACTTTTGCCACATCTAAAATGGCACTGATCTGGGGAACCCCAACCCCTGCGACAACACGGGTGGTACAAATAGAACCTGGACCAATGCCTACCTTGACGGCGTGAGCCCCGGCATCGATGAGGGCTTTGGCAGCCTCTGCTGTGGCAATGTTTCCTGCAATGAGAGCCTGGGAAGGATAAAGCGAATGGACCTTTTTGACCATCTCGATCACCTTCTGGGAGTGGCCATGGGCTGTATCAACTACAATGACATCTACCCCGGCTTCGATGAGTTTGGCCACTCGTTCCAGTTCGGCCTCTCCTGTACCTACAGCCGCCCCCACGCGGAGTCTTCCGCTTTCGTCTTTGGTGGCGTAGGTGTGTTCAATGATACGGGTGATATCCTTGAGGGTGATGAGTCCCAAAAGAGAATTAGCCCTGTTGACTAAGGGGAGTTTTTCCACCCGGTTTTTGCGCATGATCTCCCCCGCTTTTTTGAGGTCAACGTCCTGAGTTTTTTCGGCTTCGTAAACCACGAGCTTTTCTCGTGGGGTCATGACCTCACTTACAGGGATGTTCTTGGCCTTTTCATCGTAAAACTCAAGGTCTCGTTTGGTGATAATGCCTCTGAGTTTATTCTCTCCATCGACAACAGGAATACCGGAAATCTTCTCCTGTCGCATAAGGGTACGGACCCTTTCGATGGTCTCATGATGCCCAATCGTGATGGGATTTTCGATGATAATATTTTCAAAGCGTTTGACCTTCCGGACCTCTTCTGCTTGTTTGGCCGGGGTGAGGTTTCTATGAATAACCCCAATACCCCCTAACTGGGCGATGGCAATAGCCATGTTCGCATCCGTTACCGTATCCATGGCAGCGGACATGATAGGGATATGAAGACGAATATCTTTTGTGAGCGAGGTAGTGGTAGAAACATGAGCAGGTACAACCTCAGAGTAGTTGGGAACGATCAGCACATCATCAAAGGTGAGACCTATGTCGTCGAAATAAAACTTTTTTTCCATGAACTTCCCCTTACAATCCCAATACCTCTTCAATTGTGTATCGCCCCGCCGGCTTGCCGGCAAGAAACTTGGCGGCTCTCACAGCCCCCCGGGCAAAGGTTTCTCGAGAGGAGGCGCGATGGGTGATCTCGAGTCGTTCTCCTATGCCGCAGAAACTGACGGTATGATCACCAACAATGTCCCCTCCACGGATCGCATGCACTCCGATCTGATTTTGAGGACGTTCTCCTGTAATACCAGATCGGCCATAAACCACATCAGAGGTCTGATATACCTCTTTGAGAACCTCGAGGAGTTTGATGGCTGTTCCACTGGGGGCGTCTTTTTTTAGTCGGTGATGAGCCTCAATGATTTCCACATCAAAACCCGTCGAGAGAACCTTGGCGGCAAGACGGACAAGGGAGGCCATCAGAGTGATGCCGACACTGAAGTTGGGAGCCCACAGAACAGGTATGGTCTGGCTTGCTTTCTCCAAAAGAGAGAAGTGCTCTTGCTGGAGTCCTGTGGTACCCACCACAAAGGCTTTGCCTTTGGCTACGGCTATCTCAAGGTGGGGCTTGAGTGCCTCCGGTGTGGTGAAATCAATGAAGACATCGCAGGATGTGATGTCTGAAGGATCAGAAGAGAGACGAACATTCAGGTTTCCTACGCCTGCTACTGTGCCAGCATCCTGACCTAAAAGGGAACAGGACGCAGATTCCAGAGCCCCGGTGAGACGACAATCGGGATCCTGACTGATAACCTGAATAAGGGTGCGCCCCATTCTTCCTGCCGCACCCATAATAGTTATCTCAACCATCACAACCTCTCTTTTTCCTTTTGCATATTATAGGCAAGAAAGCAAAATAAATCAAGTAAAAGAAGGGAGTATGCTTTTTCCCTGTCGTTCCACATATGAAACTGAATAACTATTTCCACATTTCTTATGAACGAGGAAACAACACAAAAGCTTTCTGTTATGATGCCTATTAAAGAAAGTTGAGTTTGAAAGCATTACAGCAAGAGAGA
>JABLXN010000018.1 GCA_013177995.1 Brevinematales bacterium | reverse complement strand
CCGGCTTTGGCTATGACTTTGTTTCAGCAAAACCTACCGCTTTTTCTCTGGACACGCACCGAGTTTGCACTTTGGCTATTCCCATGTTTCAGCAAAAGGGGGCTTTTAGCTGAAATAAGGAAATAGCCATGTTATATTTTAAACTTTTTCTTCCCCTCCTTTCCCCACACCGCTTTTCCAGCGAAGAATAAAAAAGGCCGATTCGTAAGAATCGGCCTGGTTTGATACCATCTTTAACGCTTGGAGTACTGAGGAGATTTGCGAGCTTTCTTGAGACCGTATTTCTTTCTCTCCACCATACGAGCATCACGGGTGAGAAGACCGTGTTCCTTGAGAAGTTTGTGGAATTTTTCCTTGTCATAAGCATCAAGAGCACGGGCAATTCCGTGTCTCAGGGCTTCAGCCTGACCGGTAAGACCACCACCCTTTACTGTAGCATAGATATCCACCTTGCCTTTCATCTCAGTGAGATTGAGGGCATGATAAACCGTTTCATAATAATAAGAGGGAAAATAAGCCTCAACATCCTTGTTGTTTACCGTGAACTTGCCCTTTCCCCCGGGGGTCAAAAAGACACGAGCCACACTGGTTTTTCTTCGACCGGTAGCGTAGATTTTCTTCTGTGCCATGATATCCTCCGATTACAACTCAATCTTTTTGAGGGTCACATTCTTGAGAGTATGTTCACTGCCGGGGAAGAGGTAGAGTTTTTTTACCATCTTCTTGGCAAGTTTATTCTTTCGCATCATTCCTTTGATGGCCTTCTGAAGGGGATAAACAGGATTGCGGCGGATCATTTCTAAGAAGGTGGCTTCTTTCATTCCACCAACATACCCGGAATAACGATAGTAAATTTTTGTTTTTGGTTTGCGTCCGGTGAGCATTACCTTCCCAGCATTGATAATCACCACAAAATCACCATTATCTAAATGGGGGGTGTAGGTAGGTTTATGTTTCCCCATCAGGATATGGGCAGCCTTTGCCGCTACTCGACCAACAGGCTGGCCAGCAGCGTCTATCACGTACCATTCTCGTTTGATATCTTTAGCTTTCAGCACAAAGGTCTTCATTTGTTTCTCCTCACGCCATAAATTGGAAGTATATTATACACTACTTCCAGATTTTTGTCAAGAAAAGAGAGATATTTAGCTAAACATCTCTCACAGGGTTCCCTTCATATAGGAGCCCAAGACCTTTACAAAAACAGCATCCTCTTTCACCTTTTCCAAGGCTTTGGAGAGGCCTTTTTGATGAATCCCTGCATCAATATCGATGAAGAAAAGGTAATCCCATGGACGCCTTTTCGATGGGCGGGATTCGATCTTGGAGAGGTTGATATCATACACCTGAAAAGGAGAAAGAAGCTTCAAAAGGGCCCCGGGCCTATCCTTTACAGAAACAAGGATAGTGGTTTTGTTAGGATTTTGTATAGGAACACCGGCCTGACCAATGACCCAGAAGCGGGTGTAATTCTCAGGGTTATCTTCGATGTTGGCTTCAAGAATTCTTAGACCGTATTTTTCGGCGGCCAAGGGACCAGCAATAGCCGCTGAAAACTTATCCCAGGGAACCATACTGGCGGCTTTGGCCGTGCTGGATGTTTCGATTTTTTCCACATTGGGAAGATGGGTCTCAAGCCAGAGTCGACACTGGGCAAATGCCTGGGGATGAGAATAGACTCTTTTGATTTCTGAAAGACTCCCGACATTGGCCATAAGACAGTGATGGATGGAAAGGTAGGTTTCTCCTACAATCTGGAGGGGAGAATCTACAAACTCATCTAAGGTGATATTCACAGTCCCTTCAAGGGAGTTTTCGATAGGGACGACCCCAAAATGGGTCTTGCCATTTTCCACCTCCCGGAAGACATCAGGAATGGTCTGAAAGGACTGAAGTTCGACTGATGTGCCAAAATGGCGTATAACCGCCTGTTCTGTGTGGGTGCCCTCTGGGCCTAAGTAGGCAATACGCAGAGTCTCTTCAAGAGAACGGGCCGCGGACATAATCTCAGTGAAGATCTGCATGAGAGCCTTCTGAGGAAAGATGCCTTTTGAGGCTGCCAGGACACGGTCTCTCACCTCCTGTTCTCTTTCAGGATGGTAGACGGGAATATTCTGGCTTTTTTTGTATTCACCTATTTCCTTGACCAGTTCAGCTCGCTGATCTAAAAGCTTTACAATCTCCTCATCAATCTGGTTAATACTCTGTCTAATGGTTTCTATATCTCTTGGCATAGGCCACCTCCTTTGTCTAAGAAAAAAGATGTGGTTCGTGATTTTCGGTTGGTTCAGTTTCTTCTGAAACTTCTTCTGCTGGTATGTCTATTTCCTCAGATTCTATATTCTGCCATTCAAGTTGGGAGAGAGAAGGAAGATCGTCGAGACTATTGATGCGGAAAAACTCCAAAAATCGTTCAGTGGTGATGTAGAGAGGGGTTTGAAGAACGTCATCACTTGCCCCCGAAATGGTAATCAGTTTGAGGGCAAGCAGGGTGTTCAGGCTTCGTGAAGAGGAGACCCCCCGGATTTTGTCAATCTCTTCTTTGGAGATAGGTTGTTTGTAGGCAATGATAGCGAGTGTTTCAAGAGCGGATTGGGGGAGTTTGTTCTCATTTCGTTTACCAAAGAGTTCGTTCATTTCCTGATAATAATGGGGATTGGTAACGAGTTGATACCCGCCGGCCACAGGAATAATCGTAAGCCCACGCTTATTTTCTTTGTAGTGGGTATTCATTTCCTCGATGAGTTTTTCCACATCCTCGAGACCAAGGTCTAAAACAGAAGCAAGTTCCTGTTTATCAAAGGCCTTTCCATGGACAAAGAGAATAGCCTCAACCAGCCCATGGAGTTCCTGTCTTGAGTAGGTTTTATTCAAAAAGAGTGATCGGCTCATACTTCAACTCCCTGTTGTTCTCTGAGATGGATATAAATATCGGTGAATATTTTGACCTGTTTGAGGAGGACTTTCTGTCGGAAAGAGAGTTCTAACCCTCCAAGAAAACTGGCTACTCTATCTACTTTGGTAGGTTCTTCGGAAGCGATCTGGCTGAATCGGATCATCTTTTCCTGGTAAACCTTTTGCATGATTTTTTCCATCTTTTCTTCTACTCTTACCTCACGCCGCTTGATAGGAATAGGTTTTCGTATAAAGGCCCCTTTGTATCGATAGAGACTCTGGAGAAGATCTCCAACATAGAGGGTGTGCTGGATTCGTACCCTGTGGGATTTTCCTTCGATGGGATCAGGAATATATCCACGGGAATAGTAGATGTCTCCTTCTTCAGCGATCTTTTCTAACTGGCGGGCAAGGTAACGAAATTTTTTGTATTCTCGGAGCCTTGCTAAAAGCTCTGTTTCCGTTAGAGGTTCTTCTTCATCCTCTGTGCTCATTTTTGGCAAGAGATATTTGGTTTTGAGATAGACGAGGGTAGCAGCGACGACAAAAAATTCTGAAGCAATATCGATATTGAAGAGTTGCATGGTGCGGAGATAGCTGAGATATTGGTCGGTGACAGCAGACAAAGAGACCTCGGTAATCTGGAGTTTATTCTCCTGAATGAGTTCAAGGAGAAGATCAAGAGGTCCTTCGAAGTTAGCGATGTGAAGAGTGTATCCCCGGTGGATAATACCAATCACCGTTGTCTCCTATTCATATCGTCTGTGGGTTGCCATTCCCATGGCGGCGCGAACCTTTTCCATGGTGGCCTTGGCTACCGCACGGGCCTTTTTGGCTCCTTCGGCAAGGATTTCGTTTACCATCCCTTTTTTGGAGAGGATCTCCTGCCGTTTTCTGTGAAAATCAGCAAAATAGTCGATGATAATTTCTGCCATCTGTTTTTTGTCTTCGACACAACCAAGTTCTGCGGCCATACAGCGCTTGCGTACATCCTCAATACGGTTTTGGTCCTGACAGAAGACAGCGTAGAAAGGAAACAGAAGACACTCATCAGGATGTCCGGGATCAGTCTTTTTGGGGCGTTTGACATCGGTAATCATGGACATAATCTTTTTTCTGATGGTGTCCGGGTCATCAGCTAAGTAAATAGCATTGTTGTAGGATTTGGACATTTTTCGGCCATCGAGACCATTCAGTTTAGGAACCTCGGAGAAGAGGGGTTGAGGTTCCACAAGCACATCAGTATTGTAGGTGGTATTGAACCTTCTGATAATCTCCCGGCTAATTTCCAGGTGAGGCACCTGATCTTTGCCGACAGGAACATGGGTGGCTTCATAGAGAGCAATATCGGCCGTTTGAAGAACGGGATATCCCAAAAAGCCAAGGTTGTCTAAGTCCTTTCCCTTGATTTCTTCCATCTTTTCCTTGTAGGTTGGATTACGCTCCAGCCAGGAGACAGGAGAAAGCATAGAAAGGATCACAAAGAGTTCACTATGTTCTGGTACATCGGACTGAAGAAAGAGAACAGACCTATCTGGATCGATACCAGAGGCCAAGAGGTCCACTACCAAGTTTTCAATATACACCTGAACCTCTGTTTTGTATCCTGCTTGATTGGAGGTGAGAGCATGCAGATCAGCGATGAAATAAAAGGTTTCGTTTTTGGGGTCATTTTGAAGTCTGACCCAGTTGCGCACGGCTCCAAAATAGTTCCCATAGTGGAGATAGCCGGTTGGTTGGATACCACTCAGGATTCGCATATCTTTTCTCCTTTTCTATGAAATATCCTGTTCCACCTGAATTTCTTTGATGAGAGGTGGAGGGTTATCAAGGTCGTATTGAACAAAAAAGACCACATTGTCTTTTTGCGACAGGGTGAGTTCTACGATATTTTCTTGTGAGTTTTCCTGAGAAGTATGAGAGTTATCAGCCCAGAGAAAGTCAACAGCATACACCTCTGCCTGTTTGTAGAGAGTCTTTTTCCACTCGAGAAACTCTTTCTCAAACTCGGTATGTTCAATGGTATCATGATCCGCCTTGTAGGTGATCACAAAAACCTGAAACCGAAAAAGACTCTCTATAAGGGCGTCAAGGGCCTCACGAAGGAGATTTCCAAAACCCTGTCGAAATTGAGGAGTGAAAAGATACTTCACCTCACAATTGTAGGTCTGTCCATAGCGAACAATAAAAAAGAGGGTGTTCTGGAGAATGAGTTTTTGGTCCGTAGCCCAGCGATGAGCAATAACCACCTGACGAAAGCGACGCTGGATGTCCTGTCTCCATCTGTGGAAGATACTATCATAATCTTCAATAGTAGAGTGAGCATTGGCCTCAAAGTGGTCATTGATGATGCGAAATTCGTTCACCAGCACGTCAAAAATGGAAAGAAATTCCTTTAGTTCGAGCATGGTACTCCCCGGTAGTCTCTGGCTATACTCTGCTGGACGATCTCTATAATCTCTTCATCTGTTTTCTCAAGGAGTGTTTCTCGTTTCAAAGGAGGATGAAAGATAACTTCAATTGGTTGGCGTGGATCGACGGCAAACCGATGCTTGGGGCAAAAGGAAAAAAGTCCATTGAAGGTGATGGGAAGGATATCATAGGAAGTATTCCTGAAGATATAAACAAAGCCTCGCTTGAAACGCTGGATCTGTCCGTGGGGGGTTCTTGTGCCTTCTGGAAACATGGCAATAGAGGCATTTTTGTCCCCCTGGATGGCTTTTTCAAGGGATGCCTTGGCGGACTTGAGTTTTTCTCTTTCCATAGAGATACACCCAAGTTCTCGCATAATTTTTCCCCAGAGGGGGATGGAAAAGATGGACTCTTTGGATATCCACTGGATTTTGCCGGGATAGACGGCATAAAGAAGGGGAATATCAAACATACTGGCATGGTTTATCAGGATGAGGTAGGGTTTGGAGAAATCGACGAGTTCTCGTCCTTTTACCTTGACTGGACGGAGGGCAAAAAGAAAAAGAAGTTTTGCCCAGAGGCGTGTGATGGCTAAAATAGATCGACTCATCCCAAACAGGGCAAGAATAAAAGCGATCGGGGTGAGAAGAATGGTAAGCGTCAAACTGAGAACATACGATGAGAGATTGGCTATTCCTACGTAGATAAATCCAATGAGACGTTTCACGTGGTCTCTCCTATCCCCTGATTTCTTTGAGAATATCATTATACACGAAAGAGAAAAAAACTGCAAGGTTTCAAGTGAGTGAGGGGGTGGGTGTTTTTTTGAAGAAGAGAGGATGGCTATGACGATGTTTCAGCTTGTGAGGAGGTTTTTGCTGAAACAAGGAAATAGCCGTGATGGTGTGGAATGGGGTAAATCTGAGAGTAGAAAGGGGCATATTTTTCACACCCCTTTTCGAAAAAGGGGACTTTTCAAAACTTGACGAAAAACCACGGAGATAGTATACTTAATTGCCTACTGAAATAGTAGAGTATAAAACAAAGGGAAGTCTATGCCAGAGGTCAAATACAAAGTCGAGGGCATGCATTGTGCGAGTTGTGCCCAGACTGTAAAAAGCGCTCTTCAGGGGGTGGAAGGGGTACATTCGGTGGTTGTTGATCTAGGAACGAAGACGGCAAGGCTTTCTCTCAAGAAGGAGGTTCCTTTTTCTGTTCTTGCTCAGGTGGTGAAGAAGGCAGGGTATGATCTTGTCGCTGAAAAGAAAAAAGAAGAACTTTCTCTCCGAAAAGAGAGAAAGCGTCTTCTTTTCTCATGGGTAGTGACTCTTCCCTTAATGGTAAAGATGCTCCTTGCGATGGTTTTTCACATCGATGTTTTTCCCCATTCTCTCGGGATGGTTATTGATCTGGTGGGGAGTGGGGTGGTTATTTTTGTTTTTGGTTTTCCTGTGATTCGTCGGACCTTTCTCTCTTTCAGGAATTTTGTTTTTACCATGGATGCTCTGATTGGGATTGGAGCGATGGCTTCTTTTGCTACGGGGGTTTTGCGGTTTTTCCGTTTTGAGATAGAGGATTTTTCAGTGATTGGGGCCATGATTATGGCTATTCACCATATTGGCAATTATATCAAAGAGGCCGCTACAAAAAAAGCAGGAGAGGCGATACGAAGACTTGTCGAACTTGGGGCCAAAGAGGCTCATCTGGTGGTGGCGAATGGAATACAGGACATTCCTATCACTGAGCTCAAGAAGGGGGATATTGTCTTGGTGAAACCTGGGGAGAAAATTCCTTCTGATGGGGTCATTGTGGAGGGAAGTGCCATTCTTGATGAATCAATGGTGACGGGAGAATTTCTCCCTGTGGAGAAAGGCGTTGGTGAGCAAGTGATAGGGGCTACCATTAATCTTCATAGTGTAATCAAGGTAAAGATTGAGAAGGTTGGGGAAGAAACCTTTCTCTCTCAGGTTATCCGTATGGTGGAAAATGCCACGGCTTCAAAGGTTCCTTTCCAGCAGGCAGTGGATAGGGTTACCGCTCTTTTTGTGCCTGTAATTCTGGTTTTTTCTCTTGTGACTTTTGTGGCATGGCTGTTATTTCCAGAGGTCATGAGAACACTGCTTTTTTTGCCGGGGATGAGAGAAACGGGAGGGATGGTGTCACAGGCTCTTTTTGCGGCGTTAGCGACGTTAGTGATTGCTTGTCCCTGTGCCCTGGGACTTGCCACTCCCACGGCTCTTATGGTGGGTATGGGTAGGGCGGCTTCTCTGGGAGTGCTTATTCGAAATGGGGAAGCTATTCAGCGGATGAGGGAGATAGATACGATTGTGTTTGATAAAACAGGGACGCTTACCATAGGAAAGCCTGTGGTAAGAGAGGTGGTTGCGAAAGATCCTTCACTTCTGTTTGAATTAGCGTGGGCTATGGAGAGTCTTTCCACGCATCCCTTATCGAAAGCTATCATGGTATTTCTCTCAGAGAAGGGGTATTTTTCTTCTTCTGATGAAGGGGGAGTAAAGGGGGTCCAGAATATTCCAGGACAGGGAATGAAGGGGTGGTATCAGGGTTGTTCTGTGGTTGTGGGGAGTCTTCGGTTTCTGAGGGAGGAGAAAATTTTGCTTTCTCCTGAGGATGAGGCTCGTATGGAATCTTTTTCTCATCAGGGTATGACAATAGTAGCCATAGGATATGATGGGAAGTTCGTCGGGGGTTTTGCTCTTGCTGATTCTTTGAAAAATGAGGCTCGTGAGGTGGTCAGAGTTCTGCACGACAAAGGGATTCGAACTGTGATGCTCACGGGGGATCATCGTATTACGGCAAAGTCAATAGCCGAAGAACTGGGTATTGATGAGTTTTATGCCGAACTTCTCCCAGCAGATAAAATTTCTCTTCTTCAGAAAATACAGGCAGGTGGTCATAAGGTGGCCATGGTTGGTGATGGTATCAATGATGCTCCTGCTCTCAAACAGGCTGATGTGGGGATAGCCATAGGGACAGGAACTGATGTGGCTATAGAAGCGGCCGATATGGCCCTGGTAAGTGGGAGTCTTCTTGGTGTATATAGGGCGTTTATTATCTCTAAGATGACATTTCAGAAGATTCAGCAGAATCTTTTCTGGGCTTTTTTCTACAATGTTTTGGCTATTCCCCTTGCTATGACAGGAAACCTGCACCCTGTGGTGGCTGAGGTCTCGATGGCTCTGAGTTCCGTGAGTGTAGTGATGAATTCACTCTTGTTGAGAAGGAAAACAAAAGGTCTCTCAAAAGGTTTAGCTGAGGATGAGGTAAATAGCTACATGTGATTTTCTATTGGATGTTTTTACTAAAAGATGGTGGTAAAAAAGGGAGAAGACACGTTTTTTGTAGTTTGAGACCTTTGCACATTCGTGCAAAGGTCTCAGTTTTGGAAAAAGGCTATTCCCTTGTTTCAGCTACAGAGGGGCTTTTGCTGAAACAAAGTCATAGCCAATTCTTTTTTTCAGTTTCCCCTCGTCTTCTCCTCAAAATGTGAGTTTTCTTGACAAAAATGGTGATTGTATATACAATATAACCAACGTGGAGGAGACTCATGGAAATCGGTACTGAACAGAAAGGAAATGTTATGGTCATTCGATTGTGGGGGGACCTTGATCTCTACCATGCGGGGAAGTTTCGTCAAACGCTTGATGAGATTTTCGGGAAGGGCATCTACAACCTTGTGTTTAATCTCGAAAAAACCCCTTACATTGATAGTTCGGGCATAGGGGTACTGGTGTATGCCAGAACGACGGTCACAAAAAAGGGGGGGAAACTCGCTCTTGTGAATCCGCAGGAGACTATTCTGAAGGTTCTGGATATCAGTCGACTCCGGGCTTTCTTTGATATCTATAGTTCTGAGGATGAGGCTATCGCCCAATGCTCCTGAGACCATGGTCCTACCCATCTCTTCTTCGCTGGAAGCAGATGATGTGGGTAGGATTCGGGGTATTTGTGGTGGGGCTTGCCTTGTGGTATGAGAAGAATGTAGCGTCTCTTTCCTGGTATGCTCTTCTAGTGTGGGGGATTCTCCTCGGGATAGGTTTTTGGGAGGTGTTTACCACCCCTTTGTGGACGGTAGATCCCTCTTGCAAGCGGGTTTTCCGTCGATGGTTATTTCAGTTTGTGTCGTGGTCTTTTGAGGATATCCGTTTTGTCTTTTCTCCTCTTCTTCACAAAACATGGGAGGGAAAACCACGTGTTACGTATTTCTTTGGGATTGAGGAAAACACTCTTTTCTGGAAGGTGGGGGTTCTTTCGGAGAAGGAGTATACTTTTTTGCAAGAAATAGCGAAGCAATTTCATATTCCTGTGGAGGTGCGGGATGAGGCTTCCTGAGGGTATTTATGGTATTGTGACAGAAAAACTCTGTGGAGGGCGACCTCTTCTTGATGTAGCCAAAGAGATGATTGAAGGTGGGGTGAGGATTTTGCAGTATCGGGAGAAGGAAGACAAACCTCGTGGGGTTCAGTATGAAGAGTGTTGTTCTCTTCGAGAGATGACAAAGAGGGCGGATGTTCTTTTTATTGTCAATGATTGGGTGGATTTGGCTATAGCCTGTGAGGCGGATGGGGTTCATATAGGTCAGGAGGATATCCCTCCGGAAGTGGTCAGAAAACTGGTTGGAAAAAACAAAATGATAGGACTTTCGACGCATAGTCCGCAGCAGGCTCAGAAAGCCCTTGAGAGTGGGGTGGTGGATTACATTGGGGTAGGGCCGATTTTTCCTACACAGACAAAAATCCATCCCGAGGGTCCAGTTGGACTTTCTTATCTCGAGTATGTGGTAAACCATATACCGCTTCCTTTTGTGGCTATTGGGGGTATCAAAGAACATAACATTGATGAAGTACTCTCACGAGGGGCAAAGACGGTGTGTCTTGTTACAGAGATTACGCAAGCAGAAGATGTGAGAGCAAAAGTAGAAAATCTTGTGAACCATCTGAAAAGATATGGCATTGGAACTTGAGGGAAAAAGTGAGAACGGGATTTTTTGAAGGTAACAAAACATGAAAAATCTTCGCTTTTTTGAGGGTTTTGCTGTATAATCAGAGAGTTTCAGAGAAGGACAAGGAGGAAGTGATGAAAAAAGGTCTTTTCTTGTTTCTGGTGGGAGTAGTGGTGAGTGTGTATGCCAAGACGGCGACGTCGCCAGCACCGGCTTCGGTGGGGATGAAGTCGCCCAAAAATATTATTCTTCTCATTGGGGACGGATTTGGTGTCTCTCATCTTTCTGTGAGGGTGCTTTCTGGTTCTGAGGTTTGGAAGAGGTTTTCTTTCACCGGGCTTATGACCACCTATGCTGAGGATGCTCTGGTGACAGATTCAGCGGCAGGTGGGACAGCTCTTTCCACAGGCAAGCGAACGAGGAATGGATTTATTGCTATGAGTCCTACGGGAGAGGTTCTTCCTACGCTCATGGAGTATGCCAAGAAAACCAAGAAAGCTACAGGACTTGTGGTGACCTGTACCGTAACCCATGCCACTCCTGCGGTTTTTTATGCCCATGAGAACTCTCGCGCCAATGAAAATGCCATTGCTCTCTGGATAACCAATGAGACCATGGATATCATGGTGGGAGGGGGGCTTTCTTATTTTGGCTATCGTTTCACCAATGAGGATATGGTGGCAAAGTATAACGAGTGGGCAGGTGTTCAGACAAATATGGTGTCGCTTGCTCAATGGATGGCTTATCGGGGCTGGAGAGTGGTGTCCAATACAACGGATTTCTTTGCTCTCCAGAAACAGCGAAGGGTTTTAGCCCTGCTTTCCTATGGGGCTCTTCCCTATGTGGCTCAGGGGCGCACGAATAGTTTAGGCGAGTTGACGGCAAAGGCTATCGAACTTTTAGCCGGAGAGACAAATGGGTTTGTGCTTATGGTAGAAGGATCCCAGATTGACTGGGCGTCTCACGACAACAATGTGACTAATCTTTTGCCGGAGATGGTGGACTTTGAAACGGCCGTGGAGGCTGCTTTGGCCTTTGCCCAGAAGGACAAAAATACCTTAGTGGTGGTGACAGCGGATCATGAGACAGGAGGGCTTTCTATCCCCGGCGGGGTGAGAGAAAAATTTGTGCGGGTGAATTTTAGTAGCAAGGATCACACAGCAGCGATGGTACCCATTCTTGCGTATGGTCCTGGTTCTGACTATTTTACGGGTATTCTCAATAATACTGAGGTAGGGCAGGAACTCATTGAACTGGTGCAGGTCAGGCAAAAGTGAGAACATCACTCCATAGGTATGAGAGCTACAGCACTCAAGAGAGCTTTTTGGGAGAGAATGTCTGGATAAGCAAAAGGCTTCCCATGATATCGTGGGAAGCCTTTTTGTTTCTCACAAAGACAGAGTCCTAATACCATCTTCGACTGGCTTTTCCTAACCCCTGCAGACGGGTTGGATTGATGGGTTTACCGTATCGGCGGACTTCAAAGTGAAGGTGGGTTCCGGTAGAACGTCCCGTGTTTCCCATTTTCCCGATGGTTTGTCCTTGATTGACGTATTGTCCTTCTTTGACTGTTGCTTTGGCGAGATGTCCGTAGACGGTTTCATACCCCATCTGATGTTTGATGATAACACAGAGTCCGTAGCCTCCTTTCCAGCCAACGAAGGTGACACGCCCTTCTTTGCTGGCTCTGATGGGAGTTCCATATCGGGCAGCGATGTCTATGCCGGCATGATAGCCCCGTCCTCCCGTGAAGGGATCAATGCGGATACCAAATCCCGAGGTGAATCGCCCACGTACAGGTTTGATAAAGAGATATCCTAAGGCCTTGGCTCTTTCTTCAGCGGTGAGAGATGCTCCAGGAAGGAAGAGGATATCTCCTGCACCGATAACATCCTCTTCAATATCGTTATAGTCAAGGATATCGTCCACGGAAACCTTGTATTTTTTGGCTATTTTGTCGAGGGTATCGTCTTTTTTGACCACGTAAAGTACACCGTCCATATTAGGCACAAGGATTTTATTGCCTGGTTTCAGAAAATGGGCATTGTCGATACTGTTGAGGCTGATAAGACTATCCATGGAGGTACCAAGTTTTTTTGCAATAGAAGCAAGATTTTCTCCCGGTTGGATTTCATAAAAATAAAAATGGAGATCTTTGTTGGCGTTGGAGGAGATAGGTTCGCTTCCACCAAGACCACGAGGGGAAAGGTAATCCTTGATTTGTTGTTCTATGATCATCGTTCCGATGTGAGAGACAGCTTGAGAACTATGAGAGAGCCTTTTCATACCAGCCAAGGCGAGGACAAGGCTTACTAACAGGAGAATCCCTGTACTTATCATGAGACCCTTGAAGGAAAGAGAAGAAAAAGAAAAACGAAACTTTTTTCCACTTGCGGGAGAAGTGGATTCAAAAGAGGTATGACGTTTCCCTGAAAAGTAGTTTTTGTAGTCCCTCATGGTATCTCCTTAGCGTGTACTATCATTTTCGGCAGAAATGGTTTCATTCTTTATGGCGAGAAGGGTTTTTCGGATGTCATGGTGAGCCCTTATATCGTGAACTCTGACGATGGAGGCTCCTTCCATCCAGGCGAAGAGATGAGCGGCTAATGTTCCATAGAGCCTTTCCTCGGGGGGAAAAGGGTTGTCAGGGGAAAGGATTTTGCCGAGGGTTGACTTTCGAGAGGCACCAATCAAGACTGGAAGCCCAAAACTACAAAAAGCGGAGGTGTGTTTGAGAATAGTGAGGTTGTGTTCTGCTGTTTTACCAAATCCTATGCAGGGGTCAATAATGAGGTTTTCCCGTTTTATTTTGAAGGAGGTTAAACTCTTGATGCGATCCTCAAAATATTCAATAAGCTCTCGTATCACATTCTCATAAACGGGGTTTTGTTGCATGTTTTTTGGGGTACCCTTGATATGGCCAATGATGCCGATAGCCTGGGTTTCCGCCAGTACCGAGGGCATAGCCTCATCAAAGGTCATCCCACTGATATCATTGATGATATCCGCTCCTGCTTCGATAGCCCTTTTGGCCACCTCTGCCTTGGTAGTATCAATAGAAAGAGGGATATCAAAGTGCTTGCGCAGGCTCTCAATAACGGGAATGGTGCGTTTGAGTTCTTCTTCGAGGGGAACGGGATCAGAACCCGGGCGGGTGGATTCTCCCCCGATATCAATGATGTCCGCCCCTTCTTGTATCATGAGTTCAGCCCGTTTGAGTGCCTCATCAGGGGAAAGATATTTCCCTCCGTCAAAAAAAGAATCAGGGGTTGTGTTCAAAATCCCCATAATCAGCGGACGATGATAGGAGATAACCCGACCGTGGGGAGAGGTTTGTTCTACTAACGGTCGCTGGAGGTGGTTGAGGAGGGCATCAAGACGATTGGTGAGTTCCATGAGAGTGGGATAGGGGTGGGCTCGGAGTTTGTTGACGAAGTTCCGAAGGACGGAAAAAGATCCAAGGAGAATCACATCCGTCTTTGATATCTCACAACTCACACTTTTCTCGTGAACCACCGCATCCCCTTTTTGAGAAAGCATTTCTTGTTTGATGATATTGGCCATGGCTGGCTTGACATCGTGAATGTAAATAGGCACAATATCGCTTTTTGAGGCGAAAATACTCACGGCACGGGGATCACATCCTACCCTGAGAATATCATCTTTAATAGTTTGTCGTGGATAAGCAAGGGGATAGAGGGTCATCATTTTATCCTTACGACAGAGTAGTCATACACAAGCCATTGGCCAGAGATATTCTGATAGAGTTTGAAGTAGTAGCGTAAGATATAACTCTGGCTTCGTACAGCAAATTCTACATCAGAGATCACTTCGGCTTCTGTTCCTTTGATGGTGGCTTCTTTGATGGTATACTGAAGGATTCTGTCCTGCCAGTGAACGGTAAGGTATTTTTTGAACTCTTCGACGATCTGGAGGCGATATCGTCCTGTTCTGGCGGAGAGATAGGCTTCTTTGTAATCATCAAAGGCCATGATGAGTTTTTCTGCATCAATGTGGAAGAGAAATCTCTCCCAGTCTTTTTTGCTTTTGGCATCCCACATGTCGGCGATGGCTTCATAGGGGGGAAGCTTCATGAGAGCCTGGAATTCTTCCTGACGGCGGAGATCTTCTTTGGCCACACTTTCTTCAATGACCTGAGGGGGTTTGATGAGAATCTTGTAAGTGAAGGAGCGGCGCACGTCATTGGTGAGGTCTGGTCTGCGGTAGAAAAGGCCATTGATAGAGTAGTATCCTACTTCCGAGAGGTCAAACCATTCATTGATGTTGATATCGCGGGAGAAGGATTCGCCAGGCATCAGAATAATCTTTCGAAATTGTCCCACATCAGACAGTACCGAAGATTTCGTTATCTGAAAGTTATCACGGAGTCCGACAGGGATATTCTTGGTAGTACGGATGTCAAAGAAAAAGGTTTCATACACCAGAGGGGAAACGTAGATCTCCTGAGGCCTATCCGAGAGATTGTACACGAGAATCTGCACAGGAATATCTTCGTTGATTCTATACGCCTGTTTGTAGAATTTGAGTTCTACCTGGAGGTCTTCGGCAAAAAGAGGAGAAAAACAAAGCCACAAGAAAAAGAGAGAGAAACGCTTCATCGATGACTCCTTCTGATGATTCTTTTTATGGTATCGGCTGTTTTAGCCCGAGGCTTGAATGTCTTTTTAGACTTGACGATTCTCAGGAGGAATATGTATATTTTATGCAAAAATTCAAGAAAAAGGAGTGATACTATGGCGAAAGACTTACTGTTTTCGAGTGAGGCACACCAGAAGATTTTGGCTGGTGTGGAAAAACTGGCCCGTGCTGTTGGGGCTACACTTGGTCCTCGTGGTCGCAACGTGGTGATTGATAAGAAGTTTGGAGCACCCACGATCACCAAGGATGGTGTGACCGTGGCCAAGGAAATCGAACTCGAGGACAAGTTTGAGAATATGGGTGCTCAGTTGGTGAAGGAAGTGGCTACCAAAACCAATGACATTGCTGGTGATGGTACCACAACGGCTACGGTGCTTGCTCATGCGATTATCCGTGAGGGTTTCAAGAACGTCACCGCTGGAAGCAACCCTACCCTCATCAAGAAAGGGATTGACAAAGCGGTGGATGCTGTCGTGGCTGAACTGAAGAAACTCGCCAAGAAGGTGGAAACCCGTGAAGAGATCCGTGATGTGGCTGCTATTTCTGCTAACAATGATATGACCATTGGTGAGTTTATCGCTGAGGCTATGGACAAAGTGGGCAAGGATGGAGTGATTACCGTGGAAGAGTCCAAGTCTCTTGAGACCTATGTGGATGTGGTGGAGGGTATGCAGTTTGACCGTGGGTATCTCTCTCCCTACATGGTGACCAATGCTGAAACCATGGTCGCTGAACTCGATGATCCTTTCATTCTTCTCTATGACAAGAAGATCTCTTCTATCAAGGAGATTGTGCCTCTTCTGGAAAAGATTGCTCAGTCTGGTCGTCCTCTTCTCATTGTGGCTGAGGATGTGGAGGGAGAGGCTCTGGCTACCCTCATTGTGAACAAGCTCCGTGGTACATTGAACTGTGTGGCAGTGAAGGCTCCTGCCTTTGGTGACCGTCGAAAGGCTATGCTTGAGGATATTGCTATTCTCACCGGTGGTCAGGTGATCTCTGAAGAGAAGGGTATGAAGCTTGAAAATGCTACCCTTGCTGATCTTGGTCGTGCGAAGAAGGTCAAGGTGGACAAGGAAAACACCACTATTGTGAGTGGGGCTGGCAAGAAAGAGGCTATTGAGGCTCGTATCAAACAGATCAAGAAACAGATTGAGGATACTACTTCTGACTACGATCGCGAAAAACTCCAGGAGAGACTGGCTAAACTTGCCGGTGGTGTGGCTGTGATCCGTGTGGGTGCCGCTACAGAGGTTGAACTCAAGGAGAAGAAGGCTCGTGTTGAGGATGCTCTCTCCGCTACCAAAGCCGCTGTGGAAGAAGGGATTGTTCCTGGTGGTGGTCTCTCTCTGATTCTTGCTCAGAAGGCTCTTGATGGTCTGAAGGGAGAGAATGAGGAAGAGCAGGTTGGTATTGAGATTGTACGCCGGGCTCTTGAGGCTCCTATGCGCAAGATTGCGGATAACTCCGGTATTGATGGTTCTGTGATTGTTCACCGCGCGAAGGAATCCAAGAGTGGTATGGGGTACAATGCCCTCACCAATGAATGGGTGGATATGATGAAGGCTGGTATTATTGACCCTGTCAAGGTGGAGAGAACAGCCCTTCAGAATGCAGCTTCTATTGCTGGGCTCCTTCTCACCACTGAGGTGATGATTACAGACAAGCCTGAGAAGGAAAAAGTTGCTGCTCCTAACCCTGGTATGGGAGATATGTACTAAGACAAAGCAAAAGCGCCCGGTTGTCCGGGCGCTTTTTTTGTTTGAGAGGGAGGACTATGACTTTGTTTCAGCTAAAGGGTCTTTGGGCGGAACAAGAGAATATCTTCCGACCTGTGCTGGAGGGAGGTAGGGGCTATTACCATGTTTCAGCTTCGTGGGCCTGATTTTGCTGAGATAGGGTTATAGCCGGAAACATGGGGAGTTTTTAGAGACACAGGTTAAACGTTCAACCCATGGATTGTTTAGCTGAAACAAGGTCATAGCCCCGGGGTCCTGTGGTCTCAAAACACGCCCTTTTTGCTGAAACATCGCCATACCCTTCCCCGTCCCTGCCTGCGGTGTGGCCTCAGAGAAGCCCCGGCGGGAGGGAAAGCCCTGCGGACCTGGTGACAGAAGGCCCTGTGCTTTTATCACCCTTTTTTTTCTGTACCCCACTTCGACTTCGCTCAGTACCCACCGGGCCGCTTTTGCGGTTTTGAAGATGGATCTTTGTACTACCAATGGGGAAGTCCTTCCGGAGTGAGGGTGCAGGAGGTGCCCGGGGCGACCTCTTGTGTTGCTTTTGCCCAAAAGCCCACCGAAGCGAAGCCGCGGGGGTTTTGCTGAAACATGGGAATAGCCAAAGGCGTGTGGGGTGTATAGAGTGAGGTTAAACGTTCAACCTCTGGGTTGTTTAGCTGAAACAAGGTGATAGCCACCACTTGAGTTTGTATGGAGGTTGGTTAAACGTTTAACTAAGGGGCCTTTTGCTGAGACATGGTGATAGCAATGGCCATGGGGGGTTATAGAGAAAGGTTAAACGTTTAACCAATGAGGTGGTTAGCTGAGACAGGGGAATAGCCAGAGGGGGAGGGGATTTGTGTAGACATAGGTTAAACGTTTAACCAGGTGGTGTATTTGCTGAAACAGAGTAATAGCAATGGCCATGGGGTGTTGGTAGAAAAGAGGTTAAACGTTTAACCCATGGGGTGTTTAGCTGAAACAAGGTCATAGCTACGGTGTCCTGCGGTCTCAGAAAGCCCCTTTCTTGCTGAAACATCGCCATAGCTCAAGGGGCGGTGGTGTTTTCCTCCGATACGTTTTTCTTATTTTTAGTATGTGGAGGAGAAGAGAAAAACTTTCCCCCAAAATTGTGACAAATGCCCATTGACAAAAAATAGTTTTTTCCCTATAATAGTAAAAATTTTAGAAGTGAGTGGTATTGAGAATCCTAATTTTAAGCATAGGAGGAATTGAAAATGAAACGTGGTGTGTTGATGTTGGTGTTGGTGTTCTTGGCGGTGTTGTTTGGTGGATGTTCAGCAGACAAAAATATTTTTGTCTCGGAGAGCCAGAAGGGCTATCTGTATATTTCTGTGAAAGATTCTGCTTCTTTCTCAGGTATTTCTCCTGCTATTATATCGGTGGATGTCTCACCGATTGTTGCTGCCTATTTTTGTCTGTCTAATGAAAGTGGGTGGTCCGAAGGAGTGTCATGGGAGGCTAAAAGTGGAGAAACAATTGTCATGAATATTCCTTCAACGGGAACTTATTTCTTTTCTGTTACAGAGATTGATGGTCGTGGCCTGACGAATACTTCTTCGGCTATATTCACTTTCCGGGCAGGATATAATTATTATATCACAGTAACCCTTGGTGGGGTAGTTTCAATTATCCCCGAGGGAGGAAAGTCGCCTGTCACGAATTTACCATTTCCACCTGGACATGAGGTGACAAATATACCATGGCCGGTTGTTCCTGAACAGGGATTGATTGAGGTTTATCCTGTAAGTAACAACATTTCAAATTACTATTATGTGAAAAATTGGACAAGCAGGTCACGTGTTTCTTATGCCATTGTAAATCCAGAAATGATCTATGGATATGAATGGCATGTGGTAAGGTTGAGATATGAAGAGATAACCAATGTACCAAGGCTTATTCGGGTCCAGGAAGTCCTGGAGGATGTAGGTTTGTGGACAAATAGATAATAGATAAAGAGAACGAAAGGGCTCCTTCAAAGAGGAGCCCTTTATGACTATAAAATGGAGGAAAAAAATGCAAAAATTTTTTCTCAAGGTCTTGAAAAGAAGTGGTTTTCTGGTGTTCTGGGTGGCGTCTCTTTTTTTTCTCTCCTGTGTTTCTTCTGAGAATGTGAAACAGATCGATAACGTTTATTTTTTCATGGAAACGGGGGATTTTCGAACGGCTTTGTCCCAGCTTGAGAAAATGAATCAGAAAAATGTAGAGGTGCTGATTTTGCAAGGGTTTATCTTTTCTATGTTGGGCGATGAAGCAAAAGCGATTCAAATATTTTCTCAGCCGTTGATAAAAAAGAAACACCCCGGGGCGAGTATAACCGCACAATTGTTTTATGCGAAATTTCTGATAGAACATCAGATGTTTGATGATGCAGAAAAAGTGGTTCAACATATTTTGAATCGTGATAGAGACAATATTTTAGCTCTTTACTATCAAGGATTGATTTACAAGAGGAAGGGGGCTTTAACAAGGGCCGTAGAAAATTTTTCGAGGGTATTGATGTATACAAATGTTATAAGGAATGCGAATGATGAGATTGCGTATATCCAGAAGCTCTTGAAATAAATAAAGAGGATAGTGTGGCAAAGTAAGGAGGAAATCATGAGGTATATCAAATATATGATCTTGGGTTTTCTGGTAGGTGGAGTTCTTTCCTGTTCGTCTCCTTCTATTGTGCGGTATACAGGAGGGACTGGGACTCGGTGGAATGCCATAGAGATATCCATGCAAAATATTGGAATTCTGGAAGTAGCTACAGATACAGTTTCTAACATCCTTCTTCAAAATCTTGTACTTGCTTCTCTTAATTCCGGGCTTACTTTGTATTCTCGAAGTGATGGAAATGATGTGGTTTTGAAAGTACAGCTTCTTGGAAAGAAAAATAATTTTCTTGGGGACAAACAATACTTCTCTCTGATTTATCGTGTAGAACAAAGGGGGAAGATAGAGGGATACCTGATTCAGGATTTTTATCATGAAAGATTTTTGCTGGACAATAGCCGTCTCTATAAGGCTATCAAGCAAGCGGTGGATTTACTTTTGTATGTTCCTAAAAAATGACCTATGATGAGGAAAAGGCTGATCTTAGGAGCTACTTTTTGTGGTTTTCTTCTTTTCTTGGCACCAGCATGGGGAGAAGGGGGAGAAGAATTTATTTCTCTTCTGGATTACGTCAATTTCGTGTTTTATAACACAAAGGATTTGCAGTACAAAAGGAGTTCTCTTCAGCTTCAAAAATCAAGTATGATTGCGGATTATCGGGCTTTTTTCCCTTCTCTTTCTGTGGGATATGGGAAAAACCAGAGAATAGTGCGTTATGGAGATGATGCTGAGATATATTCGTGTGATATTAATGTTGAGCAGCTTGTTTTTGCTGGTGGTGAAATGCTTATGGGTATAAAACAGAAACAGTTTTCTCTGGAAAGAGCACAAGTACAGCTGAAACAGGAAGAGAAAAGTTTTCTTTTAGGGCTTTTTGTTTCTTATTTAAAAGATTTTCTTCTGATGAGAGAAAATATATTGATAAAAAAAGAGTTTTTAGATGTTCAGAGAAAAGAAAAAGCCATAGCTGAGAAGAGTTTAGAAATAAAAGAAGGAACACCACTCGATCTTTACGAATGGCGTATTGCTGTGAAACAATCAGAACGAGAATTGCGAGAGATGCTGGAAAATTATCAAGATGTCATTGAAAAGATGGCGCACAATTTGAAAAAAGAGGGGGTGGTTCTTTTTTCAAGAGAAAAAATGAGGGGAAATATTGATCATCTTACCAATGTGATAGAGATGATTTTACAAAGAGGGGAAGAAGAAGAGTATTATCGTGCCATGGAGAGTTCTCTTGAACTGAAAGAAATGGCCATGAAGAAACAGCAGCTGGTTTTTATGAGGGACAAGATGTATTATAATTTTATTCCCCAGATAAAGGTGAGTGGGGGCATGAGTATGTCTGGAGAAATTCTTCCTTCTTCTCAGATAGACTGGATGGTAGGGGTAAGTATAAATTTTCCACTCTTTGTCAATAGTGGGAGTATTTCTTTAGGCCGAGGGGGAAATGTAGATGATACATCAAAAAGCTATAATTCTAAAGGTCAGATGAGCGTGCTGAGTGCTCCCACCTATATTGTGGATAGGAAGAGTGTAGAGTTTCAACTTTCTTTGCTTGAAAATGAAAGAAAGGAATATCTTTATCAGACTAAGAGTTTGTTGAAAACACTCAGACGTAAGTTGCGGTATTATGCTGAGACACTTGTGGCCATGGAAGAGGAACTGGACTTGATGCAAAAGAAGGTGAATATTCAGGCTGTAAAGTTTCGCTTAGGGGAAGAGAAGGCCACGGATTATATTCGTTCTCTCCTGGATTTACAAAGTGCCAGGGTGAGAAAGATGCAGTTTCTTGTCGAGACAGTTCAATATATATATCAATACTATTTTCTGGTGGGGGATGTGGTTTCTCTGGAAGATTTGATGAACTTTCAGAAAGAGTTGCTTTTTGTCGATGGAGACAGTAAAGATGACCCTGTTAAGGATCTTTTGGCAGAGTATATAAAAGAGAGGGGAAATTGATGACGAAAGGGAAAAGGTTTCTCTTGATTGTATTTTCAATTCTGGTAATAGGAAGCAGTTTTTGGGTATTTTTTTCTTACTTTAGTAAAAAACAAACACAGGAAACGAAGGAATTGCTTCCTAAGGCGCCTGTGGTTGTGGTACGATCCCAGCTTCTCAATCGTAAGCTTCAGTATTATGGGACAGTGGTGTTCTCTAAAAAATACGACGTATATTCAAAAATTAAAGAGAGAATTCAAACCTTGAAGATTGAGAAAGGAGATAGGGTGAGAAAGGGACAACTTCTGGTGAAGCTTGAGGATAAGGAAATTCTTCTGGAAATGGAAAAGGCTCAAAATGAAATGGCAAGGCGTCAGCTTGATCTTAATATTGCCAAAGAAAGTTTAGAGGAATCGTCGAGAGAAATAAGAAAGAAGTTGCGTTCAATAGAAGTATTAAGAAAGGAAAAGCAAGGAAAAGAGCTTGAAATAGCCAATATGGAGAAGATACTTTCAAATAAAGCAGAACTTGTAAAAGTGGGAGGGTTTTCAGAGGAGTCTTATCGTCAGCTGGAAACTCAATATCAACAGCTCCTACTCGATTATGAGAAAATAAAGGATCAGCTTTTTGCGGGAGAAATTGGATTCAGAAAATCTGATTTGCCAGTAGAATTGAGAAGTAAATGGAAAGGAGATTCTCTTGTGGAGAATGAAGAATTGTTTGTGCAGTATCATACAAGAATTGAACGGCTCAATCTTGAAAAACTTCAGAAGGAAATAGAAGCTTATCAGCTTACCTATAAGCAGTTGCAGATGCAATATGAGAATACTTTTATCTATGCTCCTGCAGATGGAGAAGTGGCGGAACGATATATGACAGAGGGGGAAATTGCTTTGCCGGATAAGCCTTTGCTTGTCATTATTGATCGGGACAAAAGCTTTATTGAATTTTCTGTACCTGAAAGTGAAATCAATATGGTAAAAGTTGGAGGCATGGTGGAAGCGAAGGTAGGTGGGCGTACTTATAAAACACGTGTGGATAGAATATATCCCCTGGTGGATGAAAAGACACGTATGGCTATGGCTCGTTGTGTTTTTTATCCTGGACAGAGCGAGGTATATCCGGGAATGTTTGTGGTAGTGGCTGTCGAAGCCGGCACCAGGATTTCTGTTTTTGAATTGCCAGCTTCTGCTATTGTGGAGAGAAAGGATAATCAGGCAAGGGTCTACATAGTAAATAGTGATGGTATTGTGGTGGGCAGATGGGTGGTTATTGATTCAGTGGTAGAAAATCGTGTGTATGTGACATCTGGTTTGAGTGAAGGGGAAAGAGTGATAAGGGAAAATGTGGCTCAGTACAAGGAAGGCATCAAAGTTATAGGTGTTTCCTTATAAATTTTTGCCAGGAGGGGAAATGTGAAAAGAAGAATGGTGGGAATAATTATCAGTATTTTAGTAGTTTCTTGCTCTTTAACAGAGATAACACCTCCCCGTGTTGTATCATGGTTACCTGGAGAAGGAAGTAATGTGAGAGAGAGGGGGGATTTTTTTGTCATAGTTGAGTGGAATAAGCCCATTGATGAGACAACTTTCGAAGATGGATTTTCTCTTATTTCAGAAAGCGGTGTATCGTTGAAAGGAAAATTTGAATGGTTGGATGAGAAACGAGTAAAGTGGGAACCGATGGGAGAGGTAGTGGTAGGGGAAATGTATAAGATTTCTATAATAGGGGTTAAGGATAAAAATGGAAATCCCATGACCACCCCTTTTCGTAGTTACTTTTTTTATCAAACGGAGATGGCAACTCCTCGTGTTGTAGAAACATTCCCTACTAATAATACTGTCCAGGGATTTTCAGTGCATTCTTTCCTCAAAGTGGTATTTTCTTCTTCTATGGATACCAATAGTGTTCAGAAAGCTTTTTCTCTTACACCTTTCATTCGAGGTGTCTTTGAATGGGAAGACAATAATACCGTAATGAAATATCTTCCTCTTGAATCCTTCCAGGGGGGAGTTAATTATGTAGCAAAGATTGGTAAAGAAGCCAGGAGTTCGACCGGCAGAAAAATGCTTACAGATTATGAATGGTGTTTTGTGCCGGGAGATTTTCTTGAACCATTGGTTTTTGCAGGGGCTTTTGTGGATGAAAATATGTTAGAGAGGATAACCAATAATTGCCATGGTATAGAAAAAACGATGAAAGGAATATATCTTTTATTTAACAAAAAAGTGAATGTTTTGTCTTTGAAAAATGCTCTTGAATTCGAACCATCTCTGAATTTTGCTGTGGAACCAAGGACAAATGATACCAATCTGTACTATGTCTACTGGGATACTTCTCTTTTATCGGAAACAAATTACGTATTTCGGGTAAAGAAAAGTGCGGTAAGTGAAGATGGGTATACCTTGTCCAATGAGATAGAGATGGTGTTTTTTACCGATGGGCCGTACTCAATAAGGCCATGGGTAAAAGAGTTGCGACTTACTGTAGATGTGGTGATGAATCAGCTATTGAATTCGGATCAAATAAACTATCTCTTTTTAAGTACTAATTGGACAAACAAGAAAGTATTGGTAGAAATTGAGTTTGTCAGTGGTCCAAAACCGATTAAATATACGAGTTTATTGAATGGAAATCTCAAAATTGAAATGCTGCCTCTTGATGCTCGAAATCCTTCTCTGGGAGGTGATATAGTTTTATTAACTCGAGATTCAGTTTATTCTAACAATTTTATGGTATACCTGGATAATGTAGGATCGAGTAATTATTATCGTTTTCATATAGGTGAGGAGGTAATGGATGAAAATAGCAATAAGATTAAGTCTTCCAGGGAATATTATTTTTATCTTTTTGTTACTAATTAACACTTTTGTTTATCTGGCAGGTTGTGCTCAGATAGAAGGGGTAGAAGCTTTTCGAGTAGAAAGTGTTTGGCCTTCCAGTGAGGATAGCGTTTCTTCTCCTTCAGATGTGAAGGTGATTAAAGTTGTTTTCAATACCAATGTGGCGATGGAAACCGTATGGGGAAAAATTACTGTAAAAAGAATTTATATTCCTCGTTTGGATGAGGAAGAGATAAGTGTGAAAATTCGTCAGGGAGAAAATGCCCGTACTCTTGAAATTATCCCACTTGAAACATGGGGATATGGCAAGATTTGTTGTTCTTTAGAGAGAGGAATAGAAAGTTTTCAAGGGGTTGATTTGAAAAAAAGGTATGAATGGGAGTTCATGATAGGAAATGATGCCACGCGTCCATTTCTTACCAATGTTGTTTTTGTGTATGGACAAAATAGTCTTACGAATCTGGTAGATGTTCGTTTCTTTTTTTCAGAATCTCTTTCGGAAGACAGTATACGAAACGCTTTCTCTTTGAGTCCTTCGAGTTTGTATTTTATTGAATATGATGATAGTCTGGCTATGGTAAGGGTATATTCGCCTTCTTCTGTTGAATGGGGAGTTTACACTTTAACCGTAGCCAATTCCTTAAAGGATAAAAGCTCGCATCAGCTTAAAGAAGGTACGAATATTTCTTTTTCTTTGGGGGAGAGAGACAAGGTGGTTCATCTGGTGGGTGTTTATACCAATGGGGGAGGTAATCTTTTGGGTACTATAGCAATTTCAAATGTAGATAAATACGCGAAAATTGAATTCCGGTTTGATTCTTTTCTGGATAAAAATCAGGTGGAAAGTATGATTGAAATTTTCCCTTTTGTGAGTTATAGAACAGAAGTAGTATCGAATCGACTCTGGATTGTTCCCTCCGGGAAGTGGAATGTAGAAGAAACATACCTTGTGTCTTTGCGAAAGGGTATAAAGGACATATATGGAAATGTGAGTACTAATTCCTATTATCAGAAGTTTTTTGTTTCGAATGAGTTTTCTTATTATCTAAGAATTACGAATTTTGTCTGTTATGATCAGAGTACAAATATGTGGTATCCAGGAGAGGAGAATGCCATTACGATGCCTCCTATGGGTTGGTCGACAACAAATGTGGCTGTACGATTGGTGTTTAATGGTAACTATGTCCCTTTTAGTATTTTTGGCAATATTTCTATAGAAAGGGTGATGGGAAGTGGAAGTGACATGCCTGAGATTATGAATGTGGTATTTGGCCCGGATCCCATGACACTTTCATTTACCATAGATGGCCTACTTCTTGATGATAAATCTCTTTATTTACTGCGTGTAAGGGGAGGAAATAATGGGATAAGAGATAACTATTCTAATAGTTTGTCATCTGATCTTGTGTACTATTTTCGTGTAACCAATCTGGAATAGGTACGTATAAAGTGTGGGAATGGTATGGATATATCAAGATTTTCGGTTAAACATCCAATTTCTTCATTGGTGGTGTGTTTTACCTTGATTCTGTTTGGGATAGTAGCTTTTTTTCAATTGAGTTTGAGTTTGTTTCCTGAAATAGATTACCCTACGGTAACAGTTATTCTGGGCTATCCTAATGCGACACCAGCCGAAGTTGAAAAGCTGGTTGTGGAACCTCTCGAAGAAATTCTTTCTTCTATAAATGGTTTGCAGGAAATAGAAAGTACTTCCCAGGAAGGAATGGCGATTGTGGTTCTTCGTTTCCGGTGGGATATTGGGAGGGAACGATTGTATCTCGAAACTCGAGAGAAATTGGACGCAGCCAAAGCGCTGTTTCCTAAAGAAGTCAGTCGGCCAGTTGTGCTTCAGCATGATCCTTCATCGTTGCCTATTATGCAATGGGGAATTGAAATAAAAGATCGTACTTTGTGGGATAATATTCGCTACTATGTGAGAAAGAATATTGTCCCTCAAATTGAACAAATAGAAGGGGTGGGAAGGGTAGAAATGGTAGGTGGGGAAGAAAAGGAGGTTGAAATTCGTGTAAACTTAGCTTCCTTGTATGCTTATGGGATTTCTTTGCAAGATTTGATTAGTGTGATAAGTTATAACAATGTAGACTTTCCTGTCGGATATGTTACCGAAGGAAATAGAGAACTTTTATTGAAAGTAAAAGGAAGAATTGAGGACTACACTCAGATCGAAGAGATTGTGATTGGCAAAGGAAAAAATGGGGGTATTGTGAAGATAAAAGATGTTGCTATGGTCCGGATGGGCAAAAAAGAAGTTACGACTCGTGTGTTGATTGGATCTGGAGAAAGCCTTTTGTTGAATATTTATGTTGAAGGTGGCAAAAATGTGGTTGCTACCTCTGAAAAAGTAAGAGAACGGGTGGCAGAGATAAATAGAATTCTGGCGGAAAGACTCTCTCTTCGATTATTAAGTTCTCAGGATATAGATGTGAAGTCATCTCTCAGTAATATCATGATCTCGGCTATTCTCGGTATGGGGCTCGCAGTGCTGGTACTCTTTTTCTTTTTGAGAGAATGGTATCTTTCCTTTGTTGTGGCGTTAATTATTCCTCTGTCTATTTGTATCACTTTCTTTTTTATGTATCTTTTTGGTATTTCGTTCAACATTATCTCCATGCAGGGGCTGGCCCTGGTAGTGGGAATGCTTGTGGATAGTAATATTGTGGTAGTAGAAAATATCTCCCGTCATCTTGAGATGAATCATTTTGATGAAATAGCCAAAGAGAAGAGTTTTTTGAAGGGGATAGAAGAGGTCAGAGGTTCGGTGATAAATTCCATACTTACCAATGTGGCTGTTTTTTTACCCCTTGTTTTTAGTAGTGGGCTGGCAGGGGTGTTATTTAAAGAGTTGGCCATGGTAGTTACTATTGCTCTTTTTGTCTCTATTTATATTTCTCTTTCTTTTACTCCTGCTTTGTTAACTTTGACTTATAAAAAGTGGGGAAAAACGAAGAGATTGAAAGGATGGGAAATATATAACGATCTGGTAACGAAATATAAAGTGTTTTTGTCTACACTTATGGAGACAAAACGAACGAATGTTTTTCTGATTGGTTTGTTTACGGTAGTAGGTATAGCCGGAATTTTTGTGTTTTTGGGGATGAAAAAGGAGATTTTTCCATCTGTTTCGAGTGATGTTGTTCTTATTGAATATCAATTATCTCCGGATGTTTCTCTTGATCAGAACTTTTTGTATGCACGTTCATTTATAAGCCACCTTGAATCCCTCTCTCGAGAACTTTCTCTGCGGATGGTATATGCTATAGTAGGAGAAAAACAATTTTATACTATGGGAGATGAAGAAAGAGAAAATAACAAAACAAAACTCTGGCTTTGTTTTACTCATGAAGTCTCTCAGCAGGAAATAAAAAAGTTGGGAGTCATTTTTCGGAGGATATTTCCTGAAAGAACTGAGTTTGTTGTGTATCGAGAACCCCTTTCGCTTGAGCTTCTTGTGCCAGGTTCCTCAATTCTTCAGCGGGTGGTATTTTCTTCGGAAAACAGGCTTTTTCTGCGAGATGTTTCTTCGGATTTTGTAAATTTTCTGTGGTCCAATCAGTTAGCGGCTTTTGTAAGAAAGAGTGTGGAAGAAAAAATGCTTTATAGCATACGTTTAGATCGAGAAAAAATTTCAAGTTATGGACTTTCGCCATCTCAGGTTTCTATGATGCTTAATGGTTTTTTGATGGGAAACGAAGCCGGAATATATTATAGTGGCGATGAAGAGATTCCTATTCGAGTACGGGGAGAGAAAAGTGAGATGAGTAGTATTGAGTTTATAAAAGCTCTTCCTGTAGCCGTGCAAAATGGCATGGTTCCTCTTGGAACTTTTTTAGATATTACCAATTATAATTCAATGAAGAAGTTAGAGCGAAAAAATAGAAAAAATATAGTGAAGGTAGATTTTTTGCCCTCAAGAGAGAAAACTATTAAGCAGGTGGAAAAATGGCTTCAGGAGAAAGCCGCTTCTGATATATTGACTTTTGAAAAAAGCTGGCATGATAAAGAGGTGGTGGCTTCTATGAAACAGTTATTTCTTCTTCTGTCTCTATCTGTAGTTTTGATTTTTCTTTTGTTAGTTTTTCAGTTTGAATCTTTCCGCGATGCTTTTTTGATTCTTTTGGCTGTATTTTTTGTTTTGCCAGCGATGATGGTCTTGGGTTGGCTGGGATTTTCTCTTAATCTTAATTCTATGTTGGGGCTTATTCTTCTGACAGGTGTGGTGGTAAATAATAGTATTGTTTTATTGGAATTTTATAAGCAATCCTTTCAATCGTGGCTATTTCAGACTGATATTTCCCGTGTGATTATCGAGGCATCTGGAATACGATTGCGCCCTGTATTGATGACTTCTCTTACTACGATTTTTTCTTTACTACCGCTTGCGTTTGGACAGGGGAAGGGTTTTGACTTTCAACGACCTCTTACGATGACTATTGCGATGGGAATGTTGTTTTCTACCTTGATAACCCTGGTCGTTTTCCCTGTTCTTTATTTTCAAATTAAAAGAAACGAGAGGAAAAAAGATATATTGTTATGATAGTAGAGAAAGTAGTTCGTTTTCATCTCAAGCACCCAAGGGGTATTCTGTTTTTGTATGGGATTTTGATAGTATTTTCTCTTTTTCTATCGTATTGGCTTAAGTTTTCTCATACTACTAATGTGGAATGGCCTGTGGTGTCAATAAGGGTAAAGTATTATGGGAAGGATGCAGATTATATTGAAAAAATGATAACTCTTCCTATTGAGGAGGCAGTATCTCATGTTCAGGGAATCAAGGAAATTCGTTCTTCATCTCAAGATGGAGAATCAATCATCAATGTGATCTTGTATCCAGGTGAAAATATTCGACGGCGTTCTGTCGAAATCAAATCTTTGGTGGATGTGGTGGCTTCACAATTTCCTTCGGATGTTCAGGAACCGGAAGTAAGTAGGTATAATCCCCAGGATATGCCTGTAATGGTGATTGGATGGCGGAGTAAGGAGGGGGAATCCCTCACACAGGTGAGATATAGGGTGGAAAAGGAAATTGTATCATGGGTAAAAAGATTACCTGGTGTGGCAGAGGTAAGGGTTGTGGGGGGAAAACAACAGGAGATTCTCTATCATTTGAAAAGTCAGATGTTAAGCGCTGTCGCTATTTCGCCTTCTGGAGTGGGGGAATATATTGATGTCCATAATGTGGAACAGAGTATTCGTTTGTTAGCGGGAGAAAGAGAATTATCCTTTTCGTTTGATATGCGTTTGAAAACACCAGAAGAATTGCTCTCACTGAAGATAGGGGAATTTGTGATGAGAGATTTAGCTGAAGTTATCATAACGAATAGGGAACCGGATGAGATTTTTCGATACAATGGAGAAGAATGGGTGGGGCTTTATATATATCGTGAGAGTGGTGGAAACATGCTACGAATGAGAAAAGATATTCTGCGGGTGTTAAAAACAAAAGCACAGGGGCTTCCTCTTGTGTATGAAGTTCTCTCTGATCAGACAGAAGACATTCGACGTTCCTTGAGAGAGTTTTTTATTTCTGCTCTGTTTTCTGTGATAAGTGTAGGGGGAGTTGTGTGGTTTTTTTATCGGAATTTCTGGAAGGTTTTCATGGTTATTGTGATTATTCCACTTTCTCTTGCTTTTACTCTTGTAGTAGGGTTTTTAGGGGGTATTGAGATAACTCCACTGGTTTTGAGTGGTCTGGCTCTTTCGGCGGGTATGGTGGTGGATTATATGCTTGTTTTGTTAGAGAGTTATATGAAAGAGACATCCCCTGGTTTCATGGGAATATATAGGCAAACAAAACGAATGATGAGCCCCCTCGTGATTTCTCTTGTTACCACACTAAGTGCTTTTTTACCCGTTCTTACAGGTGATATAGTGGTGCAGAAAGAATATATGGGATTTGTGATGGTTGTCTCTGTGATGCTGGGAATAGCTCTTGTTATGGCTGTGGGTCTGGCCCCGGGTCTTTACGGGTGGTTTTTTTTGAGAAGGCGTGTACAAAGGCCAGGAGTAGAGAATGTCCATTATAAAGGACTCATTTTGTGGCCATTTGTGAGAAGAGGGGCTCTCATTGCCTGGGAGAAAAGAAAATCTCTTATTAGGGGTGCTGTGGGAAGTTTTGTTGTTTTAAGTGGACTTTTGTGGCTCTGGATGATAAGACCTGCTCCTTTGGTTTATCAGCAGGTTCTGGATGGGGTGCTGGAATTTCCACCGGGTTCTACCCTGAACTATTGCTCTGATGTTTCCTCCACCGTAGAAAAATGGATAATGTCTCTTCCTTCAGTAAAAAAACTTTCTACAAAGATAGAGAAATCTCACGTGGAATACACGGTGACATTCAAAAAACCCTTTTCGGAGGAAAAACTGCGTCATTTTTTGACTCCTGATGAAAGTATAAAGCTGGACTCGGGTACCTCTCTGATTTTTCACTTTGGTTCTTCCCGGGAAGGTGAGGGAAAGAGAGAGATCGATGTGAATGTATATAGTGAGGATCTTGAAAATTTGCCCCGTTATACTCGTGAAGTTGCTTATAGTCTCTATACGACAGGGAACATAGGGGATGTAATTTTTTATTTTAAAGAAGGGGCTGAAGCCTATACGCTTGTGCCTTATTATGTAAGAATTGGAAGTCTTGGCTGGAATGTTTCAGATGTGGTTTCCTATCTTCGAATACTGTTTTATGGGGTTATTCCTACGAAGTTCCGTTCTCCCCTTGGCCTGGTTGATATAAGGTTGAAGAGTGATATGTTTTTGACGAATAAAGATCAGTTAATGACGGTGAAACTTCTGAATGCTGAGGGTAATGGGAATTATCTTCAGTATTTTTTTGATATCCAGAGAGAAAAGGTGCCTTCAGTTATTTATCATAAAAATAAACGGAGGATGCTTGGTTTTGGAATAAGGTTGATGCCAAAGGCCAATACAAAAATGGTTATGAAAAAAGTTGAAGAAAGCATTCGAAAGGTTTCTTTTCCTTCCTCAGTTCTTGTGACAGTAGGGGAAAAAGTGAAGGAAGAAATGGGTAAATCCCGTTATCTTGTATTTTTAATTGCTTTAGCCGTGTATCTGGTACTGGCGGTAATGGTTTTTTTGTATGAGCAGATTGGGGAGTCTCTCTGGATGTTTGTGACTATAGGAGTGGCTTATTGTGGGGCGGTTTTTGCTCTTTTGCTTTTTCATGTGGAATTTGGCAAGGACGTTTTTTTGGGGTTTGTGTTTCTTGGAGGACTGGTAGTCAATAATAGTGCGCTTATGTATGAAGAGGTGCGGAGAATTCGCAACAGATTTTCAAATGCCTATCTTCTCTATACAAAAAGTATAGAAGGGGTATGGACATCGTTATTTACCACTACTTTGACTACTATTTTAGGAGTGTTTCCTTTCCTGTTTACTGAGTTCAGAGGGGTGTGGTTCAATTTTGCCATTACGGTGGTAAGTGGTATGGTGGCTGGTTTTTTGTTTTCACTTTTTGTTTTTCCGCTGGGTTTTTGCGTGTCTGGAGGACAGAAGAAGGTATAAATTTTTGAGGGAGGAGAGAAATGAAGCGAATTTTGTTGAGTATGGGTGTGATATTGCTGGTAGTGGCCTGTGGTGAGAAACAGGAGAGGGTGTTGGTGACCTATGAAGTAGAAGGAAGAAAAAATGAAGTGACTATTGACGCGTTGAAACCTTTCTGGCGGGAATTGAGAGGTTACTCTGCGATCTTTTTGTCTTCTGAAAAGCTGGAGAGTTTTATTCTGGACAGGTATCTTTTGCCGTTATTGAGGGAAAGAGAGATACTGGAAAGTGGCTGGACCAATCAACCGGATATTCAGGAGAAAATTCAAAATGAAATGGTGCGTTATCGTCTTTATCTTCTGGCACGAGGAGGAGAACAAAAATTGAAAAAAGATTTTTCGAAACGGAGAGTGTGGAAGGTGATGGGTGCTTTTGCTGTGTATATTGAAGGAATTGAGGAAGAAAAGGCAGATACCTTGAGAAAAATATGTGCTGAACTTAAAGATAAGGAAGCTATTTCTCAATGGTGGGAAGAACAGAGCAAAGTGAAGGAAAGCGAGTTGGTGATGAAAAATCTTGTTCTTGTTGAAGAAGTTGAAAGACAGAAAAGAAAAATAAAGAAGAGCGAGTGGGAAATAGTGCCTGTATATGATGGGTGGATGGCTGTTTTTGTTCTTTCTCCTGGAGTGAAAAAGACATCCAGAGAAGTTGCAGAGAGAGGGTGGATGGCCCTGTTTCTTGATGGTTTTTTGAGGGCTGTGGTAGAAAGGAATTCTGAGTTTCTCTTTTCTGTTCGTGGGGGAAAAATCTGGATCCAGGGAAAGCCTTTAGTTGTTTCAGAGATACCGGAAACTGAAAATGTGATCCGTGTTCGGGGAAGAAAGTACTCATGGAAGGATGTTCAGCTCATATGGAAGGCTTTTTCTCCATCGGAAAAAGAAATTTCTGTGGAAAGATTTGCGAAAGTAATGCCTTTTGTGAGACGTTTTCTTGTGATGGTATGGTACGGGAAAAAGTATGGAGGGAACTCTTCTCAGTATCAGAAGCAGGTGAAGAGTCATATGGAAGACTATATCCGGCGAATGGTGCTTGGAGAATACTGGAAGCGTTTTTCTCAAACAGGTGGCAGGGAAAGGGAAATAGAAGAGAGCATGAGGTTATTGGAGAAGTACAGGGTGACTTTTGTTCAAGAAGGAATGAAAACTTTGAGAAAAGAGCTGCAAAAAGACATAAAGGGAAAATGAAGTGAAAAAAGTTGCGTAAGGAAGAGAAAAGATATATAATTTTATGGTGCAAGAAAGGAGGAGAAAATGAGACAGATGATTTTTGTGGGGTTAATAATGGTGGCGGGAATATATGGTTGTAAGGAAAAAGAGATGGATGGTTTTGGTTCAGAAGTAAAATTGTCAAGGGGTGAGGTATTCTTTCAGGATGTTTCGATGGACTTTGAGGATAGAATTCTTCGGGAAGAAAATAAGGTATTCAGTAATGTTGGTCGATATATCTGGCGTATTCGGTATGGAGTAGTTGACGAAAAGGACAGAGGCTACATGGTACGGGTGGGTTTTGATCGTATTTTGTATGGTACAGTAGTGAATGGTCAATATATAGAGATAGATACCGCAAGAACTCGATATAATGGTACCAATGAAATCTTGAGGGGAATAATAACTGTTTTGAGTAATCTCGTGTCAGGTGATGCCACGATTGAGATCTCAAAAGAGGGGAAAATTTCTGAGATGTCAGAAATGGTTCAACTTATTCGTAAGAGTATAGGAGGGGCAAAGTGGATATGGGGAGATATCCCTGCGGAACAAATGTATGAAGCGGTTCTCAGGAGTATTGTAGAAAATTATCTATTTGTTATTGTAAGAGATAAAGGAAAACAGGAAGTTGAAAGAAATTTTGTACAGGTCTTGGGAAGGGATATAAAAGGGCAGGAGATTTTGCGGTTGACGGATTCGAGAGATGAGTTTGGTTTTCGAGAGGGGACAGTACATGGCAGGATTCGTGGACTGGGACTTGATATTGAGTTAATTGGGGCTAAGAAAATAGAGGTTAATCAGGTAAGCGGGAAAGTCACGGGGAGATTTCTGTATCATGCTACCGGTGTGGTGGTATCTTCGGAGAGAGAGTATTCTTTGAAAGCCCATCTTTTTGTGAAGGATGCGATTTCTGGTAAAAAGGAACAACAGGGTGTGTACAATGGTTATCTGAGAATTCGAACAGCGGTTATGGCGGAAAAGAGATCGGAAGAAAGGCAAAAGATGAGATGAGAGGGGTGTAAAATGCTTCATATAAGATAGAGAAAAGTGAAGGAGGAAAAATTATGATTTTTGAAATTGAGAATTTTCCACCGATTAAAAAAGCTAAAGCAGAAATAGGGGATCTAACAATTCTGGTGGGGCCGCAGGGCTCGGGAAAAACCATTTTTCTTCAGATGTATTATCTCTCTCAATGTGGTGAGTATGTGGTTAAAACGCTTCAGAAGGGCGGGTATCAAAGGGAAAGTGTGGAACAGTTTCTCCAGGGTTTTTTAGGAGAAGGGGTATTCTCATATCAAAAGGATACGTCCATTAGAATGGATGGGAAACTGTTTTCTCTGGAGGCTCTGGTTCAAAAGCGAAAGATAAAAAAGCCTTCAAACAGGGTTTTTGCTATTCCTGCTCAGAGAGTGATAGTGGTAGGGGGTGGGTGGCCGGAACCTTCAAAGAATTACAATAGTTCGTATCCTTTTGTAATGAGAGAGTTCAGTCATAACCTTAATTTGTTGTTAGATCAGGGACTGGGCGGGGTGGAAGGAACTATTTTTCCGCAGGAAAAAAGACTCAAAAAACAGATTCGTGAAAAACTGGATCAGGCCATCTACCATCATCAAAAAATAGTTATTGATAAAAGTCGCCTTCAAAAGCGATTGATGCTGGAAGTAAAGGATGGAGTGAGACTTCCCATCATGACATGGTCAACGGGGCAGAGAGAGTTTACCCCACTTCTTCTGGGGTTGTACTATTTGCTACCATCGGCAGGGGCTGGGAAGAGAAAAGATGTTGATGAAGTGATTATTGAAGAACCTGAGACGGGGCTTCATCCTAAAGCGGTAAAGGAGGTGATGTTCGCTTTGTTAGAGCTTATTTCGCGGGGTTACCGGATGTTGATTTCTACACATTCTGCTGATGTGGTGATGATTGCATGGTTTTTGAGGTTGCTGTCCACTTATTTTGAGAAGAAAAGAGAGATATGTGTGGATAAAGTTATTGATTTTTTTGATATGGATAATCAAAGGTTGTGGCGACAATGGGCAGAAACGATTCTTTCCAAGAAGATAAAGGTGTATTATGCAGATTTAGAGAGTGGGGCGAGTACTTTTGTAGATATTTCTGAATTGAATACTTCGGTAGAAACGGATCGCAGTCAATGGGGAGGGCTTCTTGAGGTGGCAGACAGGGCACTTGATCTGGCTTCTGATGTCGTGGATGTAGAGGGGGAATAATATGTGCCAGCAGATACCATTGCCGAATTTTGTTAATTGTTATGATGGATTAAGAGCCATGGGAAATCATTCCGTAATGGTAAGAGTTGTAAATTCAAAACTGTTAGGAAGTGTTCATATAGAACGGGATTTCAGGGCTTATTATACTCAAAATCATCAAAATGTTAATCAGCCTTACTGGGATTATGGGGTAGGTGTTCAGAACAGGAATGGAATAAAGTTGGTGTTTATTGAAGTTCATTGTGGTTCAAAAGGAAACGATATTTTGCAAAAGTTTGAATGGCTTCAAACTATTTTAAGAACTTATAATCTTAATGGATATAGGTGTGAGTATTACTTCGTACCAACGGGTAGCGCTCCATCAATCAGGAGTTCAAAGTATACGAGTCTCATTAATGTTGGTGTAAGAATAAAGAGACAGGTGATTATCTAAAACTTGTGACAAATGCCCATTGACATGGAGGAGGGACTATGGTAAAATAGGGGGCGAAAGGGAAAATTTTTCACAGGAGAAGCGTGGATGAGTTGACAGGGTGAGGGAGAGGTGGTATAATTTTAG
>JABLXN010000017.1 GCA_013177995.1 Brevinematales bacterium | reverse complement strand
CCCTCTTCCCCGCTTTTTCTGTTTACAGGGGCTCACTTGTCTTTTCTGTTCAAAAAAATAGAATTATTGATTACGAAAAGAAATATTTTTATACTATTTTTTATTTTTTATTACTTTTTGAGACCTTTGCACATTCGTGCAAAGGTCTCCTTTCACTTTTATATACCATTCTCAAGAAGAAAAATGGAAATGATATAAGGAAAATTTTTTGAAATCTTTTCCCTGAAAAATACACAGGGAAGGGGTTCTTTGCTAAAATTTGACAATACTCTGCTTTTGTTTGTATAATAAAATACACTAAAAGAGTAGGTTTTATATGCAAAGAGTATATCTTGATAATAATGCCACTACTATTGTGGATCCAAAGGTAAAAGAAGCAATGGAAGTGTATTTCTGTCAGCAATATGGGAACCCCAATTCGCTTCATGAATTTGGAACAGAGGTTCACCCGGCCATGCGTATTGCTCTTGATAGGTTATACGCTGGAATAGGGGCAAGAGATGAAGATGATGTAATTGTCACTTCGTGTGCCACAGAAAGTAATAACACGGTTCTCAAAGCTATTTACTGGGAAGTTATAGCAAAAACACAAAAAAAACGCATTTTGACCACTCCTGTGGAACATCCCTCGGTATCTCAGGTATGTGAATTTTTGCAAAACCAGGGAGCAGAGATTGTGGAACTCCCCCTCAACCAGGATGGTATTGTGGATCTTGAAACACTCAAGGCCTTTCTTGAGCCGGAAAAAACGGCTCTTGTTTCTATCATGTGGGCTAACAACGAAACAGGTCTCATATTTCCTATCAAAGATATGGCTACTTATACTCATTCGGTAGGTGTACTTTTTCATACAGATGCGGTTCAGGCTATTGGAAAAATACCGGTGAATGTTCAGGAGGCACCAGTCGATTATCTCTCATTTTCGGCCCACAAGTTTCATGGACCAAAAGGAGTAGGGGGACTATACATCCGAAAAGGGGCACCCTTCGTACCCCTTCTTCATGGAGGAGAACATATGGGAGGGAAACGTTCTGGCACTATCAACGTAGCCGGGATGGTGGGTATGGGACTCGCTATGGAATTGGCAAACGAGGCTCTCCCCTATGAGCATACAGAAGTACGACGTCTTCGGGATAAACTGGAAGAGGCCATCCTTTCTCTCTCTGATACTATGGTGATCGGAAAAAGAGAACATCGAGTGCCCAATACTATTCTGGCTAGTTTTCGTGGAGTAGAAGGAGAGGCGCTCATCTGGGATCTGAATAAATATGGTATTGCTGCTTCAACAGGCTCAGCCTGTGCTTCGGAATCTCTTGAACCCAATCCTGTGATGGTGGCTATCGGGGTGGATAGAGAACTATCTCACACAGCGGTGCGTTTTAGCCTTTCCAGATTTACCACAGAGAAGGAGATAGACTATACCATTGAAGTTTTAACAAATTCTGTGAAACGTTTGAGAGAGATTTCTTCTACCTACACGAAAAAGAGGAGATAATTATGGCTAAAAATCAGCTTATTGGTGGAGCATTGTGGGAAAATTACTCACGAAAAGTAGCCGAGAGAATGGATAACCCTTTCTATAGAGGAGAACTCACCGAAGAAGATGCAAAACGCATGGGAGGTAAACTTGTTATTGCTGATTGGGGGGCAGAGAGCTGTGGAGATGCAGTGAGACTCTACTGGATTGTTGATCCCAAGACGGATACCATCCTTGATGCGAGGTTCAAAAGCTTTGGATGTGGAACAGCTATTGCTTCAAGTGATATGATGGCGGAACTCTGTATAGGGAAAACTGTCGATGAGGCTGTAAAAATCACCAATCTTGATGTGGAAAGAGCTCTTCGAGATGCACCAGATATCCCAGCTGTACCGTCCCAAAAAATGCATTGTAGCGTGATGGCTTATGATGTTATTAAACAAGCTGTAGCCATTTACAAAGGGGTGGATAGAGAGTCATTAGAGGAAGAAGAAATAGTTTGCGAATGTGCTCGCGTTTCTCTCCGAACTATTCGAGACGTTATTCGTATAAATGACCTCAAAACAGTGGAAGAAATCACTCAATACACCAAAGCAGGGGCGTTTTGTAAATCCTGTATTCAGCCTGGAGGACATGAAAAGAGAAAGTACTATCTTGTCGATATATTACGAGAGGTTCGAGAAGAAATGGTAAAGGAGAAGACCATGACAGAAGAGACCAAATTTAGCGACATGACCATTGTCCAGAAACACAAGATCCTGGAAAAGATTATTGACGAAGAGATTCGGCCTATGTTAGCCGCTGATGGGGGAAGTCTTGAGATTGTGGATATTCAGAGCACGGACAATGGCAAAACCCTTGTGTATATCCGCTACCTTGGAGCGTGCAATGGGTGTGCCAGTGCTATGACAGGAACCCTCTATGCCATCCAGGGTTATTTGAACCGCAAAGTAGATGAGAATATTGTCGTCTATCCCATTTAGCGATGTCTCTCAACCCCTCTTTGAGGGCAAAGGTGGTTGACGGGACACCGACTTTTGCAGAGAGGAGAGACGGGTTTGCAAATAGTCTGGCCAAAGGCAACAAGAATATCATTATACGTTATCCACTCTGAAACAGGGAGTTTCTCTCTGAGGGCAAATTCTGTTTCTTCCGGTGTTTTGGTCCGGACATAGTCCCATCTATTCGAAATACGATGAACATGGGTATCCACACAGATACCTGGTTTATGGTATCCCAAGGTGATCACAAGGTTGGCTGTCTTTCGTCCCACTCCAGGGAGAGTCAAAAGCTCTTCGATGGTATCTGGAACAATGCCGTTGTATTTTTCGAGAAGGATCTGGGTGATCTCTTTGATCCGTTTAGCCTTCATCCTATAAAAACCCACGGGGTAAATGAGACGGGCTATCTCTTCCTCAGAGAGAGTGAGCATCTTTTCCGGCGTGTGAGCCCTCGTAAAAAGTCGTTTTGTGGCCTCTCTTGTGGTCTCGTCCTTTGTTCTCAGGGATAACAAGGTGGCTATAAGGACCTGATAGGGGGTACCTTTTGACACTGCGACAAACGTCACCACCGGCGCCTGCCACGTGGGATAGTGGCTCTTGAGGATAGTGAGGGCCTGCAATACCTCTTCTGTGGTCATCCTGTTATCCTTGCTTTTCTGAAGTTACCTTCGGCTTCCAAAAAGGACTCTCCCCAATCGCACCATGGTGCTTCCCTCTTCGATGGCCACAAGAAAATCATCACTCATCCCCATAGAAAGTTGAAGCGGATGAGAAAACCATTTCTGGGCATCATCCCGAAGTTTTCTCAGAAGACGAAAAGCCTCTCGTATCTTTTTCTCATCCTCGGTAAGTGGACCAACCGTCATGAGACCAGTAATAAAAAGATTTGGGAGTTCTTTGATCTGGGCTATGAGATCCAAAGCCTCATCAGGCCTTGCTCCATGTTTGGAGGTTTCAAAAGAGGTATTGACCTCAACGAAGATAGGGAGGGTTCTTTGAAGTCGCTTGGATATCCCCTCGGCAAGAGAGACACTCTCCACCGACTGAATGACATCAAACCATTGAAGAGCCTTATTGATTTTGTTGGATTGAAGAGAGCCGATAAGATGACGGGTAAAAGAAAGATCTTGTAGCTTAGAAAACTTTTCTTCTGCTTCCTGGACACGGTTTTCTCCAATGTGATGGATACCCGCTTCTACAGCCTCTTTGACGACTTCTGGGCCAAAGGTTTTGGTCACAGCCACAATGGTAATAGGATACGATATATGCTTTTTTGCCTTCAGATCTTCAATCTGTTCCATGATGCGTTGATAGTTTTCCTTGATAGACATACCTTCCTCCAGAATATACTGTAAGAAAAAAAAAAGATTTTTTCAAGAAAAAAGGGTGCCCGACTGGACACCCTTTCGAAACTTTTTCCCTAAAAGTTATATCTGAGACTCGCTATGAAAGAAAAGTTATCAAAGAGATTATTTCCACTGATGAGATAGGGAAGGCGTCCCTGGCCTATGACTGTCCAGATAAAGGCATCACTTATCATCCAGTCTATAGAAAACCCACCAAAATGGATACTCAAGCCTAATTGAGGAAGAAACATCGTATCCAACTGAAATTCTGTCAACGTATTCCTTGCTGTCTCAGTGGTGCCGGCGTAGGTAAAGGATGATGTAGTTGTGGTTTCAAGGTGATACCAGTTAGCAACTCCCATTCGGAGTGATAACCATTTTTTTAGGCCAAGCTCTATCCCTCCATTGAGAATGGTATAATTTTGTGTTCTACTTCCGTTTTCTTTATCCATATAAACATCTGTCCCCGTACTCTGGTTTACCGTAAACCACTCCTCACTGGAGAGAAGGGTGAGATTGTTGAGAGAACCAAAAGCCAAGAGGTTACCCTCTGAGTAGGTAATACCTGTTCCTACTTCAATTTGCTGAACTGAATAGGGGTGGGTATTTTTGCTTTTGAGTTCTCCTGCGTCAACAAAATCTCCATCACCATTGAGATCCATGGTTACCGTATGGGTACTATTCAGGTTGAGATAACGGTAAGCAAGCATACTCTTCCACTCAAGGCGAGGAGAAAGTTTCCATTTTGGGAATACCCTGACCTCCACCCCAAAGTTTCCTTCACTGATATGTTTTTCTTCGTTTTTGTAGTTTTGGATTTCTGTCATCGTAGTTTTGGTTTGAATCGTAAATGAGGGAATCCAAACACCTACCGAGGCATCGATTACAAAGGGTTTGAGGATATCAACCGTAGCCCCTGTTCGTATCTTCCAGAGAAAAGCAGATTCCTCTCCATGAATAAGAGCCTTCGTAGGATCTACAGGATTGGGAATATGCTCATAGTTGGTAGAATAAGCTGCTGCTGTAAGAGAGAGACCTATATAAGGGGAAAAGGGGATCTTCTGACTACCCAAGATGATATCAAACCATGGTTTTCTATCGAGAGAAGTAATAGTATTATAATCATTTGGATTATTTCCTGCAGGATAAGTTGGGGTATTTACGAGATTTGCATCGGGATAATAAGAAAGATAATCCTCAGATTCGGGTTGATCATTCACAAAAACTCCGAGAGAGAAAATATCCTGATGTATCACCGCATAGCCAAAGGCACTTTTCCAGTCAGTTGAATAAATAGAAGCATACGGTTCAAACCCTACCTCATTGGAGAGCCGATAGATGAGGCTTCCGTTCACACTTATTCCAATCGGATCATCTGCTATCCAAAGATATTCCCGCAAATTGATACCGGGATAATAAAGAGCCATGCCTCCGAGCCTTGAAAGAGACCCATACATACCATCGAAAACACAACTCACCACCAAAATCCACCAGACCTTCTTCATAGAATCCTCCTTAGTGTTTTATTTTTAATACGTTTATTTTTAAAAAAAGTGAAATATTTATTTTTATTTTTACGGTATTTCCACCTCCTGGAGAAGGGTGTCAATCACCTGATCAGGGGTTATACCCTCCGCCTCGGCTTCAAAATTCAGGATAAGTCTATGACGGAGAATATCATGGGCGGTATGTTTCACATCCTCAGGGATCACATATCCACGCTCATCCATCAAGGCCTCTACCTTGGCGGCTTTTACCCAGGCAATAGCCGCTCGTGGGGAGGCTCCATACCGGATATAATCCTTGTGGGTATTTCTTGTTGCCTGGACAAGATTTACCACATAGTCATAAATCTTCTCATCTACATAGATACGAGAGACGAGTTTTTGCATTTTCTGAATATCGCTTTTGCTGGCTACCTTTTTCACAGAGGGTTCTATGGTGCCTGTCATTCTGTGGAGGATTCGCTTCTCTTCTTTTGGAGAGGGATAGGAGACAAGAATTTTCATATAAAAACGATCAATCTGAGCCTCAGGGAGAGGGTAGGTGCCCTCATGTTCAATGGGATTTTGGGTTGCCATCACAAAAAAGGGTGAGGGAAGATCGTAGGTGGTTTCTCCAAGGGTGACTGTTCTCTCCTGCATGGCTTCCAGAAGAGCAGATTGTACCTTGGCCGGAGCCCGGTTAATTTCATCTGCTAACACAAAATTGGTGAAAATAGGACCTTTTTTCACATCAAATTGGCCGGTTTGAACATTGTAAATCATTGTTCCCCTGATATCCGCAGGTAAAAGATCCGGAGTAAACTGAATTCTCTTGAAATCCATATCGAAGAGCCTGGCGAGAGTACTAATAGAAAGGGTTTTGGCAAGTCCAGGGGCTCCTTCAACTAAAAGATGCCCACCTGTTAACAGGGCTGAAATCATTCGCTTCAGCAGATGTTCCTGACCAACAATGACCTTTTCAAACTCTGTGACAATTTTCTGAAGGGTAGGGGCATGGTCAACAATTTCTTCTGTGAGAGCTTTGATTTCTTCATCCATGCTGGTCTCCTTGTAAGATACGCTTTCTATGCTGAAGGAGGCGTGGTATTCCCCTGTTCAAGAATCTCCCTGATTTTGTGGCTGACTTCCTGTCCACCAGGGGTACATTTGGCTGGAGAAATCCCTTCGTTCACAATCGCCGTGGCATACTGAATACATCCAGGATACCCACAGGAGCCACAGTTATAGGCGGGAAGAACACCATTAATAGCTTCGATACGAGGATCAAGTTTCACCTCAAAAACCTTGGAAAAAACTAAAATCAAAATACCCAAAAGAGTACTCAGCCCTGCCATGAAAAGAACAGCCCGAAGCACAAGTTCGCCTGTATTCATGAAAGCCTCCTCATCAGGATAGGTTATTGTAGCATAGCTTTGTTTTTTTTGCAACCATTATGAAGGAGTAGGGGAAACTACCTACTTGTTTCTGGAGGCTGTTTCATACGGTTCAATATGGATAATCACATCCTGAACACTTGGACCATATTCAAGCAGTTTGTGTTTTACCTCTCCAGCAATAGCATGTCCCATTGTCACACTGAGATCCCCATCTACTAACACGTGAAGATCGACGAACATAGCATGACCATGTTTGCGTGTCCTTACGGCATGAACCTCGCGAACCCCTTCAATAGATTCAGCTATTTTGATGATCATCATCACGTCATTATCACTGGCTCCTTTGTCTGAGAGTTCCTGCAAAACAGGAAGAAGCAAATCCCAGCTTGTCTTGAGAATAAAAAGAGATACCACCACAGCCCCAATATGGTCAAAATACGAAAGCCTTTTATCAATCAGAGAAAGCCCAATAGCAATAAAAGCCGGTAGAGAACTCAGAGCGTCCGAGCGATGATGCCAGGCATTGGCAATAATGGCGGGAGATTCAAGCTTTTTCCCCTGAATCACTGTCCACCTGTACAAGATCTCCTTTGATACGATAGAAACCAGAGCCATAATAAGGGCAATACCTCCAACCTGAGAAGTATCTGGTTCTCTCAGACTGATCAGGCCTTCATAGCCTATACCAATTCCCACAACACCCAATAAGAAAGCAATAAGTCCGGTAACCAAGGTTTCAATGCGTTTATGGCCATAGGGATGAGTGGCATCCGCTGGCTTTGACCAGTAATTGATTCCGAGGAGAACAGCGACATCCGTAATAAGATCCGAAAGGCTATGGGTAGCATCAGCAATCATGGTCTGACTATGACCGACAAAACCAGCAATATATTTGAATAGAGATAGAACAATATTTACCCAGAAACCAACCCAGGTAACCATCTTGGAACGTCGAATAATGTTTGTCATAGATCTTCTCCTCAAGATAAATAGAATAAAGTAATTATAAGGACAAAAAACATTTTTTTCCAATTTTTAGTTTCTAGTTTTTGATAGAAAAATTCAACATAGCACAAAAATAAAACTTCCTATAATATATATTATGTTAAGTTAAATAAAATACGTTTGACCTATTCTTACTCCCAGAAAATACTTATTCTTTCAAGAACATGTTTTTTATTTTCCTTCTTCCATCAGACGGAGAATCTCCGCTTTCACTTCCTCAGTAGGCTTATCCAGAGCTAAGGCAATCTCGCTGATCAGGATACTCAGGGCATTCTGATAGAGCTTTTTCTCTGTGGTTGAGAGTTCTTTGTATTGATTTCGTGTATAGAGCGTTTTCACCACAAGGGCCACGTCATCTATACTCCCGGATTTCAAAAGATCCTGGTTTTTCTTGTAGCGGATTTTCCAGTCATCATCCACAGCAATCTTCAATGTTCTCAGCTTTTCAAGACAATATTTGATTTCCAAGGGAGTGGCAAGCGTCCTGAGTCCCAACTGTTCAATATTCTCAGCTGGTAACATCACCGTGGTTTCGGTCAAAGGAAAGCGAATAATATAATAAACCTTCTTTTCTCCAAGGATTTCTTTCTCTTCTATGCCGGTAATCTCTCCTGCACCATGGTAGGGATAAAAAACCTTATCACCAATCCGAAACATTCTTACCTCTCTTTTATAGTATAGAGCACAAAAGCAAAAAAATCCACTTTTGAGACCCTTGCACGGGTATTTTCTTCCCCTGTTTAGGTCAGGGGCTACGCCCCTGAAACCCCGCTTTTTCTGTTTACAAAGGCTTATTTGTCTTTTTTTATCTAAAAAATAGGCTTGTTTATTATGTAAAGAAATATTTTTATACTACTTTCTATTTTCTATTACTTTCTTGAGACCTTTGCACGAATGTGCAAAGGTCTCCTTTTGAAAAACTCTTCCCCTTCCCTTTTTCAGGCTAGTTTTCTCCCTCATTGACCAAGGTATATGTCCATCTCTCAATATCAAAAAAGATCCCCTGAAAACGACCCCGGGAACAGGTTCCAGAGTTGAGATAATATTTTTTCCTTCCTCTTTGATACAAAACTAGATCCTCTTGTTGATGCGTGTGTCCCAAAATCACCGCATCATATTTTCTATCCAAAAGACGAATAGCGTAGGCAAGATATTTGAAGTCGTTTTCCCTTCTCGAATCTAAGGGCTTGGTGTCCAAGAGTTTGTACACACGAATATACCATTCCCTGATAAAGGTGATATGAGAAAAAAGACGGAGAATCTTCATTCCCATCCTGACAAGAAATCTCATCAGGCTGTTTCCATTCAAAAAATCGGCCTGGTGACCATGAAGGACCAGTACACGCTTTCCTTCATAGGAAATCTCATAGTAATCTAATCCACTATGGCTGATACTATCATGATTCCCCCGAATAAAAACCACCGAATATCGCTGAAGAAAGCGTAGTAAGTTTTGATACATACGAGCAATCTCGGCCTTTCGGTACCTGTAGAGTTCAAAAATATCTCCATTGAGAATAATCTTATCAGGCTGGTAATAGGCAATGGTCTTTTCAAGTCTCTCAATAAATCTCTGTTCGTCCCAGCCAAACCAGCCTAATGGATCCCCGGCATCAAGGTGCCAGTCTGAGAAAACAAGGATTTTCATTATTCCAAGCGAATGAGATCGTATTGTCTTGTCCCTAACCCAATGGCTTCGGCATACGCAAGCCCCTCTCGCCAGTTGGTATGAGGGTGAATGAGAAAGAAACGATCACTTGCCGGATCATAATGCGGATGGTTGTCGGTAATCTTACACCCACCAAGCACAGGAGCCTGATTGACAAGGTCAGCACTGGCCTGGTCTAAAGCCACAGGATCACGAGAAGCAAGAATCCCAATATCCGGGACAATAGGAGCATCATGACTACTCCAGCAATCACAATCCGGTGAGATATCCATAAGAAAATTGATATGAAAATGGGGCTTGTCTTTCAACACCGCGAAGGTGTACTCATCAATCTTTTCCCAGGCACTGTTTCCCCCTTCGTTCCAGACAACCTGTGCCGCATCATAGCGACATACCGCCACACACTGGCCACATCCTACACAGAGATCATAGTTGATCACCGCTTTTCTATTTGGCCCAACCTTAATAGCCCCATAATTACAATTGACCTCACAGGCCTTGCATCCAATACATTTTTCTTCTTTCACCTTCGGTTTTGAATTGGAATGCATTTCCAGTTTTCCGGGGACAGCCCCGCATCCCATTCCAATATTTTTCAGCGCCCCTCCAAAACCCGTCATCTCATGTCCCTTGAAATGGTTAATAGAAATGAATACATCTGCCTCAGCAATAGCCGTTCCGATTTTGGCTTTTTTGACATGCCTGAGATTAACCTCTATCTCCCGATAGTCTGTTCCCCGAAGACCATCGGCAATAATAATATCACACCCTACGGTTTCTGGAGTAAAGCCATTCTCATGAGCCGAACGAAGATGATCCACCGCATTGGAGCGCCGTCCCTTGTAGAGCGTATTACAATCGGTGAGAAAAGGAAGCCCCCCTAACCTCTTGACGACTTCAACCACACGACGGGTATAGTTTGGCCGAATATAGGCCACATTTCCAGGCTCTCCAAAATGCACCTTGATAGCCACAAACTTCTTCTCCATGGGGATCTCCTCAAGACCCGCCTTGAGAATGAGTTTCTCAAGTTTTTCTAAGATACTTTTTCCTCTTGAACGAAAATCAATAAAATAAACAGAAGATGCCATATTTGCCTCGCTTTTTTGGTATGGGTTTATTATATTCCTTTCCTGAGAAAAATGCAAATACCATACCCCCATACCTCACCTCCAAATTTTTTTAAAGTAATCTCTTCTCTCACAAGAAAAATCCAGCGAAATATCCCTCATATTTTCAAGAAAATCCCTTTTTCTTCCGAAAATAAAAAGGAATACGATGAGGAGCCTGGTATGGCGTTAGAGAGAACTTTTGCCATGATCAAGCCAGATGCCTGTCAAGAGGGGCACATTGGGGAAATTATCAGCATTCTTGAAAAAAATGGATTCAAGATTATTCACCTTCAGATGCTCAAACTCACAGAAAAATCGGTGCGCCTCTTCTATGCCGAACATGTGGAGAAGCCTTTTTTCCCTTCACTTTTAGAGTTTACCCTCTCGGGCAAAGTTGTGGCTATGGTCCTGGAGAAAGAAAACGCCATTGAAGATCTTCGAAAACTCATGGGCGCTACCGATCCCAAGAAGGCCGCCAAAGGAACCATTCGACATACCTATGGAACAGAAATGCCCGCCAACGCCATTCACGGCTCAGATTCGCGGGAAAGCGCCAAAAGAGAGATTACCATCTTTTTTGGTGAGTTTGCTTCCATCCCCTCAACAGAAAAAAGAAATGGGAAGGAGTACTGAGTACTACTTCCCCTGAAACACCACCCTCTCAGCTAACTGTCTTGCCTCTTCGTCTGATACCCAGAGTTCCACCAGTTTCAGAGAAGCTAACAAAGACGTTCCAACCCCTTGCGATGTCACTATTTTGCCATCCACCACCACAGGTTCGTTTTTGTGATGACCAGAAGTGATAGAAGAAACCGTCCCGGGATAGCAGGTAAAGTTTTTGTTTTTCAAAACCCCTGCTCTCTCTAAAAGAAGGGGAGCCGCACACACAGCGTAAACCCATTTTTCTGCCTTCACAAACCGGCGAATAAGTTCAAGAAGGGCCTCGTTTTTGACCAGTTCCTGCACTCCAGGCCCACCAGGAAGAAGAAGACCATCAAAATCCTCAATATCAATATCCTCTGTTTTTTCAAAGAGTTCATCAGCCTGTACTGTTATCTGGTGACTGCCCGTCACTTCTTTTGTGCCTACCCCGTAGGTGACTACCTCGATTTGAGCCCGACGAAGGATATCAATAGGGGTAATAGCTTCAATCTCCTCAAAATTTTTGCCCAAGATAAGGGCTACCCTCATACGCCCCTCCCGACTTTATTTTATCCCTTTATTGGTGAAAAATGGCTTGTAAGCCATATCTGTTTGCAGGATATGTTTATTGAGCCAATCCTTCAAAAAATTGAGGGTATCCACAGAGAGAAAGAGATCCCCACCCTGATACTTTCGGTAGAGTTTGGTGACCTCTTCAACAAACTTCTGATGTTCAGCCTGATGGCCGGGATAAGCAGGATAGCCAAGTTCCTTCATTTTGGCTTCTTCGGCACTGAAGTGGTACTCGGTGTATTTGAGAAGCTCCTGAAGAATATCCCCTATGACTGTTTTCCCCTGACCTTCACTCATGGCATCAAAAAGCTTGTTAATAAGTTCAATAAGTTTTTTATGATGATTATTAAATTCTTCTACTCCAACACTCATACTTTCCGTCCATACAAAAAAACTCATACAAGACCTCCTTTTTTCTCTGATTTTATGAGTCTCTTACGCTAAATCTCGCAGGGTAAAATGCATGGCAATAGTGGACACTTCAGGAAGCGATGGATGTTCGGGGTTCCAGACAAGTTTGATGTTTTCTGTCTGGTATTCGGTAGCATCCCGTATCACAAAAATAACGGTAAGCGGATCCCTTTGTGTCACTAACAGGTAGGACTTGGGATATAACCGGTGAATCTGCATCATGATAACCTGAAAAAACTTCTCATTCACCAGAATGGCATAATCCGAATCCCTATCGTTAAAAGGAAAAGCAAGGTTGTGGGTTTTGATAATCTCGTCAATAAAACTCCGCAGTTCAATAAACCCAACACTATCCTCCCCTTGTGGGTGGTAGAAACGGGTTCGAATACGCTGATACTTTTTGTATTCCGATTTCACATAGTTCAAAGCCTCTTTCAGAAGCCGTTTCCCCACTGGTGAGAGGTGGAGATCCTCTAAGGTCATACCCTCCCCCTTTGGATTATTTCACCACGATGTTGACTAACTTATCGGGTACCACAATCACTTTCACCACGGTTTTGCCTTCTATCCAGGGTTTTATCTTCTCGCTGGCAAAAGCCTTCTTTTCCATTTCTTCCTGAGAAAGGCCACGGCTCACCTGGATGTTATCCCTCACCTTTCCATTCACCTGTAACACCACGGTAATGGTATCTTCAACAAGATAGGCGGGATCATACGTAGGCCACTTTTCAAAAAGAATCGAAGGTTTGTGTCCTAACTTTTCCCACAGTTCTTCTGTGATAAATGGCGCAAAGGGATGTAGAAGCTTCACAAAATCCTCAGCAACCTCGCGGGAAAGTTCTTCTTCACGACTCAGGGCGTTGATAAACACCATGAGCTGACTGATAGCGGTATTGAATTCCAGATTTTCAATCCTCTCAGAAATAAACTGGATACTTTTGTGTCTGAGCCGATTGATTTCTTCGGAAGGTTTCTTGTCCACAATAGGTTTTTCGTCAAATGTCTTCCATACCTTGTCAAGGAAACGCTTCACTCCCATGATGCCCTTGGTGTTCCAGGGCTTATCAGCGGCCAATGGTCCCATAAACATCTCATAAAGTCGCAGGGTATCAGCGCCGTATTCGGCAATCACATCATCAGGATTGATCACATTTCCACGGGATTTGGACATCTTCTCCCCGTTTTCCCCAAGAATCATCCCCTGGTTACGGAGTGCCATGAATGGCTCAGGATAATCTACCACCCCAATATCATGCAAAAACTTGTGCCAAAAACGGGCATAGAGAAGATGCAAAACCGCATGCTCGGCTCCACCCACATAGAGATCCACAGGTCCCCAGTATTTGATCTTTTCCGGATCGGCAAGGGCTTTGTCATTTTTGGGATCAATATAACGAAGGTAATACCAACAACTCCCTGCCCATTGGGGCATGGTATTGGTCTCTCGTTTGGCTGGACCACCACATTTGGGACATGTGGTATTCACCCATTCGGTAATAGCGGCCAGGGGAGATTCTCCCGTTCCTGTTGGTTTATAGCTCTTGACATTGGGAAGTGTCAAAGGGAGGTCTTTTTCATCAAGGGGAACGATACCACACTTCTCACAGTGTACCACAGGAATAGGTTCCCCCCAGTACCTCTGACGGGAAAATATCCAGTCTCGCAATTTATAGTTCACCGTTCTCTTTCCAATCCCCTTTTCCTCTAAGTAGCGAATGATGGCCTCTTTCATCTCCCTGGTTTTCATCCCGTTGAAAGGACCGGAGTTCACGGCAATACCATCCTCTTCTTCAGCCTCTGTGAGTTCATAAAGAGTCCCATCTTTGCTGACGACCTGGATGATAGGAAGATTGAACTTTTTGGCAAACTCAAAATCTCGACTATCGTGTGCAGGAACAGCCATGATGGCCCCTGTTCCATAACCCATCAGCACATAGTCGGAGATCCAGATAGGAATCTTGTGGCCATTGAGAGGATTAATAGCGTAGGCCCCTGTGAAAACCCCTGTCTTCTCTTTGTTGAGATCCGTTCGTTGAAGGTCGGTCTTCCGGTTGGCTTCTGCCTGATAAGCTTTGACGGCTTCTCTTTGTTCTGCGGTAGTGATTTTGTCCACCAAGGGGTGTTCAGGGGCAAGGACCATATAGGTTGCCCCAAAAAGGGTATCAGGCCTGGTAGTGAAAACCGTGATGACTTCATTTGTTCCATCAACAGGGAACTTTACTTCAGCACCCTCAGAACGGCCAATCCAGTTCCTCTGCATCAGCTTGATCGATTCACTCCAGTCCAGGAGATCAAGATCCTTGAGAAGCCTTTCGGCATAGGCGGTAATCTTCAGCACCCATTGACGAATACGTTTCCTTTCAATAGGCGTACCACAGCGGTCACATTTTCCATCTTGGACCTCTTCGTTGGCAAGACCTGTCCCACAACTCGGACACCAGTTGATAGGCATCTCAGCCTCATAAGCCAAACCTTTTTTGAACATCTGCAGGAATATCCACTGAGTCCACTTATAATAATCCGGATCACAGGTGCTTACTTCCCTATCCCAGTCATAACAAAAACCGATAGACTTGATCTGTTCACGAAAACGATTGATGTTTTTGTAGGTGGTATCAGCAGGATGAGTGCCTGTCTGAATAGCATAGTTTTCTGCAGGCAAACCAAAGGCATCAAAGCCCATCGGATGAAGCACATTGAAGCCATTCATCCGTTTGTAGCGGGTATAGATATCCGTAGCGGTATATCCCTCTGGATGTCCCACATGAAGCCCTGACCCAGAAGGATACGGAAACATATCCAGAACATACAAGCGCTTCTCCTCAGGGTAAGAGGGATCTTCGGTTACTCGAAAGGTTTTGTGTTTGTCCCAGTATTCTTTCCATTTCTTTTCAATAGCTGTGAAGTCGTAGGCCGCCATATCTACTCCCCTTCTCTATGCAATATCATCAACATTGGTGACAAAACTCACGTTTTTGAGAATGAATTCCTTTCTCTGGCCTGAGACATCCTCGCCCATCAGCACCTTCACCATATTATTGGCTTCCTCAAAGTCTGTAATACTCACCCGCAAAAGCTTTCTTGTCTCAGGGTTCATGGTAGTCTCCCAGAGTTGTTCGGGATTCATTTCTCCAAGACCTTTGTAACGTTGTATCTCATATTTGGTGTTTTTGAAAACCTTTTCAAGAAGTTCATCCTTTTCCTGGTCACTATAGGCATATTCGGTTTTCTTGCCCGCTGTAATCTTATAAAGTGGTGGCTGGGCAATATAGACATGACCCTCTTCAATGAGAGGACGCATAAATCGGTAAAAGAAAGTCAAAAGAAGTGTCCGAATATGAGAACCATCCACATCGGCATCTGTCATGATGATAATTTTGTTGTAGTTGAGTTTCTCAATGTCAAAATAGCTGTGATACCCTGTGCCTATAACAGCAATCATGGTCTTGATCTCTTCATTGGCCAAAATGGTGTTAAGATTTTGGCGTTCAATCTTTTTTTCAACGTTGAGAATTTTTCCACGAAGAGGCAAAATAGCCTGGAATTCACGGTTTCTGCCTTGCTTAGCAGATCCACCAGCTGAATCTCCCTCTACAATGAAGAGTTCACGAAGTTCTCGCTTTCTGGAAGTACAATCAGCCAACTTCCCGGCGACGATAGTGGCTGTCTCTCGTTTGTTTCGACCAACATTGTTGCGCACTCCCTGCCTGGCTTTCTCTGCCTCTTCAAGGGCCCGTTGTTCGAGAAGGCTTTTTTGAATGATTTTCTCGGCCAAGTCCAGATTCTTCTCAAAAAAGACAAACAAAGCTCCTTCAACAATATCCTTGATGACCGTTCTGGCGGCAAGGGGTTCTGTGAGTTTATCTTTTGTCTGGCCTTTGAACTCCGCATTGGGAATCAGGGTATTAATCACACAGGTAAATCCAAAGGAAAGGGTTTTTCTATCAATTTTCTCGTCTTTACGTCCAAGATTGAGTCTCTCTGCAAAGTCCTGCATAATCTTTTCATAGGCCATCCAGAAACCATCCACATGAATACCATGAGATTTGGTATGAATAGAGTTGGTATAACTATAGATTTCCGGATCATCACCGGTATTTCGGTACTGGAAGGCTATCTGAAGACGAAGGGTTCCCCCTTCGATTTCTTTTTCCCCGGAGATAACAATGGGATCAGCAAAGAGAAGCTCCTCATCTTTGTTGAGTTCATTCTTGAGAAAGTCCACAATCCCATTGGGAAAACAAAAAACCTCTTTTGTTGGTTCACCGCTCACCGTATGATCTTCAAAGGTAACCTCAAGACCAGGATTCAGAAAGGCCACTTCACGAAGCCTGGCTCTCAGAATAGCCTGGCTGAAACTATGAACCTGAAAGATAGAATCATCTGGCTGGAAACGTACCACCGTTCCCGTAGAAGAAGCCTCTCCTACCACCTTGAGAGGTTGTTTTTTGATACCCTTCTCGTAGCGAATGGCATACCGTTTTCCCCCACGGGATACTTCAATCTCCAGAAAAGAAGAAAGGGCATTGACCGCCGTAAGACCAACCCCATGAAGTCCACCCGAAACCCCATACACCTGCCGGTTAAATTTTCCACCAGAGTGAAGTTCTGTGAGAATAAGTTCAATAGCCGGTATTTTTTTCTGTGGATGAGGGTCAACAGGAATACCCCTTCCATCGTCGATAATCTCTACTGTATTCTGGGCAAGAAGACGAACCGTGATGTGTTTTGCATGACCAGCCAAGTGCTCATCAACAGAATTATCAATCACTTCAAAAGCAAGATGATGATAACCATCTATCTCCCTATCACCAATGTACATATCGGGACGGGTACGGATATTTTCTGGAAACTGAAGAACACTAATCGATGCAGACGTATATTCTTTACTCATGCTTCCTCCCCTGGTGAAAACCAAAAAACACTTGGCATATTATACCACAAAAAGAAAAAAAATACAACCCCTTACAAAAAAATGCTCTCTCAAAAGGGGAATCATACCAAGAAAACTGATGAAAAAAATTTCCCCTGTTCAGTTGATATTTTGTGAAAAAGGGTATACAATATAAAGAGAATATTTCCTGGAGGATGCCATGAAGAGATATAAACATATCCTTATTTTCCTTTCGATGGGTTGTCTTTTTCTTTGTGTTCTGGGGTGTGGATCAACGACAAAACCATCTTCTATCCCACGGCTGGTAGAGAAATCCGCCCCTCAAACCCCCACCTGGATTCTCACCCCTCCAAAACCTGATAATACCTTTGTGTATTTCGTTGGAGGGGCAGAAAATCAACCCTCACTTCAAACAGCCAAAAAAGCCGCTGTTGCCGATGCTACGCGCCAGTTGGTTGATTATATTGGTATTCGGGTTACCCGAAAAATCTCATACAAGGCGACAGGGACAGAAGGAGACAATGTTTCTTCCCTCACCCAACAGATTGAAGAAAGTATAGAAGGGAAAGGCAATGCCAATGTCAGTATTGAGGTCTCAGAAATCTACTATGAGAAATACGACAATGGCACATACACCATGTATACCCTGATTAAACTCCCTAAAAAATGGGTGGAAGCCGAAAGAGAACGCCAGCGAAAATTAGTAGAACAGCAAAGGACTATTTCAAAAAAATATCTCTCTGATGCTCAAGCGCTCATAGCTCAGCGCTATTATCAGCCAGCTCTTGAAGCTCTTTGGCAGGGTCTTCTCATCAGTGGCAAAGCCGCTGAAAACGAGGATGTGTATGAGGAGATTCGCACCCAGCTTTTGAGTGTTTACCAGCGACTTTCTCTTCAGTTGGTTTCCAGTCCCACCTATGCCTATAGCGAAGGGGGCAGTGATCTTATTGTTGTGAAAGTCCAGGACACAGAAAAAAAGATTCCTCTCTCTGGTATTCCGATTGAAGCCATCTCTGATGGGGGAACCTTGGTAGCCAAGAAGGGAACAACCACCGATAACGAAGGAAACATCACCTACGAAGTCTCTCAACCTGGAAATAAGAATCCGCTTCCTATCACTATTTCCTTCTCCTTCTCAGCCTACAGTAACATCATTGCGGCTGATAAAGAGTTAGAAGAACAGATCCTGAATCTGAAGAAAAAGAATCGTATTGAACTTTCACTCAAAGTAGCTCCTCGCACCAAAGCTCAACCCACCGCTGTGGTTCTTTTGCGCACCACAAAGCAGGGAACAAAGAGTGAGTCTTATCTCTTTGATCAGGCTGCCAATGACAGCCTCTCTTCTCAATTGGCCAGTAAAGGGTTTAACGTCATAGAAATCGAAATGCCAGACCTTGATTTTACCAGCGAGAAGAAACTCAAAGAAACGCTCATCAATCATATTCGTTCCCGTTATCCAGAGATTCGTCGTCTTCTCTATGTCCTCATGAGCGGCAACGTGTTAGGAAATGCGGGAGATATTGTGAAGATGGATGCCCTCAGTGGTCTCTATGTCAGTGAGGTAAATCTTTCTTATAGCTGGATTGATCTGGTAGCCAACAAGGTAGAAGAAGGAAAACCCCTCCAGGGAAAGGGAGCAGGCCTGAATGAAGAACAAGCTCTCCAGAATGGTATCAAAAATGCCATTGGGGCTTTAGTATCCTTCCTTGATGAACAGGCCACAAAGAAGAAATAAGTTCTCCTATCAAAGGGGTAACCAAAAAAGTTTATGTTTTCACTGAAACGATCCATTATAGCTGTGCTCCTTTTTCTCCTTTTTTATGTGCTCCTGATGGTAGGAGGGGATTTTTTTCTTCATCGTCAAAAAAGCACCATAGAAAAGGCTTTTGAAAAAGAATTTCCCGGTGTCACCCTTTCTATTGGAAGGCTCTATAACCTTCCCTTTGGATTTCTGGGGGCCAAGGATATCGTCATCTCTTTTGGGAATCACAATAGCGTATCGATAAAACAGGTAAGATTCTTTTACCTCCCCAGTGTTCTCTGGGATGGGATGGAGGCTATTTATCAGATCACTATTCAAGAGGCCGATGGTACGATAGCCCCCAATGAATTACTGGCCTATCTGGAATCCTTTTCTCAAAATATCTCCTCTAAGAAAATGTCCCCAAAAATTGTTATGCAAAAGAGTAAATTTCTCTTTTCTTTCTGGCAAACCTTTTTTGCCACCTTTTCCCTTTCCGAGGCTATGTTTCGCCCCCACCCCATCGGCTGGGAAGCTGCCTATGATGGAGAGTTTCAGGTAAATGACGTTTATTCCATGGAATATCTCCATGGAAAGGGTTCTCTCAAACTTTACCTGTATGGAACTCACTGGTGGGAAACACTCGTTCAAACAAAACTCTCTCTTTCTGTTGGTGGTATCCCCATTTCTCTTTTTACGAATTTTTCTGCCGACCTCTCTCTCTACCGTAAACATCATCTTTCGCAAACCAATACCCGAGAAAGTCTCATCGTAAACTTTGCGGAAAAAAGTCTTGCCTACTCTCAACAGCTTTTTCTCAACTACGGAAAACTTCAGGAAAAAGGTATCTTTGAGTACTATTTCTCTCCAGGGAGATATACCTTAGAAACGTCGTGGAAAAAGGCTCAGTCTTCCCTTTCTTTTCATCTTCAGGGTCCAGAACAACAATTTCTTTCTCTCTTCTGTAACCCTGAAGGTGGAACGTTAGCCATGTCAGCCAAAAAAGGAGGAAAGGCTTCGTTTACCTGGCAATGTTCTTCTCAAGGCTTTTCTCTCAAAGGAAATGGCACATCATTGATGGTCATCCCCAATTTTCTTTATCTGAGTGGCAAGACCTCTCTTCAGGCATCTTCCCGAGGCGGTTTTCTTCAGATTGAAGACCTTCGAGTAAACAGAGGAAGGGCTGGAAATACGGTGATTCGCTTTCAAAAAGAAACCAACGGTATTTCTTTTGTAAAGGAAAGTGGCAATTTAGGTTTTGATGGATTTATTGGAAGGGATATTACCGTCAATTTTGAGGGAAGAAATATCGAAGGAACAGCCCTTACCACCACCATATGGTTTGATGGTTTTGATTTAGCCAAGATGACCCTGGCTACAAAAGGGCGTTTTTTCATGGATGAAAAAGGCAAAATTTCAATCAATGGAAAAATAGAGGGTTTTCGGCTTCTCACAGGAGGAAGTTGTCGAGCCTTGGCTGACTATTCTATTGAGGTGTTATCTCCAACCAATGCCATTACAAAACTCTCTAATCTCTCATTTTCCAAGGAAAATATTCGAGGAAATATCACGATAGAAACATCGTATCCAAATCGGAGATGGACATATGTTTCCCTTGCCGGAGATGGCCGTTTTCCGTTCATAGGCCAATCTCCCATTCAGTTGTCCTATACCTGGGATGCCCTTGCTGAAAAGGGAGAGGGATCACTGAATCTTCGTCAGAATATTCAACTTGTCTTTTCTCATCATCTCACTGACGGTGAACTTGAATGGAAGATTTCAAACCTTTCTCTTTCGCTTCTTCCTCTCAAAATATCCAAAAGACCAGTATTACAAAGCTCGGGGATACTTACCTGGAACAAAAATACCATCTCTTTTCTCAAAACCTCCTCTCTTTTGCTGATTGAAGGTATGCCTTACGAACTTCGTATGGAGGGCAGAACAAAAGAGGCTAACTTCTTTATTGACAATTTCTGGCTTGGGCTTCAGGCAGACACCCTCATAGGCCAGGGGCAATTTTCTCCAAAACCAGAAGGGGGAGAACTACGTATAGGCTTCATTCGTGGAGGAGGTTTTCTCATTCGGTGGGATAAAGAACGATGGGAAAGCATTATAGACCTCAAAAAAGCGGGCATTCGACTTCCTGATAAGCGTGTTTTCTTTGTAGAAGGAATAGGAAAACTCACAGGAGAAGGATTGTCCTTTGATGGAGAGGGACAGATAAAAATAAGTGACGAGAACACGATATTTCTGGTAAGAAACCTTCGGAAAGAGGGAAAACGCATTGAAGCTAAAGAGATTTTTGTTGACGGGAGAGGATGGGAGATCACGGGTGATGGGTTTGTTGACCTGAGTACTACCAATGCGGGATGGAGTTTTCTTCTTGCTTCAAAGGAAAAACATTTATTCCAGCTCTCACTCATCGGTTCCTTGGAGAGAAAAGATGATGCCTATTTGGTCACCTATCGTATTCCCGAGTGGCTTCTCACCCAAAAGAAACAACCCGCGCTGAGTGGTGAAGTAATAATAAAGAACTCTCTCATTACCTTTAGCAAGAAACAGTTGTATGGTATCAACGGTTTTTATGACCTCTCTACCAAGAACCTTTTGATAGAATATCTTTTGCCCTTCTTAAGCGGCAATATTTCGGGAGAAGTCTCTGAAAAAAACATCAATCTCCGAAGTCAACATCGAGGCACCCTTTCTTTTCTGGATAAATGGCAACAGATACGCCTTTCTGGTGCCTTTTTTGCAAAAATCGATCTTGCTGGTAATCCAACCTCTCCCTCTTTAGATGGAAATATTCAGCTTCAAGACCTTTTTCTTTCTTTTCCCGGGCTTGTCACAAAAATAACCAATCAGTATCTTTCTCTGACCTTCTCTGGTGAGGAGATTGTTCTCCCCAGACAAAAGCTCACTACTTCCACTGGAATTTTCTGGATTCAAGGTGGTTTCAAGCCCTTTCAGGAGGGTTTCTTCTCTCTTCTTTTAGGAAGCCAGCGTTCTACTGATGTGTTTCGTTTTCAAAGTGCCCTTTTCACAGGAAGTGTGCAACCTGAAATACTTAACCTCACAGGAAATCAAAATGGCCTCTCTCTCAGTGGAAACCTCCGTCTTCGTCAATCACGTCTCTGGATAAGTCTTCAGGATATATGGCAAAGGGAAAAAGAAGATTTTCCTTTGCCGGTTCAGCTCACCCTTACCCTTTCCTTTGACCAGAAAGTGAATGTTCAGAGTGAGCTTTTTGATTTCGTCTTTGAACCAGGAGCCTCTCTCAAAGTAAAAGGAAATATCGGTAACCCACTTCTCACAGGGAAACTCTTGGTGGCTTCTGGAAATCTCCGATACCTCACACAGAACTTTCAAATTGTAGAAGGAAGTATTACCTTTGAGAATGATTTTTTTCCTACCGTAGAATTGCAATCAAAATACAAATACCGGGATTTTCAGGAAAATATTGATATTTATTTGACCTTTAGAGGAAAACTCCCTAAAATAAATCTGGTAAATTTTTATTCTATTCCAGAGAGACGACAGGAGGAGATTATCGCCTATCTTGGTTTACCTCAGGTGGCTACCAACACCAATATAGCCCCAAAAACAGCCCAGGCTCTTCTCTCGACAGGAGCTGGCCTTGCAGAAGATGTTCTTGTGCTTTCTCCCCTTTCGGCACGACTCCGGCAACAGCTGGGCCTTGATATGTTTGTGATCCGAAGTGCCTTGGCCCAGAATTATGCGAAGTATCTCACGGGCAGTGTTTCCAATCTCTCCTGGAATACCTTGTTAGAAGGATCTTCGGTCTCCTTGGGAAGATATATATTCCCCAATATCTTTCTTGAGGCAGATATTTCTCTCAAAGGTATGGAGGAAAGCAACACCGTGAGGCTTAGACCAGTATACAGTGTGGGAGTAAGTTATTCCTTTGAGGGATTTGAAGTGGGATGGTCGTATGAACCACTTACAGAACCTCTCCTTCCCCAACCCCTCCAGTACGAACAAAAAATCGAAATCAACTATAAAAGACGATTTTAGGAGTAGGCCATGCATCGTAAACCTTTCTTGCAGTTTTTCATTTTCACCAGTTTCTTGTGTGTGGGCTTTGTTTTTGGTCAGGAAATTGCTACTATTCAGGATATTACCTTTCAGGGACTCCAGAATATACAGGCAAGAGAACTGCGAAGTCTTCTTCCTGTGAAAAATGGGGATACCTTTTCGAGCGAGAAAGTGAATGAAAGTATCAAGATTCTCTATCAAACAGGGAAGATTCAGGATATTCGTGTGGAAAGGGAAAGACTTACCAATGGGTATCGTCTCATTTTCAAAGTGAAAGAAAACCCCTATCTTCGCTGGATACGCTTCAAAAATGCAGGAAGCCTGAGTGTCGAAGACCTCAAAAGCGCTATCCCACTCAAAGAAGAGGGATATTTCACAGAATCTATGATTACAGAGTCTGTAGCTATTTTGAAACAGAAATATATCGAAGAAGGATTCCGGGATGTCTCGATAGAGGCAAAAAAGGAGTCTTACGATGCCAAAAAAACCAATGCCTATGATATTACCTTTGTGGTGGATACAAAAAAGAAGGTTGTGGTGGAAAAAATCCTCATTACAGGAAATTCGGCCATCAAAACCAGTGAAATCAAAAATACTATGAAAACCAAGGAAAAATTCTGGTTTATCATCTCCGGTGTTCTCAAAGAAGATGAATTCGAACAGGATAAACAGCTTATCCAGTATCTTTACAAGAAAAAGGGATACTTTGATGTCGAAATCACCAAACATACATGGTATATCACCAATGTTGGTAAGGACAACCATCCGGCCATCTATGTAGAAATTGATATCAAGGAAGGAGAAAAGTATTATACGGGTACCATCTCTATTGAAAATAATACCATCTACAAAACAGAGGAACTTCGTTCGCTGATTACCCTCAAGGAAGGAAATGTGTACGACTACATCCAGATGGAGATGGGGAGATACGCGATCTACTCAAAGTACGCTGATAATGGGTACCTCTATGCAAATGTCGTCCTCATTCCCGAAAAGCGTTCCAATACCAATGTGATTGATAGCCGTCTCCTTCTTTATGAAGGAAAACGAGCCCATATTGAAAAGATTCTCATCACAGGCAATACCAGAACAAAAACAAAGGTGATTCAACGAGAGATTATCTTCCAGGAAGGAGAAATGTATATTAACCGAAAGGTCGAACAGACGAAAAACAGGCTCATGCAATTGGAATACTTCTCTGATGTGCAGGTTATCACCTATCCTGGCTCAGCCGAGGGGTTGGTAAATCTCAACGTTGATGTGGAAGAAACAAGAACAGGGCTTTTCACCATAGGTGTCACCTATGGGTTTGAGTCTGGTTTTTCCGCCTATCTTCAGGTCTCTGAAAAGAATTTCTTGGGTACTGGCCGTACGGTAACTGCCCGCGGTGAATGGGCCCAGAATAGTCAGTCCATTACCTTTGGGTTTCAGGAACCTTATCTCTTTGATCAGCCAATTTCAGCAGGATTTAGTGTGGGTTATAGTCGAAACTGGTTCAAGAATATTCCTACCGATGACAACAATGATGGCATCATTGACGGTTCCGATTTCAACTATCGAGACAATCCCAGTAATAGCTTTACTACACTCACCAATGACAAATACTACTATAGAGACAGCTTCAATATAGGGGTGAACGTCGGGAGACGATTCGGGATCTACTGGAATGGAAGTATTTCTTTGGGAACTTCATTTTATCAAGACACTGGTGCCAATTTCCAGAATCCTCTGATATACGGCAGCGTCTGGACCAATAATACAGGACTTTTAGATGATCTCAACAAAGGATGGTGTTTCAAAAACTATTTTGGCATCACCGCTACCAGAAATTCTACCGACAATCCCTTTGAACCCACTCGTGGGAGTGTCTTCCAGGCAACACTCACCTCATATGGAGGATGGCTTGGGGGAGAAAGTCATTTTATCAAGACCAAAACATTCTTCAGTACCTATTTCAACCCTATATGGAAGATTGTGCTTGCCTACAACATTTCCACCGAGTTTTTGCTTCCTCAAATCATGAATGGAAAAACCGAGTACTCCTCTTCAGAGATCCTGCGGTATGATGGTATCTGGGAACTTCGCGGTTGGATGGGACTTGTTCGTGGAGGAGAGTCAAAACTTTATCAGAGTTTTGAACTTCGTTATCAGATTTATCAGATATGGATCTGGGGAGCGTTTATTCTTGATGTTGGTAATCTCTGGCCGACATACAATGGAATAGCTCCTTTGAACCCTGAAGGGACCATGTTCAGTTTTGGTCCAGGTATTCGCTTTAATATCCCGGGATTTCCTCTTCGCTTTTATTTAGTGCGACGGGGATACTATGATCCTGTAGAAAGCCGTTTTAGACTTGAGAGAACAGATGACCTCTTCAGTGATTGGCAGTTTGTTCTTTCTATTCAAGGAATGTTTTAAGGAGGTTAGAGATGAAAAAATGGTTCTGGTATATGGTGGCCATGCTTCTTATGGGGAATACCATAACGCTCTGGTCGCAGAGTGCCGCTGCTCTTAAATTAGTCAAGGTGGCTGTCGTGGACTTTGATCGTGTTCTCCAGTCCTATCCTGGTTATGAAGATATTCGACAGGAACTCTCCAAAAAACGGCAGGAATATGATGCCCAGATACAGGAAAGAAAAAAGGCTATTGCTGCCCTTGAAGAAGAATACAAAAGGCTCTATACCTCTCTCTCGGCAGAAGAAAGAACCCGACGTGAGATTGAAATTGACAGCAAAAAACAAGAATTGGCTGAATTTACGATTGAAGCCAACAAGAGTCTTGATGCCCTTCGTAACGAACTCACCCGTACCATCTACAATAAGATTCTTGTTGTCGTTCAGAAAATTGGCAATGAAAAACGATACACCCTTATTCTGACCAAAGAAACAGCTGGACTGCTTTTCTACGATAGAACGGTGGATATCACCGCCGATGTTATCGCGAGGATAAAATCGGAGCAAAGCCTCAATGAAAGAAATTAACCTTCGTGTGAAAGTTCCCTCCTCAGGAGTGTTCACCTATCCTGTCATCTTTGGAAAAAATCACTGGCAAAAGCATCTCCGCGCTTTCTTAGAAAAAAAAACGTTCTCAAAGGTGGGATTTCTTGTTGATGAGAAGGTATTTGCTGCATGGAACAAAGAAATAGAGAGCTTTGGGTCTTCTGATATTCTTCTCATTCCTTCTGGAGAAAGCTCAAAAAACATCAATAAGGTCATTGAAATCACTGGCACACTCACCTCAAAAGGGTATGATAGGAAAAGCCTCCTCGTGGCTATAGGAGGCGGTGTGGTCGGAGATCTCTGCGGTTTTATCGCTTCCATCTACATGCGAGGTATTCCCTACGTGCAGATACCTACAACGGTGCTTTCCATTGTCGATAGTTCTCTAGGGGGAAAAACAGGGGTGGATACCCCTTATGGAAAGAATTTAGTGGGGAGTTTTCACTTTCCTTCGCTTGTTATTGCTGATACCCTGTTTCTTCAGACGTTGCCTGAAGAACAGAGAAAAAATGGTTTTGTAGAAATGGTCAAACACGCCCTTATCATCGATGGGACCTATTATGAAAGACTGATGAGACCTTTTTCTGAGGAAGAGTGGCCATCTCTTCTTTTGAGAAGCTGTGAGATCAAGGCAAGGATTGTGCAAAAAGACCCCAAAGAACAAAATCTCAGGCAAATCCTCAACTTCGGTCATACTTTAGGACATGCGCTTGAACATGCCGCGGGGTATTCTCTTCTTCATGGTTTTGCTGTCGCCTGGGGTATTATAGGAGAAGCTTTTCTTTCCATGAAAAAAAAGCTTCTTTCTGAGGACGAGCTTCAGCGTCTTATCCGGGATTTTCAACACAAAGGGCTTCTTGTTTCTCCAGAAATAATCAGCAAACTTTCCTGGGAGGATGTCCGTCTTCCCCTTCTTCACGACAAAAAAAATCAACGCCATACTGTGTATGTCGTTCTTATTGACAAAATTGGCCGGGTAAAGCCTTTTCAGGGACGTTATAGTCATCCTTTTGACGAAGTTTCTCTCAAGGAAGCGTTTAATTTTCTTCAGAACATAGCGGAGGATAGGCATGAACGTCATTGATCTTCATTCTCATACTCTCTGGAGTGATGGCACCCTCATTCCCTCCGAGCACATCCGGCGGGCTATTGTCAAAGGATACGGGGTGATTGCCATCACGGACCATGCGGATGCCACCAATATTGAACTCCTCTGCAAAGAAATAGTTCCTTTTGCCCGTTCCATGAACGAAAAACAAAATGAAATAACCGTTCTTGCGGGGATTGAACTGACTCATGTTCTTCCCGAGGATATCAAGGAACTCACCCTCTATGCTCGTGGAAAAGGCATCCATCTCGTTGTGGCTCATGGAGAAACCATCGTGGAACCCGTAAGACCAGGAACCAATCGTGCCGCTATTTTAGCTGAAGTGGATATCCTCGCCCATCCAGGCCTTATTGCAGAAGAAGAGGTGAAACTTGCAGCACAGAAAGGGGTTGCCCTTGAAATCAGCTATCGAAAAGGAAACTGTCTTGGGAATGGTCGAGTTGTAGATCTTGCCAAAAAATACAAGGCTCCCCTTGTGATCAATTCAGACGCCCATGATATTGGGGATTTTCTCACCCCTGAGCTCTGGAAAGCCGTTGGTTTAGGAGCAGGTCTTTCTTCTGAAGAGCTTTCTTCGGTGTATGAATTCAGTGCCTCGCTTGTCAAAAAAGCCCTCTCAGGAGCACCCTCACGATGAAACGAACCCTCTGGCTCTTTGAAAAAATTCCCCTTTCTATCCGATGGATTATAGAAACCGTAGAAAAAGCTGGCTATGAAATTAGTATGGTGGGGGGAGCTGTGAGAGATATGCTTCTTGCTGGTGGTTATGAGAAAAGCAAGAAAGATTTTGATTTCGACTTTGCGACAAGCGCTACCCCACAGGAGATTATGCGTCTTTTTTCCCATACCAAGCATCCAGAAAACAAAGAGCATTTCATTGTTCCTACAGGCATCAAACATGGCACGGTAACGCTTATCATCAGGGAACCTGTAGAAAGTTTTGAGATTACCACCTATCGTATTGATGAAGAATACAAAGACGGACGCAGACCAGAGAGTGTTATTTTTGTACGTTCCCTTCATGAAGATCTTGCAAGAAGAGACTTTACCATTAACGCCATGGCCTATCACCCGCTCAAAGGAGAACTCATTGACCCTTTCGGTGGCGAAGAGGATATTCGTAGACGACTTATCCGGTGTGTGGGGGATCCTTTAGTGCGATTTTTGGAAGATGGCCTTCGCCCGATGAGAGCCTGCCGATTGAGTGCCAAGCTTCAATTTGAGATTGAAGAAGCCACCTTCTCGGCTATCCCCAAGTCCATGGAAAGCATAAAGAAAGTGGCCATGGAACGTTTCCATGATGAGTTTATGAAACTTCTGAAAACAGAAAAACCCTCTCTTGGTATAGAGGCTATGAGAAAATCAGGACTTCTCGAATACCTTATGCCGGAACTGTTAGAAGGGATTGGGGTAGACCAGAATGAGTTTCACAGGTATGATGTGTACTACCACAATCTCTATGCCTGTGATTTTGTTCCTCCCCATAAACCCCTTGTGAGATTTGCCGCCCTTCTTCATGATATTGCCAAACCAAGAGCAAAAAAGTTTGCTGAACAGGGCGGGCATGGAAACGTCTTCTACAACCATGAAGTCATGGGAGAGAGAATCGCCAGAAGAATTCTCAAACGTCTCAAAGCCAGCAATCAGGAAATTGAATGGGTATGTAAGTTAGTTCGTCTTCATATGTTTTATTACACCCATGAATGGACAGATGGAGCGGTGAGAAGGTTTCTTCGTCGCTTTGATGGGGATACAGCCTTCTTAGAAGATTTGTTTATTCTCCGTGAAGCAGATAGACTTGCCAGTGGCACCAAGCAAAGGACAGCCGATATTCTCGAAGATTTCAAAAAGCATATCCAGCGTGTCCTGGAACAGGACAGTGCTCTCAAAGTAACGGATTTGGACATCAATGGGTATGATATCATGCAAAACTTTGACCTCAAACCATCCCCTCTTATCGGTCAAATCCTGAACTATCTTTTAGAGGTGGTGTTAGAACACCCTGATTACAATCAGAAGAATAAACTTTTAGAATTGACGAAAGACTACCTTGAAGGCAAACTTCTTCAGTTTGCCCTTTCAGAAGAATCATCGGCACACCAGGAGGAAGAAGAATGAAACATCATCATCTTGCTCTTCTCTTGTCCTTTGTTTCTTTGACACGACTCTGGGGAGATGTGTATGGCTTTCCCGACGAAGTTTTTCCCAAACGTCTCAGCCTCAAAACGATAAATGACTATATCCATGAACAGGAAGTGCTCTTGGCCTCAGGAAAAACGAATTACCAGCGCCTCTGGATTACCGCTGCGGCTTATTATTACCAGGGAGAGTTTTATAAAACCACAAAAGAAAGCCGAAAAGCCGCCTTTCTCAAGGCCAAAGACTATGCTCTTTTAGCCACTCAGATCAACCCTCATGGAGCAGAGGGATACTACTGGTTAGCGGTAGGATATGCCCTCTGGTCCAAAGAAAACGGCATACTTGATAGCCTCTTTTATGCCGATGATGTTCTTGAGGCTCTCAATAGGTGTATTGAACTTCAGCCCAACTATTTCGACGGTGTTCCCTGGGCCATGAGAGCCCTGGTCTATGACCTTGTTCCTGGCTGGCCCTGGTTCGGAGACAAGAAAAAAGCCTTTGAGAACATTGAAAAGGCTCTTGTCCTTTCTCGAAAAACTCCTGCTGAAAGAACCGTAGTAGGCATCTATGTGGATATGCTCACAAGAAATAAACAGTACACCGCTGCCACCAATGCTCTGGTAGCGTTTACCAATATCCCCTGGAATAGTCAATTTGAACTTGAGGAAAAAAGAGCCTTTAAGGATATTTCCAATGCCGTTCTTACCCTGCGGGCAAAAAACTACTGGCCCTGATTATAACACCCCCAAGAGTTCATAGATACGAATTCGCCCATCCTGGTAAGGATAGAAATCGAGTTCCCTCACAATGACCCTATCCTTCACCTTCTGATAGGTAAACTCACTGATAATGATGTTTGTTTTATAGGTTTTGTTTTCATCCTGCAGCTCTTCAGTGAGAATCATAGGTTCCCCTATACCCGTGTAGTTTTTCTTTTTCTGAGATCCAATATTTCCAATGGTAATCACCCCTGTATTTAATCCAATACCAATATTGATAGGCTCTTTGCCCTCACGAATAAGATTCGCATTGAACTCCTTGAGTTTCTCCACCATCCGGACAGAGGCAAGACAGGCCTGAAAGGCATGATCTTCCAAGGGAAGCGGAGCTCCCCAAAACGCCACGATAGCATCCCCAATATATTTATCCAAGGACCCTTTTGTTTCAAGGACAATATCCGTCATCTGAGAAAGATACTGATTCAAGAATTCAATCAACTCTGTTGGTTTCATTCCCTCAGAGAGTGTGGTAAAGCCACGAATATCAGAAAAAAGCATGGTCACTTCTCTCTCTACTCCCCCTAATTCCACCAGAGAAGGATCCTCAACAAGAATATTCACGAGATCCGGACTCACATAACGGGAAAAAGTGGATTTTATGAGACGTTTCTCCCTTTCTTCAGTCAAGAGAATATACACTTCTCCCAAAACAAGATACAGCACTCCGGCAACAAGTGGGAGAAACGTTACCACTACCCACCCCATCTTGAAACAGAGAAGCCCTACCCCAATGGGCATAAAGAGAGCAAGAAAAAGAGCTACAATCGTGGTTTTCAGTCCTCGAGAGAGAAGAATCTGCAAAACAAAAAGCCAGAGAACAAGAAAAACCAATTCTCCCCACCAGGGCACATCCGCTAAAAACTCACGGTTCAGAATCGTTCCCACCCCATAGGCCAAATGATCCACACTAAAAAGAGACCCCAACGGAGAAGAAAACTTATTGGCTGCTGTTCCCTCTGAACGAACCCCAAAAAGAAGGATACTCTGTTTTGGAATACCCGCTCTGAAAATATCCTTGAGAGAAATGGTTCTCAGGTACTGATATTGTCCCTGGCTTTTGTAATGAACTCTCATCCGATAGTGTTTGTCCACGGGAATAACAATATCCACAATTTTGTCTCTCAGCTTCGCTTTGGGGAGCACAATCTTTTCCGGCATAATACGAAGATCCTCAAGTTTTACTCCCGTATACATAAGCGTCATCATCAATACCGCCGAGGGATACACCACATTGGTCAGAACCCCGTTTCTTTTATAAGAAACCACAGCAAAGAGGGGCACCTTATACATGATTTCCTCTTCCCCTTCAAGATTGAGATACCCCATATATCCTACACGCTGAAGATACTCAACAGCGGGAGTCGTATATGAGGCATACCCACTCAAAAGGGAAGGATCAGGAAAAGCCACCTCAAAGGGTCGCATAGCTTTGGCTTCATCAGACTCATAATCCAAAGGCTCCCCTTTTTCTTCAAGACGAAAATCCATACCCACAGGAAGAGGATACCCCTCAAGCTTTGTCAGAAGTTCTTTCTCCGCTACCCCATAGAAAGGAATATTGAAAAAAAGCGTTGCCGGTCGTTTTGACGGCTCCATCGAAAGAAAATGCTCCAATACAGACGCCCACACAGCCCCGGGCAGGGGATAACTCTTATAGTACTTGATAGATTCTTCATCAACAGAAACAATATAGATATAACGATAAAACTCCGACTGAGCCGATTGCCGCTGGGCCATTCCCTCTCCCGTCAGACTCCCACCCCGAGCGGCAAAAGCCGCATAGCGAAGATTGAGGGATACCCTTTCTATCTGGTGTAAAAAATCTCTCCATCCAAAGAAGGAGATCCCTTCAGGAAGATAATATATAACCACGAAGAAGAACAAGATCAAAAGATTGATAATCGTCAGGATAACTGTTTTTTTGGCTGATCCAGGCTTCTTCATAGACGACCCCTTTTATTTGATATCCCACAGTTCATAGACCCTCACCGGCTCTTTTTTCCCTTTCACACGTGTGAGATCAAGTTCACGAACCACCACCCTATCCTTTACCTGAGCGTAGGTAAACTCAGAGATAATAATCTGAGTGTGATAAAACTTATTGAGGCCTTTAATACGAGAAGCCAGGTTAACCGAATCTCCAATAGCGGTGTAATTCTTCTGTCTATCCGAACCCACATTCCCAACCACCGCCCTACCCGTATTCAGCCCAATATTGACCACCACAGGCTTCAAGCCGAGCCTCTTCTGCTCCTGGTTGAAAAGTTCCACCCGCTTCAGCATCTCCACTGCTGTTTTACAGGCCAAATAGGCATGCTGAGGATCCTCAATAGGAGCACCCCAGAAGGCCATGATCATTTCTCCCATATACTTATCCAGTGTCCCATTTGCCTCAATAATCATATCCCCCATAAAACCAAAATATCGATTGAGAAAGTCCACAATCTCCCGCGCCGTAAAACCTTCGGTTACCTCGTGAAAATTTTTGATAGAAGAGAAAAAGATAGTAATCTCCTTTTCACTTCCACCCAACTGCAAGACATCGGGATTTTCAATGAGAAGATCAACGAGCTTTGGATTCAGATAACTTGAGAAGGTTTGGCGAATGAAACTCTTCTCCCGACTTTCGGTAATCAAAACATAGACCTGGGCAAAAACCAGGACAAGAATGGCATCAAGAAACGGAACAAAGGTAATAACATGCCAATCCCTGGAAAATCCAGCTACCCCCACCACAAAGGGCACAAAAGACACCGAAGCTCCAAGAGAGAGCCAGCCCATACCACCCCTCACCGCAAGAAGGGCGACAAGCATCACTAAAAGAAAAGTGTACAACACCTCCACCCAGGGAAGAGGAAACTTCAAAAAGCGCTTTTCATACAGCGTATAAAGTGAATAGGCAATATGTTCAATCCCAAACATCTCACCAAAGGGAGAACGCCAGATATCATGTGTTCCACCTTTTGAATACATACCTGTCAGAAGAATGGCTCCCTTGGGCAGTTCTACCTTGGTGATATCCGCAAGTGACACCACTCTCACACGACCAGACCCAGGAGGAGCCACATAATTGATTCCCACATACCCACGTCTTCCAGGAATATGCGGTACAAAAAAATCCTCTCTTTTTCCTTTGTATTCAGCATTGGTAATCAAAAGCCCCTCTGGCTTCCATACCAATTGAGAAAGATTTGCCTTCAAAAGTTGAAGAAGAATCCCAATCTGTATAGAAGAGTAGTACACATTGGTAATACCCTCATTGGTGATGTCCTGTCCTTTCTGTCTATAGAACACAGACACCATTCCAGGAAAATAACGGTAAACCCCACTTTCATCACTAAAGAAATTAGCCGCTCCGGTAGCCTCTACCCTATCCATCAAAGGAGAAAGAATAAGCACCTGTTTTGTGTAATGCGAAACTTCCTCATAAGGAATAGGCCTATCATATTCAAAACGTCGTAAACTCTGCACAGAAGGATGACTATATTCCATCGCATCCCTTTGCACAAGTTTATGAAAATAAGGGTCTTCTGCTCTGAGATTCACCGCCGCCTGAGAAAGCTCTAAGATAAAGTCTATCGCTAAAGGCTTTTTGTAATTTTGAAACGCCAAAAAAAGATTGGTATCACTTTGAGGGTTTCGAGAAGGATCAGAGAACACAATATCAAAAAAGATAAGATCGGGTTGTTTCTCCTCCGGTAAACGGGCGAAATGATTGAGATAATCCGCCCATACCTGCCTATCAAAAGGAAAACTCCCCCCAAACTTGGCGATGGCTTTGTCATCAATAGCCACAATCACTATTCTGTCTAAAAGAGAGGGTTCCTGCTTCTTCTGAAACCAGGATTCGAGATAGTACCGTACCCGAAAACGCCAGTTAAGGGTTCTATCCTCAAATCCACGGAGAAACGACCGCAGGATTCCTCCCGATCCCTCTCCATAGTACAAAATACTCGAAAAGAGAACAACAAACGTTCCAAAGCCCAAAACAACCACATATTTCAGGAATTTTCTGAACTTTTTCATGAAGACTCATCCTCCTTCTTGAGTTTGAGGATAATTCCTGCCAGAGGAGGAAGGGTAAGTGAGAGAGAATAGGGTTTCCCCTGCCAGGCTATATCATCAGACCACACCCCACCAGCATTTCCAATATTGGCACCTCCATAGATTTCTGAATCTGAATTAAAAATCTCTCTGTAAAAACCACGTGCAATAGTTCCAATACGGTACTGATAACGAGGTACTGGTGTCATATTGAGAACCACAACGACAAAATCACCCTTTTTATCCCGTCTGAGATAGCTGATAATAGAATTATCAGAATCATAAAAATCAATCCACTCAAAACCATAAGGATCAGTATCCAGTTCATACAAGGCCGGTTCCTGGACATAGAGATGATTGAGGTCCCTCACCAATCTCTGAAGTTTAGCATGAGGTTCATACTGAGTAAGATGCCAGTCGATACTTTTGGCTTCACTCCATTCATCCCACTGTCCAAAATCCTGTCCCATAAACAAAAGCTTTTTCCCGGGATGTGTCCACATATAGGTATAAAGAAGCCTCACATTGGCAAACTTCTGCCATACATCCCCAGGCATTTTGTTCAAAATCGAACGTTTTCCATGCACCACCTCATCGTGAGAAAGGACGAGAATAAAATTCTCACTATACGCATACACCATGGAAAAGGTAAGCGTCCCCTGATGATACTTTCTATAGATGGGTTCCTTGGAAAAATAGACAAGGGTATCATTCATCCAGCCCATGTTCCACTTGAATTCAAACCCCAGTCCCCCCACATAGGTAGGTCTTGACACCCCCCCAAAAGCCGTTGATTCTTCGGCAATGGTCGTTGTTCCTGGAAACTTACTGAATACCAGTTCGTTCATCCGTTTCATGAAATCAATGGCCTCAAGGTTTTCCCTTCCCCCATAGATATTGGGTACCCATTCTCCTTCCTTTCGAGAATAATCAAGATACAACATGGAGGCCACCGCATCTACCCGGAGCCCGTCAATATGATACTTCTCAAGCCAGAAGAGAGCATTGGCGATCAAGAAATTTCTCACCTCATTTCGGCCATAGTTAAAGATATAGGTCCCCCAATCCATGTGTTCACCCTTGCGGGGATCTTCATGTTCATAAAGAGCCGTTCCATCAAATCGAGCAAGCCCATGAGCGTCCTTGGGAAAATGCCCAGGCACCCAATCCAAAATAACCCCAATATTGTTTTGATGCATATAGTCCACAAAATACATAAAATCCTCAGGGGTTCCAAAACGACTGGTTGGAGCGTAATATCCTGTGACCTGGTACCCCCACGACCCATCAAAGGGGTGTTCAGCCACAGGAAGCAGTTCCACATGGGTATAACCCATCTCTTTCACATACTCAGCGAGCTTGACCGCCAAATCCCTGTAGGTCAAGAACCCATTGGTTTCAGGCACACGCATCCAGGAGCCAAGGTGTACCTCATAAATACTCATCGGTTTATGGAGATTCTGGGACTGGGCCCTTTTCTTGAGCCAAGCCTCATCATGCCAGGTGTACTTGTTGATATCCCACACCCGCGAAGCCGTTTTTGGTCTCACCTCCGCATAGAATCCATAAGGATCGGATTTATCCAGAATATGATGATGTTTGGTCTTTATCTGAAACTTGTAATTCTCCCCTTCTCCAATACGGGGAACAAAAATCTCCCATACTCCCGAGCTTCCTCTCACCCTCATCTGATGACGACGATTGTCCCAGGCGTTAAAATCCCCTACAACCGCCACCGCACGAGCATTCGGGGCCCATACAGCAAACAGTACCCCCTTTACCCCATTGACCTCCATAATATGAGCCCCCAGCTTTTCATAAATCTGCTGGTGATTCCCTTCATTGAAAAGGTGGAGATCAAAGTCCGTCAACACAGGAGGAAACACATACGGATCTTCTGTTTCGTGGATTACCCCATTGTGATATTCAATCCGCAAAAGATAGGGGAAAAAATCTCTCCCATCTTCAAACACCCATTCAAACATGCCATTGTAATGAACAGGTTGCATCTCATACACCGTTTCCTTCTTCCCTTTTGCGGAAAGATCAACAACCTGAATGGATTTAGCCGACGGATTCAGTACCCGAATAACCGAAATGTTCTTTTCCCCCCAGTGAATCTTGTGAAAGCCAAGAACCTCAAACGGATCATGGTGATCAAAATGAAGAAGTTTGTTCAAAGCCTCATGAGACAATGTACCCCGCATAGAGCCTCCACTTTTGTATTTGCTTTTGTATATATCATAAGGAAAATTTTATTTTCTGCAAGAGGTTAGAAAAAATTTGGTAACGTTTTTTTCAGGAGACCTGCAGTGGGAAGATGAGGAAAAGCAAAAAAAGTTCCTCCCTGGCCGATAATAGGACACAAGGAGGAACCCATGCGTAAAGAATTCACCTTCACTTTGACTATCACTACCCTGACACAAAACTTGAGACGTTAGTGGTGGTTTTTCTCCAGGCCATCAAAGGAGTGTTTGAGTCATTTGTTCATCAGATTTCTGTAGAAGTGGCAGAAAAAGAAATAAAAGAAGGTCGTATCACCTGTACATGCGGAGAAAAACATCACTTCATATGGAAAACAAAGCATGGAAAAAACACCTTTTTTGTTCTGATGCCCTTTGGAAAAATCACTCTTCCTCAACTCCAGATTCAATGCAAAAAGTGTGGAAGAAAACTTTTTCTCACAAGATCTCTTCTTGGTGTAGAAAAGCGAAAAAGGCAAATCCTGAAAGATATCTACAGAGTGGCTTTAGCCGGGGCTCTTACTACCTATCGGGTAGCTGCCCGGATTCTTTCCTTCACAGGTTATAAAATAGGTCTCAGCACCCTCTGGAAAAACCTCCAGGAGATTGGGAAAAAGATACATTTCAGCCTATCGGAAAAAGAAAAACCCTGTGGAGAAGCCGATGGGACGGGTATTCCTGTTCAGGGCAAGAAAAAAGGAGAAGAAGCTAAAATTCTTTTGCAGGAGAGGCAACAAGCCTCCCCATTGACAGGAAAAAATACAAGAATAGCAGGCCTTCTTGTGGATAATTACCATGCAGGTTGGGACAAACTTCTTAAGCCCATTCAAGAAAAACACTCTTTTTCTCGGTTTTTTCTTGTTGTCGATGGAGATACAGGGATTAACCAGGGCAAACATCCCGGTATCGTTTTTCAACGATGTTTGTGGCATGTGAGTTATCAATTGAAGTATTTTCTTCGTCTTGATAGAGTGAGATATCGTTCTTCTGAGTGGACAAATATTGTCGCTGAAACAGGGAAAGCCTGTTTCTTGGGTTACAAAAATGACTGGCAAACAAGACTTGGTTATCAAAGCGAGCGCAGACAGCATATTCAGAATCTTCTTGACTTATTTCACGAAAAAGGGCGCAAACATTGTTTTTATTATCTTCTTCGTGCTCAAAAAGACATGTTCGCCTGTGACAGTGAAGATGGTTTGCCAGGAACAACCTCAAGGGCAGAACGGCTGATGCGAACCATAAACCAGAGAATGGATGTGGGGGTATGGAAAAGAGAAGGGGCAACCAATGTTCTTGCTGTGCGTTTGCATTACTACTATAATCGTGATGAGGCTATCGATGGTGTCTACTGGCAGGATGTGATATAAAACATAGGGATGGTACGTACTTATTGCCCTGTTTTATGGCCTAAAAAGGGTACTTTCCCCAGAAAAACTTGTTTATCTAAAATGTTCCCTGTATACTACAGTTGACAAAAATCTTTTGAGCCAGGGGTAACTTCTTTATCCTTTTCTCTCTCTTTCAGGTCTCCTGTTGGAAACGTAATCAAAAATTTTCTTATCCATTCCCGAATGAGTTTTTTTCTTCATAGGGAAAAACCATTTCGAAAACCGTTTCCTCTCCCTCACGACGATAGGCAATAGTGGCATCATAGAGAGACAAAAGCCTTTTCACCACGTAGAGACCAATCCCCATCCCCACCCCGGGTTGAGTGGTAAAAAAAGGTTCAAAGATATATTTTTCCTTTTCCTTAGGTATTCCTGGGCCGTTATCTCTCACCCTCAAAATGGCTTTGTCGTTTATCCTCTCCGTTTCAAGACGAATCACACGAGGAAGAGGCTGATTTTTGAGGACACGGATAGCATTCACCACAATATTCGAGATGACCTGTACCAGCTGAGCGGTATGAAATCTCACCACTATATCTACAGGACTGAGACTCTTCTGTAGGGTGATCGTTTCCTGCACAATCTCTTGTTGAAGGGTATCCAGAACCTCATCAATCACCTCATGGAGACGAACAGGTTCTGGTTTCACCGTAGCCACAGCCAAAGCCGCCTGACGCATCCCCTGAATAATCCCATCAATCCTCTGCACTCGCTGGGTGATCTTCTCCATATTCTGAAGAAGCTTTTCATAAGGAATGGCCTTTCCCTCTTTATACCAGTACAAAGGACTTTCACTGAGAATACGGATAGACTGAAGCGGTTGCCTCACCTCATGGGCAATGGCACTCATCATCTGCCCAAAACTCACCATATCCTGAGCCTTTTCAAGCAGAAGCCGTTGTTCCAACGCCTCTTTCTGAGCTAACGTGTACTGTTCCCATTCATCATGGCGCCGAATAGCCTGGGCAAAAATATGGGCAAGGATCTGAAGAATGGTCAAAAAAGATCTTTCCAAATGAAATGATGTTTGCCAAAAACAGACCAATGCCCCAAAGAGTTTTTCTTCAAACAACAAAGGACAAATAACCGCTTTTTGTATCCGTTCTTCATCCCAATAAGAAACAAAAGGCTGTGGTACCTGAGATCTTTTCCACCAGTATATGATTCGTTTGAATTCCGTTCTGTCATCAATATCTACTCTCAAAAACCTCTGGCATGGCCTCGTCTCATAACAGGCACAAAAAAGCCTCTTGAAAAAAGATTTGTCTCCCTCTTGTGTCTTGCGAAAGAGAAGAATTCCATCAATATTCAAACTCGAACGCAAAAACTCAATCAACCTCGGAAAAAGGGGAAAGGGATCAACCGTTTGATTGATTCTCTCAAGAACATAACGAACAATCACCTGATAGTGTTTCTCCTGTTGAAGACGTTTGAGTTGAGTCTCGAGTCTTTCTTGTTGTCTTTTTTCCCGGGTAATATCATACACTATCCCCCGTCCGCCTATGAGAATTTCAGATGTGGTTAGAAGCGGCACAATATTTACCCTCCCCCATCGAACTCCCCCCGCTTTGTGCCGAAAGGAAATCTCATACACCCTTTCTTCAAAGATTTTTTGGGCAATTATATCCTCCTGAAAGAGGTGCAGAAGTTCCCTTGAAAAAAACAAAAAATCTTCACTTACAAAATCTAAAATAAACTTTCCTTGTACTTCTTCAGGTGTATACCCTAAAAAAACCTCTACAGCCTTGTTCACAAAAAGGATTCTTCCCTCGCCATCCATGTCAAAAACCACATCTGATAACTGTTCAAGAAAGCGTTCATGGTGATGAAGGGTATGTCTGAGTTCTTGCTCCAGTTCTTTTTTTTTCTCTATTTCTTTCTGTAAACGGAGAGTAAATACCTCCAGTTGCTTTTCGGCATGAATCCTCCAGAGAGCCATCTCGACCGCACTGATAAGCCTCTGTTCATCAATAGGCTTCGGAATATACCCGTACACAGGGATAGAAAAAAAACGCTTATCCTCTTTGGGAAATGGTATAGCCGTCATAAAGACAAAAGGAATCCAGCTTTTCTGGTTCACCTTTTCGGCTAAGGTAATACCATCTCCCTGTTTATTCAAAAGAATGATATCCGAAACCACCAGATCAGGTTGTTTTTCAAGGATTTCCTGATAGGCCTCGTCAAAGTTTCCTGAACTTCCCACGACTTCATGGTGCTTTTTCAAAAAAGACTCTAAAAAAAGTCGAACCGCCGCCTCATCCTCAACGATATAAATCCGTGCCATAGAACTCCTCACCTTTCTATCGGCCGAAGAAACCCCCTTTCTTGAGCAGGAAAGTACTCTCAGGCATTGTCTATCTTGATATGATTTTCCAGAAGGTACTCATCAACAGAGACCCCATTGACTTTGACATTCTTGGTCTTGAGATGGGTATAGGTCTTTCGGTCAATACTCCGGATAGGATTGTTATAGATATCTATTCTCTTGAGATTGGGCAACCCCTCTAAATTCGCCAATCGCGTGATCTGGTTATAACTCAACCAGAGAATCTCAAGGTTTTTGAGGGGATGAAGATTCTCAATTTTTGTGATCCGGTTATTGTAAAGGGAGAGAATACGAAGTTGATTGAGCCCATCAAGATTTTCTATCCTCTGGATATGGTTTCCGTGAAGGTAAAGACACTGAAGTCTTTTAAGATTTTGCAGGTTTTCTATCTTGCTGATCGCATTATCATTCAAAGCGAGCCATTCAAGATTGACCTGATTATCAAGACCCTCAATCTCATTGATTTGATTATGAGCAAGAGAAAGCCATACTAAATGGGTATTTTTCTCAAGCCCCTCAATGAGAATGATGTTATTGAAGGCAAGATTCAGTTCCTGGAGTTCTCTGAGACGATCGAGATTCTCTATCTTGGTAATCTGATTGTGATCCAGATGAAGGGAGAGAAGATTGGTAAGCTTGTCAAGATTCACAATCCTGGTGATCTGATTATAGCTCAAATACAACTCTCTGAGATTGGTAAGTTTGTAGAGATTTTCAATGCGACTGATACGATTTTCAGAAAGCCACAGGGCTTGAAGTTTGAGAAGATTATCAAGGTTTTCTATCTGGGTGATCTCATTTCGTCGAAGACCAAGCTTTTTGAGATTGACAAGCGTATCCAAGCCTTTGATTTCACGGATATGATTTCCCGATAAACTGAGACGTTCCAGATTGATGAGGGTATCAAGCCCCTCTATCTCCGTGATCTTCGCACTGGCAATATTAAGAACACGAAGGTTGACAAGGTTTTCTAAATACTGAATCCTCTCTATCTGGGTATTCGAAAGACTGAGAATCTTGAGATTGACAAGGTTTTCCACGGGTTTCAGGCTATCAATGGAAGGATCCATGAGATTAATCTCTGTCACATCAATAGGGTATTCTCTGGAGCCGATTTTCACGGAATTGGGCATTTCTACACGAATATTGTATTTTTTTACATAAACCTCCACATCTCCTATCTCTATTCCTTTGTCATTCATAAAAATCACTCTCTTCTGATAAAGAAAATCGTAGGTATTTTTATCAATACTTTTGATAGGATTCCCATCCACGTACAACAATTCCAGAGAAGGGAGAAATTCCAGCCCCTGAAGACGAGTGATCCGATTGTGATCTAAATACAACCACTTCAATTTGGGAAGTCGAAGATTTTTTATTTCGTCTATTTTGTTATATGAGAGCTTCAACCCAATGAGATTGGGAAGATTATCAAGCCCTGTGATCTCAGTAATATCATTGTGATCTAACCAGAGCCTCTCCAGACGATAAAAAACACTCATGTCCTCAATTTTCGTAAGCCCCATGTTGGACAGAAAAAGTTCCCGGGATTCAGAAGAGTAGTATTGACCGGCAATCTGGACCATTTTCATGGTTTCTGTCCTCCTGTAGGCCTTGTAGAGTCTTTTCAGGAGAGTTCACTGATTTTGATGATGAGAGCGGTGAGTTTATCAAGATCTTCTATACGGATATACTCCTGGAGAGAATGCACCTCTTCCATGCCAACACTGAGATTGACAGCCGGTATTCCATTCTGATTGTAGATATTGGTATTACTCCCTCCACCTGTCCATTCAAGACGAGGAGTAATCCCAAGTTCCCCCATGGCCTTTGAAACCAGTTGAATCACGGGGCTATCATTCTCATAGCGAAAACCGCTATATACCTTCTTGAAGCAGACATTCACATCCTCTATCTTTTTTTCAAAAGACTTCCTGTGAATCAGCCTTTCGATTTTTCTCTGGAGTTTCTCACAATCCTTTTCCCGGTGAGAACGAAATTCACCCTGAATATGACAGAGATCGGCTACAATATTGGTAGCCTTCCCACCATCAATCACACCCACATTAGCCACCGTGTAACGGTTGATACGCCCCTGCGGAAGACGGGTGAGGATCTCTCCAGCTGCCACGATAGCGTTTTTCCCCGCCTCGGGGGCAATCCCTGCATGACTTGCCTTTCCCGTCACAAAGATCTCATACTGATATTGCGTAGGAGCCGCTACAATGATTCCTCCAACAGGACCATGAGAATCAAGCACAAAACCATAATCAGCCTGAATACGAGAAAAGTCAAGATACCTTACTCCAACGAGTCCCACCTCTTCAGCAGAGGTAAACACAAAAAGGATGTCTCCATGTTCTCTATGTTTGAGTTCCTCCGCAGCTACCACCATAGCTGCGGAAGCGGCTTTGTCATCTCCCCCTAAAATAGTCTGCCCCGACGAACGAATCACTTCTCCATCGATAACAGGCTGTATCCCTACCCCAGGTTCCACAGTATCCACATGAGCATCAAAGAAAAGCGTTTTCTTTCCTGAGGTATTTGCCCTCAGACGAGCCACAAGATTCTCAGAACTATTTCCCTCCTCTGTGGTATAAGGGATTCGTTCTACCTCAAGCCCTATGTCGGTAAGCCTCTTTTCGAGATAGTCAAACATTTTCTTTTCTTTGAAAGAATGACTTTCAATTTTGACCTGTGTGAGAAATTCCTGAACAACCCTGTGTTTTCTGTCATTCATAGTTCACCCTTATGAAAATCTCATCTCTTATGGAATACGCTTCCACTCTTCGGCACTCACATACGGTTGAATATCCTGCACCACTTCATTGTTATGGATAACATTCCAGCCGTAGACCGTTCCCTTAAGCGTATTCTCATCGATAATCTCAAGAATAGAATAGGCCCGAAGAGCCTTCGTCTGGACAAGTTGCTGAGCGATCCTCTTTGGTAGCCAGTTCACGAGATACTCAACGGTATATTCCTCTTCAAGAATTTTCACTGTTTTTTCATTTAAATAGCGAACCACAATGGGAATTTCAGCCCCATTTCGTGCAATAATACGCCCCTTTTTTCCGGTAATGACAATAATAGCCTTCGAACCCCTTTGCCATTTTCCATCAAAATTGATCACAAGTTTGATCTTTGCCTCTTCCTCTGGAGTAGGTTCACCTACCTCTTTCACAACAGGTTCCTCTGGTTTTACCTTCTTTTGACATGAGAAAAGAACCGCACTCACCGCTACCAGAGAGAAAAAAAAGAGAAAACTCCTTTTCATATCCCAACTCCTTGTTTCACATACGCCTCGGCAAGAATCATATCTTCAGGCGTTGTGATCTTGATATTCCAGGGTTCACCTTGTATAGTATCGACAGAAATCCCCTCTTTCTGAAGAAGTTGGCTATCATCCGTCGCTTCTCTTTCTCCTCTCTCACGAGCCCTTCTATGAGCCTGCCATATTTCCTGAAAACGAAAAAATTGTGGGGTCTGAATGGTAACTATCGATGAGCGATCAAGATAGTGATGAACCACTCCCTCTTTCACAGAGGCTAATGTCTGAGTCATGGGAAGAACTGGAACCGCCGCCTGAGTCTCCACAAGTTTTTTCCATCCCCTTTCAAGAAGAGTACGAGAAAAAAGAGGACGTGCTCCATCATGGATAGCCACCACGTCTATGTGATGAGCTTCCAAACAGAGGAGCCCCTGATAGACAGACTCCTGTCGCGTTTTTCCTCCATCGGCCACAAGAATTTGTTCATCCCAATGGGGAAGAGAAAAAAGCTCCTCTTTCCAATCTGGATGGCATACCACGCAAACAAGAGTATCCTCGTCGAGAAATCTCGCAAGGCTATAGTCTAAAACCGGACGCCCTGCAAGGGGAAGAAATTGTTTTGGTTTCTGCCCCTGAAAGCGAGAACCAATGCCTCCGGCTAAAAGAACAACGCCCCGTTTCACCGAAGATTACTTCTGAGGAGAAGGAGGAGTACTTTCAGAGGCCTGAGGAGCTGGCACCGCTTCAGCTGGAGCCGTCTCACTACTGGTAACGGTGGGTTGAGTTCTTGCCGTACGAGGAAGATGGAGATAAGCAAGTCCAAGTGCCGTCAGGAAAAAGATAGCCACCAACCACTTGGTAAAGTTGACCAACACCTCACTCGTTTTGGCACCAAAAGCTCCTGAAGCAAAATCACTCCCAAAGAGTCCCGCCTGAGCTCCACTCCCGGATTGCATCAGCACCACAGGAATCAAAAGAATCACATCGAGGATAAAAATAAAGAAAAGCAGTCCACTCAAAAAAGCTATCATACGTGTATTTCCTCCTTCATCTTTCAATAGCGCATAAGCGTATACACAGGAACCGAGATTTTTTCTTCACCCTTCAAAGCATCCAGAACAACAAAGAAAGCACACTCTAGTACCTCGCCTCCAAGCGACTCTACCAAGCGGATAATCGCCTGACATGTTCCACCGGTGGCTAAAACATCATCCACTACAACCACCTTTTCTCCTGGGTAAATGGCATCCCGGTGGACTTCCAAGGATGAAACTCCATATTCGAGAGCATAACTTTCGCTGATCTTCTCTGCGGGAAGTTTTCCGGCCTTGCGAACAGGCACAAAACCCACCCCCAACGCATACGCAAGGGGTGCCCCAATAATAAATCCTCTTGCTTCAGCGGCCACAATTTTGTCTATTTTCTTGCCTCGATAGTGTTCCACAAGGGCATCAATACTTTTATGAAAGGCCTCTTTGTCCTTCCACAGGGTAGTGAGATCTTTAAACTGGATACCGGGTACAGGAAAATCGGGCACATTCCGTACATACGCCTTAAAATCCATATCCCTTCCTCAAAAGAAAGTGTAGGGTATTATAGCACAAAAGAGAGAATAAAGCAACTTTTATTGGCTTTTTCTCGCAACTCAAGAGAAATGTCCTCTTTTGGTAAGGGGTAGAAGAGGGAATGGTACGTGTGGCTTGGCTCTCTCTTTTGATCAAAAGGGAGAACATTGGCCAAAGGCCATCCCCTCTTCCAAAACTTCTTACTTTCTCAGTTCATAGGTAGCAGAATTAGTAGCTGAAGGCTTCATGCCCTCTTTCTCAGCGTAGGCTGAAAGAGTTACCTTCACAACCACATAAATATTGGTACGAAACGTCAAGGCACCGGTATACTCTGTCCACTCATCTTCTACTGTCACAGCAGGAGGAAGCGAGAGATTCGCATTGGAATAAAAGACCACCGAACGTTTTATCTTGATAGTCGCGTCCTCTGTAGCACAATCCACGGAAACAGTCACACTATTCGTGTACACCCCACTTCCAGGCGAAAAGGTAGGTGTAGCCACTGTTTGCATAAAAAGAGCACACCCGGCTAAAAACATGATCCCCATACTTCCAAGCACGTATTTTTTCATAAATACCTCCTTCCAAAGGGTATTATAGTATCAAGAAAAAAAGAAAAAATAGCAATTTTTGGCTCAAGAATTTTATAACAAAAGAGAAATGAGACCTTTGCACGAATGTGCAAAGGTCTCAAGAAAGTAATAAAAAACAGAAAATAGTATAAAAATATTCCTTTCCATTAATAAACAAGCCTATTTTTTAGATAAAAAAAGACAAATATGCCCTTGTACACAGAAAAAGCGGGGTTTCAGGGGCGTAGCCCCTGACCCAAATAGGGAAAGAAAACACCCGTGCAAGGGTCTCGAAATGAGTTTAGTTATGAAGATTTCTGCTCTCTTCTTTTTTCTCAAAAAAAGTTCTATAACTCACTACTCTACCACCGTCTGCATCTGAAAGAGTCTTGCATACATCCCTCCGGAAGCCAAAAGTTCCGTGTGCTTCCCCACCTCGACGATTTTCCCCTCATGAAGAACCACAATCCTATCTGCATGCATGATAGTAGCAAGCTTGTGAGCAATGATAATCGTCGTCTGCTGACCTAAGATATTTTCCATAGCCTCCTGAATAGCCGTTTCTGACTCTGCATCCAGCGCACTGGTGGCCTCATCAAGAATGAGCACTTTCGGTCGACGAAGGATAGCCCGAGCCAATACCACTCTCTGTCTTTCCCCGCCCGAAAGTTGAGCCCCTTTATCACCAAGGAGAGTATCATAACCCTGCGGTAGCCGCTCAATAAAATGATGAGCATGAGCTATTTTTGCCGCTGCTACAATCTCCTCAAAAGAAGCCTCAGGACAGGAAAGGGCTATATTCTCCCGAATAGTTCCAGAAAAAAGAATAGGTTCCTGCGTCACAATACCCAGTTGAGAACGATAGCTTTTCCCGCTATAAAGAGAGAGGTCCTTTCCATCAATAAGCACCTTCCCCTCTGTAGGTTTATAAAAACCGGCCATGAGGGAGACAAGCGTTGTTTTTCCTGAGCCAGAGAGCCCTACAATAGCAATAGTTTCTTTTGGAGCAATATCAAGAGAAACCCCCTGAAGTACCATCCTTTCCTCAGTGTATCCAAAAGACACACTTTCACACACAATCCTCCCCTCTACCTTCCCAATCGCAGGAAGAGTAGCTTCGTCCACCACCTCATAATCCAATACCTCATAAATACGAGCAAGAGCCGGAGACAGCTTCCGAAGCGTGGTAAAGACGGTGCTTGAGAGACTCAACGGTTCTGAAAGTACAGTGGCCAACAAAAGAAAAAAGACAATATCCCCACTCGTCACCTGTCCAGAACGTACCATAAACCCACCTATGACAAGGATAATAATAATACCCAAGGAACCAAACCATTCTGCCACAGGCGTACTCAAGAATCGTATTCTCACTTCCCGAATCAGTGAAGAAAGATATCCCATATTCGAACGGCGAAACCTATCCCTCATAACCTCCTCAACAGCAAACCCCTTGATAACATCCATACCATACAGGGTTTCCTGAATACCCGAGGTCACATCAGAGATATGTTTTTGAACCTTCTGACTTGCCTGTTCGACAAATTTTCCTACAATTCCTAAAACAATACCTAGCACAGGAACTACCGAGAAAAAATACAGGGTGAGAAGGGGTTGTTTTACCACCATCATAAGAATAATAGCCACCACCGTCATTGGTTGCACCATCAGTTCAATCAGCACATTCATGAGAAATATTTCCACCACCTGAATATCATTGGTGAGTCGGCTGATAATATCTCCTGTTCTTTTGGCTTTGAAATATCCAATAGGAAGAATAAGAACCTTCTCATAAACATCCTGCCGCAAAGAGGCAAGTACTCTGATAGCCAACGTATTGGAAGCCACCAGCATAACATAATGAGAAACAGCCCAAGAAGTTGCTGAAATAAGCAAAAGAAGAGCACTTTGTAAAGGATCAGCCATGGTTTTTTCTAAAAAGACCCCTGAAAAAAAAGCCGCTAACTGATAGACTGCCGTAAGTTTACTTACGACTACGCCAATAGCAAAAACCACCATCACTCCCACAAGCCACCAGAAACGTCCGACATAAGACGATAACCGACGATAACTCATCCTACTCTCCCTTCAAAAACACATCATACGAGCCCCATCCCCCCCACAAAGGATGACTCTCTCGAAACGATACCACCAAAGGATGATGAGAAAGAACCTTTTCTACCTGTTGTTTTTTGACACTTTTTCCTTTCCCGGGAATAAGCCGAACACAGGTATATCCCTTCTGAGAAGCCTCTTCCAAGTACATTTTCACCACCTTTTCCACATCCTGAGGAGCAAAGCCATGTAAATCCAGTTCAGGCCCATCACAGAGAGGTCTTTCTTCATCAAGCCCTACAAGAGACACAAGATCAGAAGGCGTTTTGAGCCTGTATTGAGGCTCGTCCACCCTCCCGTACCCCCACGAAGCGTAGGCAAAATCCATACCTACGTTCTTTGCAAAGAGAGAATCGATGAGTGTATCCCCCACCATAATCACATCAGAGGGATCAAGAGGCTTTCCCTCTCTTTTCCAGAAATTTTGCACAAGCGAAAAAGCCTCGGGATGAGGCTTTGGATTTTCCACATCATCCTCACAGATGAGAAGATCAAACCATTTTTCCCCATCCCAGGGAGCGAGGGTCCTTTTCATTCCTTCTCGACTCTTATTAGAAACAATCACCATAGGGATCTTTCCATGGATTGTCTTGAGGGTTTCTACCACACCATCAAAAGGTTTATGCTTCTCCCAGAGAGAAAAATAGACATCCCGATAATACGCACGGGCATCATCCCCAAGGCCAACCAACTTCATGGTTTCTCCAAAAGGATATCCCACTCTCTCCCGCATCCACTCAAGAGAGACCGGTTCCCTTCCATAGTGACGTAACATCTCAGAAAACGCCTCATAAATAACCGGCAAGCTATCCACTAATGTTCCATCCATATCCCACACTATAGCCGCATACTTCACCATACCCTACTCCGCATAATCCAGTCTTACACTCACTCCATTTGAAGCAAGATACCGTTTGAGATCCGTAATCTCCAGTTCCCGAAAATGAAAAAGTGAAGCCGCAAGGGCGGCACTTACCTTTGTGGACTGAAAAACCTCAAGAAAATGTTCCTTTTTCCCGGCTCCCCCGGAAGCAATCACAGGAATACTGACCCTTTCCGCAATGAGTTTTGTAATCTCAATATCATAGCCATCCTTAGTTCCATCTTTATCCATCGAGGTGAGAAGGATTTCCCCAGCCCCCCGTTCGCAGACCTCTTCAGCCCACGCAATAGCCTCACGTCCTGTATCGATTCTCCCTCCATTGATAAAAACATGCCATTTTCCCTCTCCGACACGCTTCACATCAATAGCCACTACAATCGTCGAAGACCCAAAACGCTTTGACGCCTGAGAAACAAAATCAGGATTTCTCACAGCCATTGAGTTGATAGATACCTTGTCAGCCCCCGCTAAAAGGATCTCTCGAATATCCTCAAGACTCCGAATCCCCCCTCCAATCGTAAAGGGAATAAAAATCTCACGAGCCACCGCTTTGGCCACATCCACCATGATATTTCTCTTCTCGTGAGTAGCAGAGATATCTAAAAAAACCAGTTCGTCTGCCCCTGCTTCATCGTAAATTTTCGCATTTTCGACCGGATCTCCTGCATCTCGAAGGTTTTGAAACTGCACACCCTTGACCACTCGCCCCTGATGAATATCCAGACAGGGAATAATACGTTTAGCGTACATAGAACCTCCAGAAAATAGTGTACAGAAAAAAAGAGAAAAAAGCAAAAAGAAGCCTTTTTTCTCAGGTTAGTCGAAAAAACCATGCTCTCGTTGATCAAAAAAGAGAATTTTTATTCTAATACTGATAAAGAATTATACGAATTTCTTTCCTTCTAAAAATCTTCCAAAAAGAGGTTTCTCCTTCTCTCTTAAGGACAGTTCCACAGAGACGTTTATGAGAGGTATAACCACAAGGCCAAAACTCTTCACATACCCAAAGTTAAACCGACACATTTCCCGATGAAAAATCCACGATACGTTGAATAATATCATCAAGAGAAAGCACTTCCTTTGCCGCTCCTCTATCAATAGCCGCTTTGGGCATTCCCCATACCACTGAGGTTTTTTCATCCTGAGCTATCGTATAGCCGCCGGCTTCTTTTATTTTGAGAAGTCCTGAAGCCCCATCTTTCCCCATACCAGTAAGCAAAATAGCCAAAGTATTTTTTCCAGCCACAGAAGCTACAGAATCAAATAACACATCAACAGCAGGTTTTTGAAAATTCACTTTCTCTGAGTGATCAAATTGGGTATAGAGAAACTCTCCTCGACGAACAAGACGAAGATGAGTTCCACCTCGTGCAATATAGACATGTCCAATTTCAAGCATTTCGTTTTCTTCTGCCTCTTTGATAGACAATTCTGAAAGTTCATTGAGCCTTCTCGCAAATTGTTCAGTAAACCCAATCGGCATGTGTTGTACTACTGCAATAGGGGGTAAATTCCTCGGCAAATTCTTGAAAATATATTCCAGGGCTACAGTTCCCCCAGTAGAAGATCCAATAACTACGAGTTTATCGGTAGTCACAATCTCAGAAAGATAATACTTTTTTGTCTTTTTCTCGGATATTCGAGCCACGGCATTCCACTTTGACAAAAAAAGCTCTCTATTCTCATAAGCTTGTTTGATCTTAGTAATAATATCATCTTTAACCTCTTCCACCGTAATACTTTCTCCAGGTTTATTGACCACATCAAAAGCCCCCAGTTCAAGAGCTTTCACAGCAGCAAGATTATCTTTTTTCGTCACCGAACTCACAATAATCACAGGAAGCGGAAAATAGGTCATAAGCTTTTCAAGAAAAGTGAGCCCATCCATTCGTGGCATTTCAATATCAAGGGTGATCACATCCGGCTTAAGCCTCACTATCTTATCTCGAGCCACATAAGGATCAGGAGCTGTTCCAAGGACTTCAATTTGTGGATCTTTTGCCAATTCTGTCGAGAGCACATCCCTCACAATAGCCGAATCATCTACAATTAAAACTTTGATTTTTTCCATATGTCACCCCGCTTTCACGGTTTGTACAAATCCTCCACTGTCATCTTATCCAGCGTCTCAATGACTATTTTATTTGTTCCTGTATGATACCAAACTCTTCGACCATGTTCTCCGCCAGTATGCATTTGCTTGATATAAATTTTTTCCTTTCGCAGAATTTCCATAGCCACATCAATATTCCTGTCCCCTATAAAGAAGATCTCCCTCTCATCAAAGATAATAAAAGCTCCACCGATAATGGTAGCCACAAGATCTTCACGCTGAGAGCCATGATCTTTGAGAAACTTTTTCAAAAGCGTATAAATGGCAATATTCCCATACTTCGTGCTATGATGTTCTTCTGAAGGAGCTACAGGAAGAAGATAGTGACACATCCCTCCCCATTGATGAGTTTTATCATAAATGGTCACTGAGACACAGCTTCCCAGTACGGTTTTCACGACTATAGGCTTCTTAGAAAAGATAAGTTCACCGGGATTCAAAAAGTACTCCTTTTCTGTATTCATTCCTCCCTCCTATAGATAGAGTTTTTCAAAGAAACAAAAGGCGTTTGCAATCCCACTAAACTCTCTGATAAACCCAAAATGAGATATCCCCCCGGTTTCATATAGTCATAGATCTTCCGAAGAATATATTCCTTTTCTCTATTATCGAAGTATATCAATACATTACGTAAAAAAACAACATCAAATTGTTTAGAGAAAGGGAAATTGTCCATAAGATTCAAATATCGAAAGGCAATCAATTTCTTCACACTTTCCTTAACAGTAAAGGTTTTCTTCACCTCATCAAAATCAAAATATTTACGAATAAGAGCATCGTCCATATTTTTTAGTTTAGAATAATGATATACCCCTTGCAGAGCCACCTGAAGAACGGCATGAGAAATATCAGTAGCCAAAATTTTGAAATCATACTGATGAATTGAAGGTATGGTTTCCAGAGCCACAATGGCCATGGTATATGCCTCCTCTCCACTTGCACAACCCGCACTCCAGAGCCTGATATAGTCATTGGATGGCACATATTCTTTGAGATAATGGGCAAGAAAATCAAAATGAACAGATTCTCTGAAAAAATAGGTATAGTTCGTGGTCAATACCTCAACAAACTGCTTTTTGAGTTTTCCCGTCCTATCATGAAGAAGAGCCTGATAAAACTCTTCATACGTCTGATAGGGCCTGTACTCCCCGACAAATTTCGAGAGCCGATACTCCATTAGATATTTTTTGTACTCTTTGAGTTTGATACCCGAAAAACTATAAAAAAGCTCAGAAAAACGAGTAAATAATTCATCCGTCATAATACCTGCCATCCCTTACTCAAACAAAATAACTCTATCCTCCGGCAAATCCTCAGTCACATTTATTTCAACATTAAGATACTTTTTATAAAGCTCCTTAAGCCATTCCCTTTCGTCTTCAGTAGTCACTATACCTTTCAACTCCTCCAGAATCTGCTTTGTAATCAAAGACCTGAAACCGGCATCAATACAGGCACCTTTCTTACCCCCCAATATGCCATGTATGTGATCAGTACTAAAGAGGACAACTTTGTTCATTATTCGAAAAGCATGTTCCATGATTTCATTATTAATCTGTACTTTCTGGATATTATGAAAACTTTGATGAATATCTTTCTTGTCCTCCACAAAGAAATTCACCACTTCAGTGAGATCTCCAACAAGACGATATAGCCCCTGAATAGTTCCAGAGAATTCCTCATTGATAACGCGGGTCAACTCGATCTGTTGATTCACTTCTTCTATTTCTTTCAGTCTTTCTTCTCTTTCTTCCTCTGTTTTTTCAATAGAGTTTTTTATATCCGCAATCATTGTTCTGGCAAGATTCTGGGTTCTCAAAGAAAGATTATGAAGTTCCTGGGCAATTACATGAAAAACCCTGTTCTGTGACTTATTAGCCTCAACACTTAAATTGAGAGTAATCAATCTCATCTGTTGAAAAATTTCTTCCATTTCTCTAAAAACCTTTTCAATTTTCTTGAATTGTTCAAAATAACGATGAAGCGCTTCTGCGATATTTTTTTGTAAATTCTTTGTTCGTACAAAAAATTCATTGATATTGGTATCATTCTTTTTACCATGGATTTTTCCATTTTCCACAGCTTCAGAAAAATCTCTAACAAGAGTCAACAAACGATGATAATTTTCATTTTGCTGGGTCTTCATTCTCTCAAGAAGTTCTATAACTATTTTCATATCTGATTGTAACTTGTGTTGAGCCCTTTTCTGAAATTCAGCCGCAACCTCCCTGCTAAAACATACATGGCAGAGAGAGTTTTTTACCAGAAACACGACTTCTTTTTCTTTCTCTTTATCTTTTTCTATCATTTCCTGGACATGAGCAAAAAGGATTTCTAAAATCTCAACTAATTCACGAAAAGAAGCATTCTCAATCTTTTCATTGCCCTGAAAAACGTCTTCTCCAAAAAACTTCCTGTTACCCTCACCCAAAAAAGTCACCAGTCTTTTTTTGATTACGTTTCCAAAAAAAGGGTAACGTTTTTTTCAGGAGACCTGCAGTGGGAAGATGAGGAAAAGCAAAAAAAAGTTCCTCCCTGGCCGATAATAGGACACAAGGAGGAACCCATGCGTAAAGAATTTACCTTCACTTTGACTATCGACTACCCTGATACAAAACTTGAGACACT